>NZ_AP028947.1:3000000-3300000 GCF_036323495.1 Limnobacter thiooxidans | reverse complement strand
ACGGGTCTTGAAGTCACTGCGCGGTCATGCAACAGCCTTGCCTTTGCCGCCAGAAGGGGAGAACGAAGACCCCTGGTTGATCGTGGCGCACGACATTTCCCCGGCCGACATGGTGCAACTGAAAGGTCGGCGTGTTGGGGCCTTCGTCACTGAGCTGGGGGGTGCCACCTCGCACACTGCAATTGTGGCGCGCAGCCTGGGCATTCCCGCTGTGGTTGGGGTTCCGCGTGCGCTTGAATTCATTCACAACGGCGACCTGGTGGTGGTTGATGGGAAGGTGGGGGCAGTGTTTCTGGACCCCGCCACCATTGTTGTCGATGAATACCAGCGCAAGCAGGCCATACTCGCCTTGTCGCGCCAGCGCCTGAAGCGCCTGATCACCACCGAAGCCAGAACCCAGTGCGGCCGTCGAATCGAGCTGCTCGCCAACATTGAATTGCCCGACGATGTGAAAGGCGTTGTGGATGCGGGCGCCGACGGCGTGGGCCTGTTCCGCTCGGAATTCCTGTTCATGAACCGCAAGGAATGGCCTTCTGAGGACGAGCAATTCGAGGCCTACCGAAAGGTCATCAAGGCCATGAAAGGCAAGCCGGTGACGGTGCGCACACTCGATTTGGGCGCCGATAAAACCCTGCAGTTTGACGGGGCCAACAGCAGTGCTCCCCCTGTGTCCAGCACATCTGCACTGGGGCTTCGCTCAATCCGCTTCAGTCTGGCCGAGCCTGCAATTTTTCTCACGCAGATTCGCGCCTTGCTGCGGGCCGCCAAAACCGGGCCAGTGAAAATCCTGTTGCCGATGCTGACCAACATTCGGGAAACCAAGCAGGCCTTAGCCTATATCGACATGGCCCGCGAGCAGCTGCAGGAACGTCGGTTTCAAGCCAACCAGGTGGTTCCAATTGGCGGCATGATCGAAGTGCCGGCTGCCGCACTCAGCCTGCCCCAATTCTTGAAGTACCTGGATTACGTGTCCATTGGCACCAACGATCTGATTCAATACACGCTCGCCGTGGATCGGGTTGACCACCAGGTTGCGCACCTGTATGACCCGCTGCACCCTGCGGTGCTACGCCTCGTGTTCGAGGTCATTAATTCGGCTGAAAAAGCGGGTGTGCCGGTCAGCGTGTGTGGCGAAATGGCCGGTGACATTCGCCTGACCCGCCTGCTTCTTGGCATGGGGCTGACCCAGTATTCCATGCACCCATCGCAGTTGCTCGATGTCAAGGAGCTGCTGTTGAAAACCGATTTCGATGCCACCCAGAAACTGGTCAGGAAGGTTACCCGTACCTTCGATATCGAAAAAGTTGACGCATTGATGCGTCAACTGCACAGCGACTAAGAGCGAACTAAGCCACGCAAACTGTACGGTGGGCGCCGTGCGCCCGCAATTGCACTGTATTCAATGCCTGTTTGGGATTTATACTCAAAGGCTAGCAAGAAGAACAAACAAAAAATCAACCATAGAAATATCGAATTGTGTCTGCCAACCAGTCTGTCGGCTTTGTAAAGCCTGAACTCATTGAATTTTCTGCGCCCCTGTTGCTGGAGTGCGGCAAGACTCTGCCTGCCTACTCCCTCATGGTGGAAACCTACGGTAATTTGAATGCTGACAAAAGCAATGCCGTATTGGTGTGCCATGCATTGAATGCCTCGCACCACGTGGCGGGACTGTATGAAGGGCAAGAGAAAAGTGAAGGATGGTGGGACAACATGGTTGGCCCCGGCAAACCCTTGGACACCGACCGATTTTTCGTCCTTGGCGTGAACAACCTTGGGTCATGTTTTGGTTCGACAGGCCCCAGCAGCATCAATCCAGATACGGGCAAGCCTTTCGGCGCTGACTTTCCATTCGTTACCGTTCAGGACTGGGTCAATGCCCAAGTGCGCTTGGCGGATCATTTCGGCATTCACAAATTTGCAGCGGTCATGGGTGGAAGCCTGGGTGGCATGCAGGCCTTGCAGTGGAGCCTCAGCTACCCGGAGCGTGTGGGGCATTGCATGGTCATTGCTTCCACACCCAAATTGAGTGCTCAGAACATTGCTTTCAATGAAGTGGCCAGGCAGGCCATTGTCACCGACCCGGATTTCCACGGCGGCAATTACTACGAGCACGGCGTGGTACCCAAGCGGGGTTTGCGCCTGGCCCGAATGATCGGTCACATCACCTACCTCAGCGGTGACGACATGGCCGAGAAGTTTGGGCGCACCCTGCGCACTGGCGACTACAACTACGGGCTGGACGTGGACTTTCAGGTGGAAAGTTACCTGCGTTACCAAGGCGACAAATTCGCAGATTATTTTGATGCCAACACCTACCTGCTGATCACCAAGGCGCTTGATTATTTCGACCCGGCACGTCACACAGGCGGTGACCTGACCAAGGCGCTGCGAGCGGCCACGGCCAAATTCCTGCTGGTCAGCTTCACCACCGACTGGCGTTTTGCCCCCGATCGCACACGTGAAATCGTGGAAGCCCTGATGGCCAACCAGCGCGATGTCACCTATGCTGAAATTGACGCGCCACACGGTCATGATGCTTTCTTGTTGACTGATGCGCGTTATCACAACGTGGTGCGCGGCTACTTTGAGCGCATTGCCAAGGAGCTCGCATGAAAAATCTGCATGCCGTGCGACAAGACGTGCAAGCCTTGCCGATTGTTGTTCCAAGGGCCGACCTGGACCTGATTGAAAGCTGGGTGCCCATGGGCGCCCGCGTGCTCGACCTGGGCTGTGGTGATGGTTCTTTTCTCGCCCGTTTGATGAAAACCCGCAATGCGAAAGGCTATGGGGTTGAAATTGACGACACCAATGTGCAGCGCAGCGTGGCCAATGGCATCAACGTGATTCAGCAAGACCTTGAAAAAGGGCTGGCCATGTTTGAGGATCATGCTTTCGATGTGGTGATTCTGTCGCAGACCTTGCAGGCCATGCACAACACCGAGCGCATTCTCAAGGAAATCGCCCGCGTAGGCAAAGAAGGCATTGTCAGCTTTCCCAACTTTGGCCATTGGTACCACGTGTGGTCGATCGCCTGGGGTCGCATGCCAGTGTCCAAGCAAATGCCCTACCAGTGGTACAACACGCCCAATATTCACCTGTGCACGCCCAAGGACTTCGAAGCACTGGTTGCTCAAATCGGACATAAAGTACTTGGCAAACAACTTTTTTTGCATGGTCAACCGGTCGATTTTCTGGGCAATTTGCGCAGTACTTTGGCGGTTTACCGGTTCAAACCGCAATTTGCCTCTTAGGGGCTTCGCTTGAAAAACAGTCCCCCCACCGCCCTTGAAACCGCGTATTGGCGGCAAGTCAAGCAAATTACCTGGCGTTTGCTGGGGGTCTGGATTGCCTTGATTCTCAGTATTGTTTTGTTTATTCCCCAACTTGGCATCACGGTTTACGGGGTGCCTCTCACGTACTGGGTGATTTCCAGTCTGCTCCTTTTAAGCTTTTTGGGTCTCGTCGCATGCTACGCATGGCGCATGGATAGGTTAGAATTAAAATTCAAACGAGCGGTGGAAAACAACCGCAACCCATCAGGAGACTCACATGAAAAGCAGCACCGGCGAGGTGGGGAAACCCCTCTCTGACAACAAAAGCACGCCCCTTCGTTTCGTAACAGGATCGTCCCTGTTTGATGGGCATGACGCCGCGATCAACATGATTCGCCGCTTGCTGCAAAGTCAGGGTGCCGAGGTAATTCACTTGGGGCACAACCGGTCGGTGCAGGAACTTGTGGACGCTGCCATTCAAGAAGACGCGGATGGTCTGGCAGTCAGCTCGTACCAGGGTGGACACAACGAATTTTTCCAATACATGGTCGATGAGCTGAAGGCCCAGCAGGCTGGTCACATCCAGGTGTTTGGTGGAGGGGGTGGTGTGATTTTGCCCTCCGAAATTGAAGCCCTTCAGGCCTATGGCGTCAACCGCATTTACAGCCCACAAGACGGCCAGAAAATGGGTCTGGAAGGCATGATTGGCGACATGATCGCCCGTGCCGCCCAGGTTCGCGATGCCCGCAAGAAGGCTGAAGTGATCAGTACGCCAGAAGGCATTCAAGCCTTGGTTGCCAATTGGCCCCAGCTGACTCAACTGATTACCCGCCTTGAGCGCGATGAAGTACCCACAGCCGACCTGGACGCCATTCGCGCATTGGCCAAAACCAGCAAGACGCCTGTGCTGGGTATTACCGGCACGGGCGGAGCGGGTAAATCCAGCCTGACCGATGAATTGATTCGCCGACTGCGCATGGACCATGGTGATGACCTGACCATTGGCGTGGTGTGCGTAGACCCTTCACGACGTAAAACCGGTGGAGCCCTGCTGGGTGACAGAATCCGGATGAATGCGATTGGCCCCTGGGCCGGCAATGAGCCGAAAGTGTTCATGCGTTCGCTGGCCACGCGCGATTCCGCGCAGGAAGTGCCCGCCACCTTGCCTGACATCATTGCCCTGTGCCGCGCCACTGGGTTTGACCTAGTGTTGATTGAAACGCCGGGCATTGGCCAAGGCGATGCCGCCATTGTGCCCCACGTGGATTTCAGCCTGTATGTGATGACCCCTGAATACGGTGCGGCCAGCCAGCTTGAAAAAATTGACATGCTGGATTTTGCCGATTTCGTGGCAGTGAACAAGTTTGATCGCAAGGGCGCACTGGATGCGCTGCGCGATGTGTGCAAGCAAGTTCAACGCAACCGTATGGCTTTCACCAGCATGCCCGACACCATGCCTGTATACGGCACGCTGGCAAGCCGGTTCAATGATGATGGCGTGAGTGCCTTGTACAAGGCCTTGCGCGCAGCCTTGCCCATTGCCAAGCCTTCCAAAGGCCTGTTCAATGCCATTGACACCAAGCATTCCACCACCATGAAGGCGGTGGTGCCCTCCGAGCGCGTGCGCTACCTGGCAGAAATTGCACAAGCCGTGCGCAGCTACAAGGCACAGGTTCAAAAAGATGTGGCGGCAGCGTACGACCTCGAATGCATGGAGCGAGCCCAGGCGCTTTTGCTGGCACATAAACCCGACAAGACCAAGGCGGTTGAAGCACTGGATGACCTGTTGGAGTTGACGAGCACTCGCCTGAGCATGGCCGCCCAAAAGGCCATGAAAGATTATTCAAAACTGGCAGAAGGGTATCAGGGCGACACGCTGACCTACGAGGTGCGCGGCAAGGCCTTGCAGGCGCCATTGACCGTCACCACCTTGTGCGGTTTGAAAGTCAATCGCGTCAGTTTGCCCAAATTCACCAGCCGTGCCGACTTGCTGAAATTCGTCATGCTGGAAAACCTGCCTGGCTATTTCCCGTTCACGGCAGGTGTGTTCCCGGTCAAGCGGGAAGGTGAAGACCCCACCCGCATGTTTGCAGGCGAAGGCGACCCCGCCCGAACCAACCGCCGTTTCAAAATGCTGAGCAGTGCAAGCGATGCCAAGCGCTTGTCGACTGCATTTGACTCAGTCACCCTGTATGGTTTCGACCCAGACCTGCGCCCGGATATTTACGGCAAGGTGGGCACCAGTGGTGTGAGCGTGGCCACGCTCGACGACATGAAAGTGTTGTACAGCGGATTCGATTTGTGCGCGCCCAGCACCAGTGTGTCCATGACCATCAACGGCCCGGCACCCAGCATTCTGGCCATGTTCCTGAATACGGCCATTGACCAGCAAGTGGACAAATTCACGTTTGAAAACAAACGCGCACCCAATGCCCAGGAATACCAGGCTTTGAAAGCTGCAACCCTGAAAGCTGTGCGTGGCACGGTACAGGCCGACATTCTGAAAGAAGACCAGGGACAGAACACCTGTATTTTCTCGACCGAATTCAGCCTGCGTGTCATGGGCGACATCCAGCAGTATTTCATTGACCACGAAGTGCGCAACTTCTACAGCGTATCCATCAGCGGATATCACATTGCGGAAGCAGGGGCCAATCCAATTTCGCAGTTGGCATTCACCTTGAGCAATGGCTTTACCTTCGTGGAAGCGTACCTGGCTCGCGGCATGAAGATTGATGACTTTGCGCCGAACCTGAGTTTCTTCTTCTCCAACGGCATGGACCCGGAGTACACCGTACTGGGTCGTGTGGCGCGCAGAATCTGGGCGATTGCCATGCGTGATCGTTACGGCGCCAGCGACCGCAGTCAAAAGCTGAAATATCACATTCAAACCAGTGGCCGCAGCCTGCACGCGCAGGAAATTGCTTTCAATGACATTCGCACCACATTGCAAGCGTTGATTGCCGTGTACGACCACTGCAACAGCCTGCACACCAATGCCTATGACGAAGCGGTGACCACACCAACCGAAGAAAGTGTGCGTCGCGCAATGGCCATTCAGTTGATCATCAACAAAGAATGGGGCCTGGCCAAAAACGAAAACCCGAACCAGGGCGCTTTCGTGATCGAAGAGCTGACCGAGTTGGTTGAGAATGCGGTGCTCGATGAGCTGGACCGCATCAGCGAACGCGGTGGCGTGCTGGGTGCCATGGAAACCGGCTACCAGCGCAGCAAGATTCAGGAAGAATCGATGCACTATGAAATCCAGAAGCACGATGGCACTTTGCCGATCATTGGCGTCAATACTTTCACGAATCCGGATGAAAATTCCGATTCATTGAATTCGCTTGAACTGGCCCGCGCCACCGAAGATGAAAAGCAAAGCCAGCTAAAGCGCCTTGCCGAGTTTCAGCAACTGCACGCAGCAGAAAGCGGACCCATGTTGGAGCGCTTGAAGCAGACAGCCATGGATGGCGGCAATGTGTTCGAAGTGCTGGTGGAGGCGGTGCGGGTGTGTTCGTTGGGGCAGATTACGCAGGCGCTGTTTGAAGTGGGTGGGAAGTATCGCAGGTCGATGTAAGGGCGGTTCAGCCAACCTGCCGTGGGTTGTTCGCTGCCTCGGCGTGGCTATATTGCCACCTCGGCGTGGGTTGCCTGTTCCGCACTGAAAACCGCTTGATCCCTTTTTGAATTGATCCTTGCTCACACAATTCGGTAAAAAAGATGGCCGAATTGTGTGTCGGCCGTGGGCCGAACGCTGCGGCTGAATTCAAACGGGGCGGTTTTCCTGAATGTGCGGAACAAGCAACACCACTGCCGAGTTGGCTGGATTGGCGCCCGCGCGAGCGTTGGTTCGCACGGTTGAGGCGTTGATTATTGCGTACCATTGTGGATTGCGCCGAATCCTCAATATCGTTGACCCAGCGTGGTTCAGTTGGCTGTGATCGCCTTGAAGTCCAAAAAACTTGCGCCTTCGAAGTACACTTTCATCGTATCTTCGCTCAACGACACAACCCAGAACGTCGAAGTGGTTTTTCCGTTTTCATGACAAACGGCGCGGGCGGTGGTTAATGTCGGATTTTTCAAACCTGTATTTTCAGCTGTGAATTGTTGATCGGGTGATACGGTTTGATTCAATTGCTGAATCAATTCGTCATTACTCAAGCTGGTTTTTACTAAAGAAATTCTTCCACCACATTCACTGAACAAATCAAATCCATTTTTTGGCGATTCGAAATTCAGCACATGACCAATGAGTGGCTTCAGAATGCCATCAATCAAAGGGTCACATCCAAAGGCGCAGGAATACGATTGAAATTGCCATTGCATTGAATCCGTGCCAGTGAGTTCTTTTTTTGGTGAATTGCATGCGCCTGATGCTGCTACGACAAGGCAGATCAATACAGTTCGTAGTTTAGACATGAGAGAAGCTCACATTACTCGTATAACTCGAAATGGATTGCGCTGAGTAAGTGATCAGCCGACGAAAGTAGTGTCGCCGCTTTCCCCAGAACCTGTTGCTGAATTTCACATATGCAACCCCCGTAGAGGATTGCGATCCAATCCAGCGCTCGTCATCAACAACAATTCCGATGTGGTTAACAAAACCATCTACAGAAGGAAAGACAATGATGTCGCCAGGTCGTGCAACATCTACTGTTTCGAATAATTTGCTGTTGATGAAGCCCTGCACATCGGTTAGAAAGTGAGATTTTTTCTCGGGAAACAAATTGCTGAACACGTATCCAACGAATCCAGAACAGTCGAAGCCATCCAGGGTTTTCCCGCCCCAAATGTATTTTCTGCCGTCTACCAATTGATAAACCCGCATTGATTCGGCAACGATTCCTTGGCCGCTGTTTTCTAAAAATTGATTGCCCACGATTGTTCCTGAAAAATATGGATTCAGAAAATGTAGATTGAGCGGAATGTTCGGTCAAAATGGGTATCCATTGTGTAATCCGAATGGATTGCTCTCCCGTGCGGCGGATAACCGGTTGCTCATGGCCCAATCGGCGGCGGTGTTCCAATCGTTTCGCCTTCAAGAAAACCTGCCCGTTTGAATTCACACGCCACGGTCGGCCAAAGGCCGGCACCGAGACTAGGCCCGCGTTTTTGCCGAGCGAGGTGAGTCAGTGTGAACTTCAAAAAGGGAAATACAGGTTTTCAGGCGAGGCGATTGAAACCCAAGCCAATTGGGCCAATGAATCAAATGGCGAAGGCGATTGGAACTTGCGTCAATTGGGCCAACACATCCGCTTTACGCTAGAATCACTCCATCGCAGTAACACCCCGAGCAGCACCATGAAACTCAACGCCGATTTGTCCCAACGCGCAGTCGTCAACAGCAACGATGTGGCCTGGGTCGCCTCACCAGCCCCCGGCGTGTGGCGCAAGCCCCTTGAGCGTGATGGTGGCGAAGTGGCTCGGCTCACCTCCATTGTTCGCTACGACCCCGGCTGCGCCTTTCCAGAACATGTGCATGGCGGTGGCGAAGAATTCTTTGTGCTTGAAGGCACCTTTGAAGACGAGTTCGGTGCCTACCCCGCTGGCACATTTGTCAAAAACCCGGTGGGTACGCGCCATTCTCCAAAATCCACGGAAGGTTGCACCATCCTGGTCAAGTTGCAGCACATGCGCGCTGAAGACCAGGAAGCCGTGGTCATCAACACCCACGAGGCGCAATGGCGCCAAGGCTTGGTACCAGGTTTGAAAGTGATGCCGCTGGACAGTTTCGAGACCCGCCACACGGCCTTGGTGCAATGGGCACCCAATACCTTTTTCAATATGCACCGCCACATGGGCGGCGAAGAAATTTTCGTGCTTCAGGGCGTATTCTCTGATGAGCACGGCGACTACCCCGCAGGCATCTGGATTCGCAGCCCGCATGCCAGCGTGCACACACCTTTTTCAAAGGAAGGTTGCACTATTCTTGTCCGAACAGGCCACTTGATCGACTGATTGTGTCAAATCAGAGACTTGTCTCTTAGTGGTATTTACCTCATCTCGAACGCAGACGCACTGGTATCAGTTCAAAACTTACTGGGCTGTCACCATGTTGTACAAAGCGCGTTTGTGTTCAATTGTTTTATTGATGTCTGTACTCGCAGCTTGCGGCGATAACAACGAAACCACTGCAGTTACCAGCGTTGACGGTCAGGAGAATCAGCCAGTATTGAATGCCAGCGAAAACCTGCAGGCCGCAGAGCGAAGCGTTGTTGAGCTGACCGCGACAGTGCAAAGCCAGGATCAAAACGCAGTGGTGGCCTATGCCTGGTTTCCCACCAATGAAGACAAGGTGTTTTTTGGTGATGAAGGTCGGTCAAACGAGTCGGTTCTGTCGCTGAAATTGCCACAGGTCAATCAAGACACAGTTGTCGAATTTGTGGTGCAGGCACAGTTCTCAGACAACACCGTGCTTGAAGATCGCGTTGAAATTGAAATCCGGAATACATTCGAGAATGCGCTACCCATTGTCAAGGTTGCCGCAACGCCTGTGCAGTCGGACAACCGCTTGTTGGCCAGCGCCTGTGAATCGACAGACACTGACGGCACCATTCAAGGTTACCAATGGCGAAATGAAACGCTGAAAATCACCTACGAAGAATCTGGCTGTAACTTGAATGTACAGCTTCCAAATTCCCCCGAGTCAAAAACTTACACATTCCGCGCTGTTGCGACTGACAATGAAGAAGGGGTGGGTTTCACCCTGTTTGAGGTGACCACGCCCGATCGCTCGGTGAACACGGCACCTGTCATTCAAAATGCCCGCGCATTGCCTGAGCCGGTTCGTCCGGGCGAAAGCCTGAGTCTGCAAGTCAGCGCAACAGATGCAAATGGAGACGCCCTGTTTTACAGGTGGGCTCAAACGGGCGGTGCCAGTGTGCAACTGGTGAACGCGGACAAAGCCAGCGCACAGGTCTTGATACCTTCTGATTTGGCAAACCAGGCACTTACTTTTCGCATCGAAGTTTCTGACCGCGAAAACTTTTCGATCAGCACAGACCAACGCGATGTAGTCGCCAATGTCAGGGCCAATACCGATCAAACCGCGAGTTTGCTGGATTGTTTGCAAGCCCCCACCCGATCTGGATGCCCTTTGGCCGGGTTGCTGGCCACGCCTCCGCTTGGCACCGGTCAACCCGGTGGTCAGCAAATCTCGGCTGGCCAGTGCACGCCATTTTATGGTGGTGGCGTAAACGGGCTTGGTTACGCCCACTTGTTAGGCGCCATGCATGAGCACACTGCGTATTCCGACGGACAAGCCAATACCGACCCACTCCAGGTGTATCAGCAAACCCGTGAGAGAGGCATGGACTTTGTCATGTCCTCGGATCATTCAGACAACTTGGCCATTCCCTTGGCACTCCCAGATACATCCAATTGCACAAGCAATCCCTTGTCGTGCTTGATCTCTGACCCCGACAATCTCGGCAACAGTTTGAGCAAGTGGCAAAGCACATTACGCCAGGCGAACCAGGTCACGGGCGAGTCCCTTGGCCTGTTTACAGCCATGCGTGGCTTTGAGTGGACTTCAGACCGTTTTGGTCATGCCAATGTGTACTTGAGCAAGAACAACATCAATGCCAAAGCGGGTCCAGGTTACGTGGTTTCCATGGATTTGTTCTGGCAGTGGTTTGTGTTGTCACCGCAGTTGGGTGGTGGTGGCGATGGGTTGATGGTTTTCAATCATCCAGGCCGTGAAGATGCCATCCACAGCGTGCTGTTACAGATTGGCGAGGGCTTGGGGCAGGCCACACGCATGGCCGGTGCCTTGAATGCGTTGAATGTGTTTCGGCAAGGCGATCCAGCGTATGCGTTCAATGACTTCAAATACATTGCACCCGCTGATTACCGGGTGGTGGGGCTGGAGGTGTTTGGCAAGGGTGATGAATATGACACGGATGGCAAATTTGGCTCGTGGTACGGCCATGCACTGGACAAAGGTTGGTACTTGGGGCCGGTTGGTTCTGAGGACCACCACGCCACCGACTGGGGTGGAAGTTCTTTGCCCAAAACAGTAGTCATTGCCCGAAACAACACACAGGCTGAAATTCGCGAGGCATTTCTGGCCCGCCGTTTTTACACGGTGGCTCAGCAGGAAAATGCACTGCGGATCCGCTTTGACGCAGTTCAGGGTGAACAGCGACATCCAATGGGTTCCAGAATCGGCACGCGCAATCCCACGGTACAACTAGAATTTGATGTCCGTAGTGTGGATCCCCTGGACAGTTTGCAGGGCGTGTCCGTGGAATTGTTCAGTTCCCAGTCAGGGCCATCAAGGAATTCGCAGATGAATTATGTTCCTCTCGCAGCGCAGCCTGCAAAAACCGGGCAATTCAGCGTGGCTCCTACAGAGGGAAAAAACTGGTATTTCCTGCGAGTGAAACGCGGTGACCGCATTGTGGCAGTCAGTGCGCCGATTTGGGTTTTCCAGGGTGCCAACCCCTTGCCGGAGTGCGTATTGTGATCAACCCTTGATTTGTATCAATTACAGATCAGCGGTGCATGGGTAGGATGCAATCATGAATTCATCCACGCCCATTTCAGAAGACGACCTTGGTTCCCGGCAGGTGCGTCGAGCAGACGGCCTCTGGGAAGGTATTGCCCGCGTCAGTGGCATGGACTGTGGTGCTTGCGCGGTAGAACTTGAGCATGCCGCAAGGCAGATTGAAGGCCTGAATGAATTTTCGGTCAACCCGGCCAGCAGCCTCGCCCGTTGGGCTGCCAGCACGCCACAGGCTATTTTGCAGATGGCCACACGAGCGCGGCGCCTGGGCTACTCGCTTGGGTCGGATTCAACAAATTGCAGCCAACAACAGGCCTTGCGAAATCGCAAGGCCGCACGGTCGCGCTTTCTTCGTTTTCTGGTTGCTGCGTTGTGCATGATGCAAATCATGATGTACAGCGCACCCGAGTATGTCTATTCCCCTGCTGAAATCGGCATCGCTGAAACCGGCCTGTTGCGCTGGGCCCAATGGGTGCTGGCCTTGCCCCTGATGCTGTACAGCGCGGCCCCTTATTTTCGCCGGGCCTGGGTGGCGGTGTGGCAGCGCCGTTTGGTGATGGATCAGCCAATTGTGCTGGGTCTGATGCTTGCGTTTGCACTCAGCAGCCTGAACCTGAACAACCTGTCGCACCATGTCTGGTTCGATTCCATTGCCATGCTGCTGACCTTGTTGCTGTTGGTGCAAATGGGGGTAGAAAATCAAACCGCCCGTGCCTTGCAGCATTTGTCAGGATTGCAGCCTGACTTGCCTCTACAGGTTGAAGTACCGGATGGCCCTCTCTGGAAGACCATGGCGGTGGCTCAACTGGCCGCTGGGCAAATGTACCGTTTGAACGAATCCCAGGCTGTGCCCGTTGACTCGGAATTGATCGAAGAACACTCCGAGGTGTGGGTGGATGAAGCCATGCGAACGGGTGAGGTTGATCCTGTGCTGAAAAAGCAGGGCGATCTCATCCAGGCCGGCAGTCGACTTCTCAGTGCGCAAGCACACTTGCGTAGCCTGCCCTTGGCTGGTGGTGACAGCCTCACCGCCCTGGGGCAGTTGTTGTTGCAGGCGCTCGCAGCAAAACCAGGTCATCAAGACAAGGTCGACCGCCTGTTACCCTGGTTTGTATTCGGGGTGCTGTTGTGTGCGTTGGGTACAACCTTGTATTGGGCTGTTTACCGTGCACAGCCCGAGGTGGCCGCCAGTGCAACCCTGGCTGTGCTCATCGTGACTTGCCCTTGTGCCTTGGCCTTGGCGCTGCCGCTAGTTCGCCTGTTTGGCATTCGTCGGCTGGCTGACCAGGGTGTGCTGGTGCGTAACCCGCAAGCTTTGGATACCCTGGCGCAGGTCACGGTGGTGGCCATGGACAAAACAGGCACGCTCACCCGTGCCGATTCAGTGCAGGTTCGCCACCAGGCCCTTGCGGGTGTTCCTGAAATTCTGGATGCGCGCCTGCTCAATGCCATTTGCATGTTGGCCCGAAAATCGGTGCACCCTGTGTCCAAAGCAATTGCGGCACATTTGTTTCGTACCCTCAGTGCCCAAGCTACGCCAGTGCAGTGGTTGCAGTTCGAAGAACAGGCAGGTGCAGGTTTGTCCGCCCTGTTTCAACTGGATGGAAAGCTTGTGGAATTGCGATTGGGCTCGGTCGCGCATTGTGGTCTTCTGGATGTCAAGAATACGGACAATCAAACACTCGCCTGCTGTACGGTGAACTTCAATCCAGGTTCACTTCAGGCCTTGTCTTTCTCGATCAATTTGCAGGCCGATCATGCCTTGATACCTCAAATGTTTGCGTTGAAAAAGCGGGGTTTGAGCTTGAACCTGTTGTCGGGTGATCAACCCGAGGCAGTCCGCCACTGGATGCCCAAACTGCCTTTTTCCGCGCGTCTTGGTGGCATGGGACCAGAGGACAAAACCCAATGGATTGCTCACCAGCAGGCCACTCACCAGTGCGTGGCCATGGTGGGCGATGGCCTGAATGACAGCGGTGCATTTGCCCGGGCCGATGTGTCTTTTGCGGCAGCGGGGGCCTCCACCTTGAGTGCCGGGCAAGCTGACTTTCTCTTGCTGCAACCCGGTGTGGCGGGTGTGCTGGACGCTTTTACCACTGCACGCCTGGTCGAGAAGGTGGGTCGGCAAAACCTGTTTTGGGCGCTGGCTTACAACGGTATCGCGGTGCCTGTGGCGGCCATGGGTTTGCTGAATCCCTGGATGGCTTCAGTCGGTATGGGACTGAGCAGCCTGCTCGTATTTTTCAATGCCTTGCGTGTCAAACAGGGAAGGGGATAAATGGACATCCTGTTTCTCTTGATTCCCTTGAGCCTGGTACTGGTGGCCGCAATTGGCATTGTACTGTTTTGGGCGGTGAATACTGGCCAGTTCGAGCTGTCCTCACGGGAAGCTCTGCACATTCTCGAAGACGACGACAGCCCCAGTGGTGGCTGATTGCTTGATCCAAAATTCCCCCCACAGTTCATCCACCCTGCAGTTGCTTGATTTAGATCAAGGCGGCTTTGTGCGTTTACGCACACACTGAATACTCCAAATATTTCCATTTTTTCCCGGAGGCACCAGTGGCCCATCAACTTCAAAACGACTATTACAACTACAAAGTTGTCAGGCAGTTTTCAATTGCCGCCATTCTATGGGGCGTGATCGGCATGGCTGTGGGCTGCTGGATTGCAGCGCAACTGGCCTGGCCTGAACTGGGTCAAGGTATTGAGTGGCTGAGCTACGGCCGCCTTCGCCCCTTGCACACCAACGCCGTGATTTTCGCCTTCGGCGGTTGCGCATTGTTTGCAACTTCCTATTACGTGGTTCAGCGCACCTGCAACGTGCGCATCATTTCCGACAAGCTGGCCGCCTTTCATTTCTGGGGTTGGCAATTGGTCATTGTGGCCGCTGCAATTTCATTGCCACTGGGTTTCACCCAGGGCAAGGAATACGCCGAGCTGGAGTGGCCAATCGACATTCTGATCACACTAACCTGGCTGGCCTACGCCGCCGTGTTTTTCGGCACGCTGGCCATTCGCAAGGTGAATCACATTTATGTGGCTAACTGGTTTTATGGCGCATTCATCATTGCGGTGGCACTGCTGCACGTGGTCAACAGTGCGGCCATTCCGGCTGGCTGGATGAAAAGCTACTCGGTGTATGCCGGTGTTCAAGACGCGATGGTGCAATGGTGGTACGGCCACAATGCAGTGGGCTTTTTTCTGACCGCGGGCTTTCTGGGCATGATGTACTACTTCATCCCCAAGCAGGTCGGCCGGCCGGTGTATTCCTACCGCCTGTCCATCGTGCACTTCTGGGCGCTCATTTTCACTTACATGTGGGCAGGCCCTCATCATCTGCACTACACCGCGCTGCCCGATTGGACTCAGTCGGTCGGCATGGTGTTCTCGCTGATTCTTCTGGCCCCCAGCTGGGGCGGCATGATCAACGGCATCATGACCTTGAGTGGGGCTTGGCACAAGCTGCGTGACGACCCGATTCTGCGCTTCCTGATCGTGTCCCTGAGCTTCTATGGCATGAGCACGTTTGAAGGTCCGATGATGGCCATCAAGACAGTCAACGCCCTGAGCCACTACACCGACTGGACCATTGGCCACGTGCACAGCGGTGCGCTGGGCTGGGTGGGTTTCATCTCGATGGGCTCGCTGTACTACCTCATGCCCCGCCTGTTTGGCAAAGCAGAAATGCACAGCAAGGCGGCTATTGAAGTGCACTTCTGGATCAGCACCATTGGCATTGTGCTGTACATCGCAGCCATGTGGATTGCCGGTGTCATGCAGGGTTTGATGTGGCGGGAACTGAACCCCGACGGCACTTTGGCCTACACCTTTGTGGAAAGTGTCAAAGCCACTTACCCCTACTACGTGGTGCGTTTTCTGGGTGGGTTGTTGTATGTCAGCGGCATGGTCATCATGGCCTGGAACTGCTGGATGACAGCAAGGGACGGCCGTGCAGTCCAGGCCAAAATTCCAGCCTTGGTGTTGAACACACCGGCCCACGCTTGAGTTCAATTGGGGACACACATGAAATTCTCACACGAAAAAATTGAAACCAATTCCTGGCTCATGCTGGTGCTGGTGTTGCTGGTCATCAGCGTGGGCGGTGCGGTTGAAATTGCCCCCCTGTTTTTCCAGAAAAGTACCATGCAGCCTGCACCGGGCGTGGTGCCCTACAGCGCCTTGCAATTGGCGGGCCGCGATGTGTATTTGAAAGAGGGTTGTTACAACTGCCACTCGCAAATGATTCGCCCGTTCCGCGCAGAAACCTTGCGCTACGGTCCGTTTTCAACGGCTGGTGAATTTGTTTACGACCATCCCTTTCAATGGGGCAGCAAGCGCACCGGGCCCGATCTGGCCCGAGTTGGCGAACGTTATTCCGACGAGTGGCACCGCATTCACTTGAACAACCCACGGGACGTGGTGCCTGAATCGAACATGCCTGCCTACTCGTGGCTGGACAGAAAAAAACTGGATGGCGAGGCACTGGTGCAGCACATGCGTGCGCTGAGCAAAGTGGGTGTGCCTTACACCGAGGCTCAAATCAACGCAGCCCCGCAGGATGTGGCAGGCAAAACCGAACTGGATGCACTGGTGGCTTACCTGCAAGGCCTTGGCGTGCGCAAGCCCGAGCCAGCCCCCGTTGCTGCCTTCACCCCCGGACACTAGGAGAACCCAAACATGGACATGATCAATGATGTGAATTTCTGGCGTGAGGCCATCACCGTGGGTGCGTTTGGATTGTTCGCTGCAATCACGGTGTGGGCTTATAGCCGAAAGCGTCACAGCGAATTCGCTGAAATCAGCGATTACGTGGTGCAGGACGACGACACAAGCGGTTTCGAAGTGAGGACAAAATGAGCGACTTTTTCTCTGCGGTGGTGCCATGGATTGTGGCAGTGGTCACCTTGCTGGGTGTGCTGGCTTGCGGGGTTTTCCTGTGGGTTCAAGCCAGCAAGAAACTGAAAGTCAGCCTGGACGAAAACACCAATTCAACCGGCCACGTGTGGGACGAGGACTTGAAAGAACTCAACAACCCCATGCCGCGTTGGTGGATGGGCCTGTTCTACATCACGGTGGTGTTTTCGCTGGGTTACCTGATTTATTACCCTGGCCTGGCAGCGTTTGAAGGTTCGAGCCAGTGGACCTCCACAGGCCAGTACAAGGCCGAACGTGCAAAAATTGAAGCCACTGCGGCGCCCCTGTATGCCCGTTTTTCCGCGCTGAGCATGGAAGAAGTGGCGCGCCACCCCGATGCCTTGAGCATGGGGCAACGCCTGTTCCTGAACAACTGCGCGCAGTGCCATGGTTCAGACGCACAGGGTTCCAAGGGCTTCCCCAACCTGACTGATTCAGACTGGTTGCACGGTGGTGACCCTGAAACAATTCGTGTGTCCATCGTTGAGGGTCGCAAGGGCCAGATGCCTTCCATGCAAGCCGCAGTGGGCGGTACTCAAGAGGCGCGCGCCGTGGCCCAGTATGTACTCAGCTTGTCAGGGCGCAGCAACAATTCCGTGCTTGCCCAACTGGGCCGTGAAACCTACAAGAATGTGTGTGCTGCCTGTCACGGTGCGGATGGCAAGGGCAACACGGCCTTGGGTGCGCCCAACTTGTCGGATCGAACCTGGCTGTACGGTGGTACGGAAAAAGCCATTGTGGAAACCATACGCAATGGTCGAAACGGAAACATGCCTGCCCACGGTACCTTGCTGACAGCGGAGCAAATCCGCGTGTTGGCCAGCTATGTGTGGCAACTCTCGAATGTTCCTGAAAAAACCAGCGCCTTGGCGCAATAAGAGTGGAGCAAGTGCCCGTGGCTACCCCCTCACAAGAATGGATTCTGATGTTTCAGGCCGACCAAAAGGTAGTGCCCAAGTCGGTCTGGGGGCGGTTTGCGCGTTCCCGCTGGGTCATGGTGTGGTTTACCCAGCTGCTCTATTACGGCACAGCATGGCTTCAATACAACGGCCGCCAGGCATTGCTGTTTGACCTCGACACTCGCCGGTTTTTTCTGGGCCCGCTGGTGTTCTATCCCCAGGACTTCATTTACCTCACGGGCCTGCTGATCATTGCCGCGCTCAGTCTGTTTCTGTTCACCGCAGTGGCCGGGCGGGTGTGGTGCGGTTATGCCTGCCCTCAAACCGTGTACACCGAAATATTCATGTGGTTCGAGCGCAAAATCGAAGGCGATCGCAATGAAAGACTGCGCCGCGCAGCCGGCCCGTGGACCGCGGAACGCAGTTCTCGCACCTTGGCCAAGAATGCCGTCTGGATTGCTTTTGCTGCGTTCACTGGTTTCACTTTCGTTGGCTACTTCACACCCATTCGGGAGCTGACCCACGAGTTGATCACCTTCAGCATCCAGCCGTGGGAACTGTTCTGGATCGGTTTTTACAGCCTGGCCACTTTTGGCAATGCAGGCTTCATGCGTGAACAGGTCTGCAAGTACATGTGCCCCTATGCCCGTTTTCAAAGCGCCATGTTCGACAAAGACACCTTGCTGGTGACCTACGACGAACAACGCGGTGAACCAAGGGGCAGCCGCAGTCGCAAGGCTGAATTGATACCGAACAAGTTAGGTGCTTGTGTGGACTGCAACCTGTGTGTGCAGGTTTGCCCCACCGGCATCGACATCCGCAAAGGTCTGCAATACGAGTGCATTGGTTGCGCGGCCTGCGTGGATGTTTGCGACCAGGTCATGGACAAAATGGGCTATGCACGTGGCCTGGTCCGTTACAGCACCCAGAACAGTGTGCAGCAAGGCTGGAGCGCAAGCCAAATGCTGCGCCGCGCTTTCAGGCCGCGCGTATTGGTGTACACCGCGGTGGTATGGATACTGATTGCCGCCATGGCCATGGCCATTGTGGCCCGCGACGACCTTCGGGTGGATGTGGTGCGCGATCGAACAGTTAACTACCGCTTGGTTGAAAACGGTCAGATCGAGAACGTGTATCGCCTGAACCTGATGAATGCCAGCGAATACACTTTGCAAGTGCAAACCAGCCTGCTGGGTGACAACACCGATGTGAAAGTTGTGGATGGACAGGCGCTTGTGTTGAACCCCACCGAAAGTCGATGGGTGGTTGTGCATGTGCAGGCCGATCCGGATTCGGTACACGCTGGTTCAAACCCAATCACATTCAGAATTGAAAGCGCCCGGCTTGACCAGGGCCGCCCCTTGTCTGAAACCGTTGAGCACATTGATGAACCTGCCGTTTTTCTGGCACCCCGCTAAGGAGTACACCGCTCATGAAGCAAACCGCCTTGAACAAAACCAACGACTCAATGATGAAACACCCCTGGATGTGGCTGGTGCTCGGCTTGCCAGCCACCGTTGTGGTGGCCGGGTTTGCAACCCTGTGGATTGCTGCATCGGATCCGCAGGCCATCGTGGTTGAACCCCACACCAAATCAGGTTTTACAGTGGAGCAGGCCGCGCCGGTTCAGCCAGCCGAGGCTCAGCGACAACAGTAAGCTCAGTGTGCTTTACCAGTGGCCAGGTTTTGAAGCAGTGTGTGATTCAGGATAGTCAGGTTTTTCTGGTCAATCTTGATCAACTGGTCTTTTTGAAGTTTGCTGAATGTTCGGCTGACCGTTTCAATCTTCATGCCCAGGTAGCTGCCAATTTCCTCGCGGGTCATGCGCAGCACCATCTCGCGGCTTGAAAAGCCGCGCGCTTTTTGCCGCTCGGTCAAATTCAACAAAAATGCAGAAAGGCGTTGTTCGGCACGCATGCTGCCCAACAACAGCATGGCGTTTTGGTCTTTCACGATTTCCCGGCTCATGATTCGGTGAAAGTGCATTTGAAGGGCATGAAATTCCTGCGCCAGCTCATCCAGCCTGGAATAGGGGATGGTGCAAACTTCCGAGTCTTCCAGCGCAATCGCTTCGCACATGTGCTGGCCAGTCCCCAAGCCGTCCAGGCCCAGCAATTCGCCAGTCATTTGAAAGCCGATGACCTGGTCGCTGCCGTCCTGATTGTTGACCAGTGTCTTGAAGGTGCCGGTTTTGACTGCAAAAAGGGAATTGAAATGTTCGCCGGTGCGAAACAGGTGTTCACCCTTGAGCAGCTTGCGCCGCAAACTCACCAGCTTGTCCAGGCGCTCAAGCTCCTCCGGTTTCAAGCCAACCGGCATGCACAAATCCTTCAAATTGCAGTTGGAGCAATTCTTTTTCAGTTCCTGAAGTGACACTGTGCAAGCGGAATTCAACATGTCGGTTTGATACACCATGAAGTAAGGGGTATCCAGTCATTCTACGCAAGCCTTGATACAGATCAAAGCAGTAAGAGTCGTTGTACTTCAGGATGGAATCAAATAAACGTCAAACAGGACGCATTCCATGTCAGCAACCGTTATCCAGTTCAACCCCGCACCCGGCATCAGTAGTAACCAAAGACCCAAGGTCGACCTGAACGATTTACTCACCCGCCATGATGTGCCGGGCCCGCGGTACACCTCGTATCCCACTATCGATCAATGCACTGAATCTGTGGGCGTGGGTGCGCTGGAAGATGCGCTGAAAGGGCGTTGCCTTGGGGGGCTACGCCGCCCCATGTCGCTGTATGTGCATGTGCCGTTTTGTGAATCAGTGTGTTACTACTGCGCCTGCAACAAGGTCATCACCCGCAAACACGACCGTGTGTCCCATTACCTGAATTGTCTTGAACACGAGGCAATGCTGATTGCCAAAAAGGCCGCGGGCAACCTGACCCCGGTCACCCAGTTTCACATGGGTGGGGGCACACCTACTTTTTTGAATGACAAGGAATTGCTGGGCCTGGTACAGGGGCTGAAAATGGTGTTTCCATTTGCAGCCAATGCTGAAATGTCCATTGAAGTAGATCCCCGCACCGTGGATGAAAACCGCTTGCTCAGCCTTCGCAGCATCGGCTTTAATCGCATCAGTTTTGGCGTTCAGGATTTCAACTCGCTGGTGCAAAAGGCTGTACACCGGGAGCAGAGTTTTGAGTCGGTGGAAAGCCTGGTCAAGGCTGCACGCCGTTTGGGTTTTGAATCCATCAACGTCGACTTGATCTACGGCTTGCCCAAGCAAAACCCCGAGCGATTTGCCGAAACACTAGATCAACTGGTCAGTCTTTCCCCTGACCGCGTGGCGCTTTACGGCTATGCCCATCTGCCAGAGCGGTTCAAGCCCCAACGGCGTATTCACAGCGAGGACCTGCCCGACGCTGCTGGCCGTGTGGCATTGCTGGCGCAGGCGATTGAACGCATGCAGGGTGCCGGCTACGACTACATTGGCATGGATCACTTTGCAAAACCCCAAGATCCGTTGGCTGTGGCCAAAAGGCAAGGGCGCCTGCACCGCAACTTTCAGGGTTACACCACCCAGCCCGATGCCGACCTGATTGGCCTGGGGGTCAGCGCAATCAGCAAAGTGGGGTCTGTCATGGTGCAAAACACCCGCGAACTGGATGCCTATGAAGACGCCCTGTCAAGGGGGCACCTTGCCCTGTTTCGCGGCCACGAGTTGACCCGGGATGACATCATTCGCTACAGCGTCATCATGGGTTTGCTCTGTCAGGGGAGCGTTCAGTTCCAGGATTACTCTCAATCACACTGGATTGAATTCGAGTCGTATTTTGAGAAGGAACTTGCCCAGCTTCGCCAGTTTTCCGAGCAAGGCTTGCTCGACATGGATGAGCAGGGCATTGAGGTCACGCCCCTAGGCTGGTTTTTCGCAAGACCCATTGCCATGGTATTTGATCATTATCTTCACCAGCGCTCTAGCGGGCACAGCAAGGTGCTTTGAATGGTCAGCCTGTCACTGCTTGCCTCCGCCTTGGCACTTGGGCTGTTGGCGGTCCCCCACTGCGGCTCCATGTGCGCGTGCCAGTTTGCAGCGCCCTGGCTTGAAAAGCCCATGGCCTTTCAATCGGGCCGAACATTGACTTATACCGCAGGTGGTGCCCTGGCTGGTGGCGTGTCATCCAGTGTATTGGGCTTGGCAGCCAGCGGTGCGCGTGTATTTACGGCACTGAACTGGATGTTGATGGTGATACTGTTCTTTTCTGCCGTGTTGCTGCTGTGGCGTGGCCAGCCTTTGGGTGCACTGGTGCAGCAGCGCATCCATTTGTCGCCTGCATTGCAACGGCGAATTGGCATGGCGCAAAAAGCCAGTGCAGTCAATTCACTCAAGGCAGGCCTGTTGTGGCTGTTCATGCCATGTGGCGTGTTGTGGGCTGGCTTGATGCTCGCTTACCTGGCCGGTAGCCCTTTTCAGGGCGCATTGGTCATGGCGGTATTTGCGTTGACCAGCGGCACGGGTTTGCAATTGTTCAGCAGGTTGCGCCAAACCTTGGCAACCCAGGTGGGCGACCAGTTGATGATGCGTTCAAGTGGCGCGGTCATTTTGCTGGGAATTGGTTTGATGGTGGGCAGGCAGGCGGGTTGGGTTCCCACACCAGTTTGGCTGCAAGGTTTGGGTTTTTGTCTTTGAATTGCAGATTTACAATTCTTCAGCCCAGCGACGAACCTGGTTCAATGAACCTTTGAACAAATGATCAATGCCAGCCAAGTGCTCATCCACAAATTCACGCACCATGGAACCGGTGCTGGCCGGTTCAACGCGCAAGTGGGCTTCGCACTGACCATCCGCCGTGCTCACCCGCATGTTCAGTTTGTGCGCAATCCGCAGCATGGCCTCGTTGTCCATCAAGGTATAGATAAAGAGCATCTCGATGCCTTCGTTGCGGGCCCGGCGCAAAGCCCGTTGAAACAGCAGTGTTCCCAAACCATGGCCGCGCATCTGTTCGTTCAAGGACAAACCCAGTTCAGCCCCCTTGGGCGCCTTGCTGCCTTCGGGTGCATTCAATGCAGCCAGGTGCACTACGCCCAGCAACACATCATCCCGGCCAAAAATACCAAATACCGAATCACGCTCAAAATCTATGCTGGCGGTGTACTTGGCAATGGCTGCGTCGCCCAGCGCATAACTGAAGCGCAAACGGCGGTCGGTTTCACCCAGGGCCAGCAAATGTGCAAGAATCAGGGGGCGATGCGAGTCGTCCAGTTCCACAATAGGCACTTTGGATAAGCCCAATACGGAAGCAGCCCGACGCCCAAGGACGCTGGGAATATCAAACCATTCAATGGACTCTGACGACATTTTGTACTCAACCGCTTGTTTGTAAAAATCTTTGTAAAAACCGGAAATCTCAAAAACATGATCCCCCAGGAAGAAAGCGCACCGCAAGTTATCAACTTGCAAGTTGGAGGCTCTATTCAAATTCAGGAACTGGGCCTGGTCGACTATTTGCCCACCTGGGAGGCTATGCGAAATTTCACAGATGCCCGCACAGAGCAGCTCAGCGGGCTAATCAGCGACCAGATCTGGATATGTGAACACCCGCCGGTTTTTACCTTGGGCCTGGCCGGAGACCCTGCTCACATGTTGCAGCGCAGCAACATTCCCTTGGTCAATACCGACCGGGGTGGGCAAATTACCTACCATGGCCCGGGCCAAATCGTGGTGTATCCACTTCTGGATCTTCGACGATTCGGTTTAAAGGTTCGGGAATATGTGCAATTGCTGGAACAAGCCATTATTGACGCCTTGATCGCGGTCGGTGTGGCAGATGCCCAACGAAAACCCACAGCCCCCGGTGTATACACCCTGCAGAATGGTGAACTGGCCAAAATTGCCGCCCTCGGGATCAAGATCCGAAAGGGCTGTGCCTATCACGGCTTGTCCCTGAACGTTGACATGGACCTGACCCCTTTTCAGCACATCAATCCCTGTGGATACCAAGGGTTGGAAACCGTGGATTTGAGCTCGATTGGTGTTAAAATTTCACTCCATGATATGCAGGTGCATCTGATGAAATATCTGATTCAGCATCTTGAAGCCGCGCGAAGCGCAGTGGCAAAGTAAACAAAAAGCCGGCCTGTCGCTGGCCAGGGAGCAAAAACGTGTCTGAGATCAATGAAAAATCCGCCGTCGCCAAAGAACTGAGTGCGGTCAGCGATCCGACCATCAAGCAAAAAGCTGCTGCCAAAACTGCCCGAATTCCCATCAAGATTGTGCCCGTGGAGCAGTTGAAAAAGCCCAGCTGGATTCGTGTGAAGGCGGGCTCACCCTCTACACGTTTCTATGAAATCAAGGAAATTCTCCGCGAACACAAGCTGCACACCGTGTGCGAAGAAGCGTCTTGCCCCAACATTGGTGAATGTTTTGGCAAGGGCACAGCCACCTTCATGATCATGGGTGACAAGTGCACACGCCGTTGTCCATTCTGCGATGTGGGCCATGGTCGCCCCGATCCGCTCGACGAAAATGAACCCCTGAATCTGGCCAAAACAATTGCCGCCCTGCGGCTGAGCTATGTGGTTATCACGTCAGTCGATCGCGACGACCTTCGCGACGGCGGGGCAGGGCATTTCGTTGCCTGTATTGAAAAAACACGCGAACTGTCACCCAACACAAAAATTGAAATTCTGGTACCCGACTTCCGAGGCCGCCTTGACCGCGCTTTGGGTATTCTGAATGCCGCGCCTCCAGACGTCATGAACCACAACCTCGAAACCACCGAGCGCCTTTACAAGGAAGCCCGTCCTGGTTCCGACTACAAGCATTCATTGAAGTTGCTGCAGGAATTCAAGAAAGCCCACCCAGGTACGCCGACTAAAAGCGGCATCATGGTGGGGCTTGGCGAAACGGATGAAGAAATACTGCAGGTCATGCGCGACATGCGCGACCACCAGGTCGACATGATCACCATTGGTCAGTACCTGGCACCCTCAGGGCATCACCTGCCGGTGCGCCGCTATGTGCACCCCGACGTATTCAAGATGTTTGAAGAAAAAGCCTATGAAATGGGTTTCACGCACGCCGCAGTTGGCGCGATGGTTCGTAGCTCGTATCATGCTGACGAACAGGCCCACGGACTAGTTTGAATGAGGACCGTTTTGCTGTGACCTCGGCCTGTTTGCGCTTCAGCCAAGCCCGTTCAATGTCCACTTCAACCCGTTTCATGTGGCGGATAAATGCGTAGCGAGCCAGTATGCCCAGGCTGAATGCACCGCAAACTGAATAAGCCACAAACACAATCATGTAAGGAAACAGCGCTGCCGTCTCAAGCGCGTGCAGCACGGAACTCAGTACATGAATTGAATCCAGAAAAATCAGGGTCGATACACCAACCAATAGGGAAGCTGAGACCTGTTTCATTTGACGAATAACCCAAAGCCGGGTCTCAAACTGTTTTAACTGTGACGTGTTCATGGCTTTCTCGCTGTTTGTGGGATGGCGTTTGCCAACCCATTGTTACTGCGCGAATTGTCCAGTTAGTAATAGTTTGGGTCTATAGAGAAATTGCCACGAAAAGACAGCAATATTATGGTTTTTGTGTAAATGAAAGTTAATTTTGTAAATTGGTGGCTACGGGTTGAATTTAACATTTTTGAAATTGGTGTGAATCTTGTTGTTTCTGGACTGTTTTATGCCTGAAAAACAACAGGTTATAAAACAGCCCAAATCGCGGATGAGGTTTTTGATCTTTTAACAAGCGTTTGACTGTTAAATCAAAGTTCCCGCTTGTCGGCACATTCGCCCAAACTACCGTCCAGTCTGCAACGAATACGCTTGAGGATTTTCATCATCTCGGGGTCGTAGAATCCTTCCGTAGTCATCTGAATGCGAGATTCCCGCATCAGGACATCGTATTTTTCCCGGTCCCCGGCAGGGATATCCAGCCACACGCTGGCAGGTACTGCCTTTTCTGAGGTGTCCACCAAGGCGATCGCACGGTCAAACTGCTTTTGTGTCCACTCCCTCGACTTTTGCCCAAATCCAGCCGGGAAGCTGTCTTTCTTGATCAGAATGTTGGCGGTCAGCTGCACCAGCGGAAACCGGTAAATTCCACCTTTCGTACCAATGCCCTTGTAAAGTTCCAGGGGTTGATAAGCAATGGTGGGTGCGGCAATGATGTCCACCTGCCCGTTGTTGAACTTGGTGCCGAAATTGATGACCTCGCTGGACACGGGCTGTGCACCAAGCTGTTGGACCATTTTGGCCTGGGACTTGTCGTAATCCAGTACTGCAATTTTTTTGCCTGCGGCTTTTTCAACGGAGTTGATTGCGCGGTCATTCACCATCACGTAGGCAGCGCCGATTGGCAAAATACCAGCCACCTCGAACAAGCCCGATGTCATTTTGTCGGCCAGCTTTGGGCTGCCCATCAACTCAATCACTGTGCGCAGGTGCTTGTAGGTGGGCACGGCGCCAATCGAATCAATGCTTCCAACGAACTTGTTGAATTGCCTGCCACGCAGCGTGGAAATTGCAGCTGCATCGCATTTGCCCGTCTTGAAGTCTTCTGCAGCAAGGCGTTCGTCCACATAAGCTTCCAGCTCAATGGTGGCCCCCCAACCTTTTGCGGCCACGGCGTAATCGCGCGCCTGTGCAAAAGCCGGCCCACTGCGCCCGGCAATGTCGAAAATGCACATCTTGGTGGTGGCAGCGTAAGCTGAAAAGGGTGTGGCCAGGCAAGCGCCCAGCAGGGTCAATGCTGCTGCAGTTTTGGTTTTCATGTCGTCTCCAGAATTTTGAGCTTTTTATGTAATGTTTTGAATAACATCGTGCCCTATGAATTTATTCTACAGAATAATCAATCCATTTCTTCAACTGAAAACCAGCCAGCGGCCATTTGATCCCTGCAACTTGTTGAACTGCACGGGCTTGTTCCTTCCAGATTTTGCACCGAATGTTCGATCAGGCCAAATCCGTAATGATCCTGAAGTTTCAGGTGTGCGTAATCCCGAGCTTGTTCAGTGACCACAATCAGGAACTGGTTCAAGCCTTCAGGGCCTGCTGCCTGAATGGGCTCATTCGCTGGCGGCAACTCAAGCAACTGTCCTGACTCTATTCGAATGGCGGGCACTCGCGCGTTTGGCAGCAGTTGAATCAAGGTGTTGTCTGAAGATCTTACGTACACCGCCACGTACCCTGAAATGGGCGAAACAATACCAAACCGAAGCAGGTCTTCACCAATTTTTAAAACGGTTTCTTTGGGCTGAATTTCCAGCGCAAAGTGGGTACGGTTCAACACGGCCTGAAAAGCGCCATACACATCGGGTGACGCTTTCGACATGGCACTGGTTGTTTCCTCGTTGGGCAACGTCTCCGGTGAGGGCTCCTTTGCCGATGAAGTTTCAGAAGGTATCAACACCGGTTGTTCAACCTGCGTGCCGGTTAAAATCCATGGCAGCGAAATCAGGATCAACACACTCAACAGGCCTGCGCCCGCTGCACAACGCCAGTACTGTCCGTATTCCTGTTTGTTCTGTCGGCTATTCACAGGGCTTGCAAGGTTGGGCTGTAACTTATCCCCTTGCGTGGGTGGACTGAAAAGATCCAGCACATCAGGCTGCTGGTTCAACAAGGCCTCACGAAATTGCCGCATGCATTGGGTGCGCTCTCCGGGTTGAACGGCCAAGGCGCGGTCCACCGCCTTTTTCAAAGCCGTACTGAATGGCAGGTTTTCCTGCTCCACCAGCGGCGTGTAGCTGTCATTGACCATCCGACCGACCGAAGACGGGGGTGTTTTACCGGTCATGAGAAAATGAGCAACCGCAGCCAGTGCATACACATCGGTCCACGGCCCTTGGCTCAGAGAAGGCAATTCGGCGTATTGTTCGATCGGCGCGTAGCTCGCCTTCA
Source organism: Limnobacter thiooxidans (assembly GCF_036323495.1). Taxonomy (NCBI): domain Bacteria; kingdom Pseudomonadati; phylum Pseudomonadota; class Betaproteobacteria; order Burkholderiales; family Burkholderiaceae; genus Limnobacter; species Limnobacter thiooxidans. The sequence goes on along the minus strand of NZ_AP028947.1, from coordinate 3,272,541 downwards.
AAATAACGGTGAAGGGTTGTGACACATGGCCGATGGCACGCCTTGCTGCGCCAAAGTCCAGCAGAATCGGCAGGCCTGTGTTTTCCTGAATAATGATGTTTTCCGGCGAAATGTCCCGGTGATAACACTGCTGCTGGTGCATCACCTCAAGCGCCTCGGTCAATGCAACCAGCCAGGGCACAAGTGTGCTTTCTGCCAGTGGTTCCTCTTGCTGTTCATGATGTTGCTTGAGGGTAATGCCCCGGTACAGTGGCATGACCATGTACGCTGTACCACTCATTTCCCAAAAGCGGTAAACCTTGACCAGCGCTGCGTGGTCGAACTGGGCCAGCAAACGGGCCTCATTGATGAAGCTGCGCATGCCTGCATCAAAGGTATTGCGATGTCGCTCATCACGAACCTGAACCTCGCCAGTGGGTAATCGCATCGCCAGCGTGCCCGGCAGATATTCCTTCAAGGCCACCTGCCTTTCCAGCATGGGATCCCAAGCTTCATACACAATACCAAAGCCACCCAGGCCGATGATCCCCCGGATCTCGAAGCCCTCGATCAGAGCACCTACAGGCAAGGGCTGTTGGCCTGAGTTCCCACTCACCGCTGGGGCTGATTGAATGACTGTGTGGTCGTTCATGGTGTCAATGAACTTGGGGATATTCGCCCTAGCAATGCACCAAAGGCTTGTGTGCGTGGCAAGCCGTGGTGTTGCATCACCCTGGTGATCTGGCCTGCATGATCAATCCGGAACCAGTGGGTGCCTTCCCGTTGCACAGCCAGTGTTGTGCCCGGCCCGTGTTCAGCGCGAATTGTCGGCAGCCCTGAAAGCGCGTCGTTCAGTTTCAGCAGAGGCCATTCCTCGTTCAACGCATCAGCACACACCGTGTGGGCATGCAAGAACCAGTCAGCCAATTCTTTGCACGACAATTCCGTGCAGGTACTGCTGTCAAGCTGCTCCAGTAGTACAAAGGGAAACGCACGTCCTGCCTTGTCCACAGAGGGCATGAGCACCCCGACAACAAGCAATTCGCCCTGCGATGGCAGTGTATTGTGACCCAACACGAAGCCATGAATGGGTGTTTCAAAGTACGCCCGTATCCAGGCGGGGCCGTGTGAACTTGAGCCCGCTTGCATGGCCGTGCTCAACCAGTCATCCAGCTCGCTGAGCAAACAAATGCTCATGTTGTGACTGCAGAAATCGCCCACACACGGCAGTTTCCCAAACCAGGCGATGTTGCGTACTCGGGTCTGGTGGTTCATAGATTGCCCGGGCAACGAAACTGACGTAGCTCATGAAGACGCAAGGGGTTAAAAGCCGAATTCGCCAGTATTTCAAAATCAAACTGCTTGCCATCGAGTGTGAATTTCGCCTTGAATTTTTCAGGGCGCTCGGTGTTTTGAATCTGGCTCGCGTCGAACAGCCTGAAAAGCGCCCAAGGGCCCGAATAGGTTTTGTAAGAGCCTTCCGAAGCTCGTACACGAAGTGTGGCGGATGGGGATTGCCCACCCCATTGAATTCGATGATTGGGTTGAAACTGTCGTGAAAACATTTTTAGTTCGCCGTTGTTTTCCAGGTAGAACACATCGTCCGGATTGCTCGAATTCACCAGGCGCATTTCCACTTCAAAGCCTGGCGAAGCCTTGTTTCCTGAAAAGAACACATCCCGAATTCGGGCAGCCCTTTGAAACTGGATCAGGGACGGATTGTTTGCAGCTCGGGAGCCATCGCTGAGTGGTTTCAGGGTCCAACTGCCAGTGCCTGTGTCCACCAGGTTGGCCAGTCGGCTGGAAAAGAACTGGTCCATCAAGCCCGATGGGCCGAAAAAGCGTGCGAAATCGTCGGTCAGCACATCCAGACCTGACCCGGCATGGATGGGGTAACGATTCGCCACGGTGCGCTGACAAACCTCTTGCAGTGGTCGCAGGTCGGCCGTCAGGTTGGCCCGTTCTGCGGCTCTGCCTTGTGCGCTGCCTTGGCCTGCCAACTGCCCGACAATGGCGCGTACCGGTTCAGGCAGCAAACCAGCACCCACCTGCAGGGCGTCCATGGCTGCTGGCGGCGGTGGCGCTGTTTTGCTTTTTTTGGCGCTGGCCACAGCGGCAAGCTGTGCATACAGGTCATTCAGCAACGTCGACACTTGCGCATAGCTTGGTGGGTTGCCTTCGAACAGACCATTGATGTCGCTGAAATAATCATCAACCTGCTGCTCCAGTGGCACGTCGATATCCACGGGTTTGAAGTCTGAATCCGCCAGCAAGGCAGCGTTGCTTGACAGGCTTTGCGAAGCTTTTTGATTGGCCAAAGACTCCGCTTTGGACGCAAGCTGTGTCGATTGACCTGCCAGCCTGGTGTTCCCAGACACCCCCTCAAGAAACTTCTTCAAGGGCGATTGCGGTGAAGCCAGCACGCGGGCCAGATTAACCGCTTGGTCAAACTGAGTGGGGCGCTGAATTTCCACATCTTTCAAATAGCTGTCCCATGTATTGATGTAGTCCTCGATGTAAAGCTGGCGTGTTCGTTGAAGCAGGTTGTGGGGTTCGTCGTTGAGGGCTGCATGGCTGTCGCCCATGACCCAGCCAGCCTCCTTGTTCAAGCGTGCCGCTTCGGCAGGCAGGCTGGGCAGGAAATGACTGACATACGCTTCGCGCGTGAAAAAAGCATCGACACCCTGGTTCAGGGATTGGCCACTGGGTCGGGTGAACACAGCCGCCGCACTGACCCCCACGGTTTGAATCAGATTGAAATCGGGTATTGAACCGGGTTTGAAAAACCGCAGCATGCGTTTGTACAGACGTTGCTCCAGTGATTGCACGCCAATGGCCTGCCGGGCGGTATTGACCAGTTCAAGGTCAATTGCAGGCAACCCGGTGGGTGCGCCCAGCGCAATGGCGGCTTCCAGATGCGCCACCGCACGGGTTTTCAAGTCAGGTCCATAAGCAGAAAACACATTCTGTTTCCAGTCAAAAACCACCCAGCTGGCTAGCGCTTGCGCATCGAAATACTGTGGCGAATGGATCATCACGTAGGCTTTCAATGATTCATAGGCCAGTTCCATGTCCTGGTTCAATGACGCTCTAAGCCGGTCTTCAAGGCGTTTGGCCACATGGGGCATCAATGCTTCTGACAAGGCTCGCCGGTAAGCCAGTTGCTCGGCCTGTTGCAGTTTTACGTCCTGATTCAAACCCAAGTGGTAGGTCAATTCGTCCGGGCTTTGGGTGACCACACCCTGAAGGGTGTCCAATGCCCTGAACAGGGCTTGTAGCGAAGCTTGTGCCTCTGTGGGCAGTGCAGCAGCCTGCGCTTTCATGACGCTACTCCGATCAAGCGTTTGGGCCATGGCGTTACTGTTGTTGGTGTGGCTAAGCCACCAGCCTGCACAGAGCAAGCCGAACACCAACAGCGCAAGACCCAGGGTTGCGAAATAGCTCACTGTTGACAGCAGAGCCTTGCGTCTCACGTAGGCAGCCAGGTGTTGTTCTGCGAATACCACTTTCGACAACATGGCTTGAATGAAAAAACTTTTGCCCTGTCCAGCCGTGTTGGTATCCGCGTGGCGACTGGGTGTACCCATGCCCGATAAAATTCGGTCAAACACATTGCCATCCTGAGTCCCGCTGCTGAAGTAAACCCCACGCAGCGTAATGGGCTTCTCAAAGGGGCTTCCGCATTGAAGTGCCTGTAGCAAAACGTCTTCAATCGCCGGTTTCAACTGCGCCATGGCCAGCGGAAATTCAAACAGTTTGATCCTGCGATGTTCAAGCTCCTCTCGGTCCAGGCGGACATTCAACTGCTCACTCAGGCGGGCAATCATTTCGTTCAGTGCGTGTGGAAGGGTGTCTTTCAGGGTGATGTCAAGCAGGTTTGGGTGTTCAAAATTCACCCCCCAGGCTTGAGCACGTTCCTGTTCACTCAAGCGGCCAAACGTTTCCTTGAAGCCTGACAATAGATCCAGTTTTGTCACCAGTACATAGACGGGCGGGCACATGCCCAGTATTCGAATCATTTCCTGCAGACGCAGCGCAATTTTTCCCGCTGTTTCTCTTCTCTGTGCCGGCGAATCTAGCAGCTCGTGAATACTGAGCGTCAACAGAACCCCATTAACGGGTTGCCTGGGGCGGTGTTTTTTAAGTAAGCCCAGGAACGAATTCCATGCTGCTGCGTCAGTGGCCTGGTCGGAGTCCTGGGTAGTGAAGCGCCCAGCCGTGTCAATCAGCACAGCCTGGTCAGTGAACCACCAGTCGCAGTTCCGTGTTCCACCAACTCCCTTGATAGGGTCTTTGCCCAGGTTCTCCTGCAAGGGAAATCGCAAGCCAGCATTATGGAGCGCAGTTGTTTTTCCACTTCCGGGCGGGCCGATCATCACGTACCAGGGCAGCTCGTACAGGCCGGGTTTGCTCTGATACCAGGCCTTGCGCGATTGGTGCTTTTTTAGCGTGTTGACCGCTTCGGTAAAGATTTCCTGAAGCTTCGCAGACTGAACGCGGGCTTGTTCATCCTGTCGAGTCAAACCCACTTTCAGCGCCTGTTCGGCTTTCCTCAAGGTCCACCAACGCCAGCCCAGTGGGCCGAAGATCAGCAGCGCCATCAAAGCAATCAGTGCAAAGCGCGGCCAAAGCCCCTCCAGTGGTTTGTATTCACCAATGGACACGATGGGACCGACAAACCAGACAAGCGCAAGAAACCCGAAAAATGCCAGCAGGCAGAATACAAATCTTAAAAGCATGGTGAACTCAGGTGGGTTATTGGGCGTGAACCAGTGCAATTTCAACGCGTCTGTTCAAGGCACGGCCTGCTGCCGTGTTGTTCGGTGCAATGGGGTTTGCAGCGCCTGCACCTTCCGTGGCAATTGCAGTATTCGGTAGAAAAACGGCAATCCGTTGCCCCATATTTTCTGCACGTTCAGAGGACAACTGCCAATTCGATGGAAAGCGGATTGATCGAATCGGCTGATTGTCCGTGTAGCCCGTTACCGTGATTTGTCCCGGGTGAAGTGCCAGCTCGCGCGCCACTTTCTCCACAAGGGGAATTGCTTTTTGATTTATATCCGCACTCCCGGATTCAAACAGCCCGTCTCCAACCAGAATGACGGTGGATTTGTTGCCAGCCTGCTTCAATGTCAGCAGTCCCACTGCAATTTCCTCGCGCAATTGCTGGGGTAAGCCCAGGCCAACTGCCGACACCACTGGCGCTGCCTGTGCTTGTGGAAACTGTGGTGGGGGGAAGGATGTTTCTGCAATGTTTGCAAAGGCCTGATCGGATTGCGTATTCATGTCAAAGTACAGACCTAGAAAAATCAGGCTGCTGAGTGCTGAAAGCGCACACATTGGCAGCCACAGTGGAATGTGGTTCAAACGTTTTGCAGGCGTCGGTGCCCTGGATTTCCAGAAGGCCGGGTGCAAAGGGTTCATGGGGTCAAGCGGGTTGGTCTGTACCAGTTGAAACAGCCTGCTTCGCAATTGCCGCAACGCGACGTCACCACCCGATTCCACCTGGTATTTGCCTTTGAATCCCAGGCTGAGGATAACCGCCATCACTTCGAGAAGGTCCCTGTTTTCAGTCGGGCTTTGCATCATTTTCTGAATCAGCGCAAAGACCTTTTCGCCCCCCCATGTCTCGCTGAAAAACTGAAGCAGAAGGCTGTGTGCAGCCCAGTTTCCCGAGCCGCCCCATGGCGTATTTGCCGCGCGTTCATCCATGAATGTGCACAGCACATAACGCATGGAAATCCGTTCGGCTTGTGCTCGCCCAGCGTGTTCCAGGGTGCGGTCCAGTTCAAGCAAACCTTTCGCCCAGCAGGCTGACAATGCCTTTGTTGACGTGATATGCGCTTCGCTGGCCATTGCGCACACCATGCGTAGCAAGGGGCTGGCTTGTGCCAGCAATACATTCCTGCTGGCGGAAGGGCTCTCTTTAAGTTGTTCAAGCGTGTGGTCAAGCCTTGCCTGTGCTTGCACGGATTCCGCTTCGCTGAATTGCCCGTGCGTAATGTGTTGCGGGCCAGGGCCCAGCAGGTTGTCCAGTGAATCAATGGCAGCACTGGCGGGTTTCCCCAGCCGTGGTTTGATGATGGTGCGTTCGCCGCCCAGCGAAGCAAAAGGGTCATGCTTGCTCAAAGCAATCGCTCCTGTTCACGCCGAACTGCCCACAACTCGAGTCGAAGTTCCGGCAAATCCCCGGCGTAATGAATGGCCAGGTGGCCGGTTTGTTCAAGCAGTTTCCACAAGGGCTCGGCACGTGTTTCAAGCTGAAAACACAAGTGGTCCGCATAGTGGGGCAATGCAGCTGGACTTTGTTGCACTGACTTCAGCCTTACGCCTGGCAGGTTGAGATTGACCAGGTCGCGAAGCTTTTCCACTGGACCAATCTTGACTGTGCTAGGTAGCTGTCGCTGAATCAGTTCCTCGGGTGCCAGAGCATGAACCGAGAGGTAAAAGTGGGCGTTGTCCACCAGTGTACGGTCAGTAATTTGGCCGATGTGAATGCCGCCAGGCTTGGGGGTCAGAGGGATCTGGATGGCGTGCTGGTCATGCAGGCCTGCCAAGGCATTTCGAATGGCAGTCAGTACACCGTCAAAACAAAGGCGAAGGTTGTCGTGGTTGTAGCTGGGTGAGAAATCTGCCGCGCTGTCATCGCCGTACAGCGTGACCGAGCCCAAACACGCCAGCAGGCGCAGGTATGCAGCCTCTGGGTGAACCTGTTTGCTGCCCAGTAAATGCGCAAAAATCAGTCGGTGTTGCACACAGGCCTGCAACAGCAGGAAGTCACCTATCTCCGAGCTGTTGTGGCTCCCCTTGCGTATGCGCCGCTGGCGCAGCTGGCTGATTTTACTTTCGAGCAAAGCCAGTACCGCATCCAGTACTCGACGAATATTCGAATTCTGCAGGCTGCACAGGCAGGGTTCAATGAATGCCTCGTTGATGCGAATTTCCCCATTCCTTGAGGAAAGTAACTCACACACCTGGAGTTGTACATGTCCCTCCTGGTGTTGGGTGTCGACACTCAGGAAGCTGGCAAGTCTTGCGACATCCACACTTTGCGGTTCAAGTTCCGGGTCATGGTGATTGGGCATTTCCACGGACTCCCCCACGAATTTCAGTCGAGCCTGTTTGTCCGCGTTTTCACCGTTTTCCTGCCATTCCAGTTGTGGCGCATGCCAGTGTGGATTGGCAAGGGACAACATCACCTTGCCTGCATTGGGAAAGCTGGCCAGGGTGAGGCAGGGCGGAGCAGGGTCCTTGTCAGGAATTGAAAAATAGGTTCCATCCGGAAAATATCCAGTGGCCTTGAGCACGCCAATTCTGCCAGCCACCAGCAAGTCGGCGTCGAGTTGCAAAGTGTGGAATCCATGAAAATGCCCATTGAAATGCGATGAGCGAACATGAATTTCATGCTCGAAAAATCGCTCTTGTTGCTGGAAGTGTTGAGGCTGTAGGAAGAGGCCTTCGCTCCAGATCACTCGGCTGTTTTTAGTCATATCGGGGGTGGGGGTTCACTCTAAGTTTGTTGGGATGTATCACTCTTTGAACAGATTTTTTCAAATGGAATAGACTCGACGCCCAAGTTGCGAAAAATCCTAACACGAGATTTTTTAAGGTGATTTTTTTACCGATGCCCTACCTATTCCGGAGTAGCTATGTTTGAAAAACACATCGCGAAGTTCGCGTTTATTGCACCGTTGGCACTCGCATTCAGTGCCCTGTCTCACGCAGAATCATTGGTGGTTGATTTGGGAAATACAGTTCCCGCAGCCGAGCAGGTTAAGGAAGGTCTCTTTCCCGAAGAGGCCTGTGAAGAATTGCGCAAGCATGGTTTCAAGTGCATGGGCTTCAAGCCCGCAGTTCGCTTTTCAATTCCCAATGCCCACTTTCAGTTGGGTTCGGCTGAGTTGCCGGTTGACCTGAAAAAACAGCTTGATGTGTTTGCAGAAGTCTTGAGCAATCGCCCTGCTGGTACCCCACCGATTCTAGTCACTGGCCATGCCGATGCAAGCGGCAATGTGTTGCTGAATCAGGCCTTGTCGGCAGAGCGTGCGAAAGCGGTCAAGAGCTATCTGACCCACAAAGGTGTTTCACCTGCCTTGTTGCGCATCGAGGGCAAGGGGGCCGAACGGCTGGCAGATGCCGAGCGACCCTATTCGGCAGCCAACCGGCGCGTTGAAATCAGCCGTTTGCCTTGACCGGAACCATTTGCCGCAGCAATGAACAGATTGATCACACTAAGCGGATCAGCCCCGCTGGACGAAATGCATTTTCGCTCCGCAAGGTTGCACGAGTCCCTGTCTGAGAACAGCACGGGCACGGTTTCTCTCGAGTCTGATTCCGCCACCTTGAATGCGGATGACTTCCTCGGGAAAACACTGTGCCTGGCATTTGAAACACGGGCTCAAAGCCTGCGATATTTCGACGGTGTCATTGTTGAAATGGAACAAGCCTCGCTGGCTGCCGGTGGGCGTTGCAGCTATCGTCTGGAGCTGAAGTCCTGGACATGGCTGCTGGGTAAAAACCAGGAGTTTCGCGTTTATCAGAACAAAAGCGTGACAACCATCGTAGCAGAAGTGATTGCCCGCCACAGTCATTCGGCCGTGCGGTTTTCTGATCGCACGCAAGGCGCTAAACGCGTGTGGGATTACGTGGTCCAGTTTGGTGAAAGTGACCTCAACTTTGTGAGGCGTATTCTCGAGCAGGAAGGTATCTACTTCTTTTTTGAACATGCAAAAAATCAGCACACCCTGGTGCTGGTTGACTCTGCTTCAGCCCACCCCACCTATCCGGCCTATGACACATTGGCCTATGATCCTTCGGTGGCGGGGGGGCGACTAACGCCGGAAGAAATGATTGCCGGCATGTCCCTGCGCAAATCAATAGAACCACCCCGGCATGCGCATTCTGACTACAACTTCAAAACACCGTCGACATCGCTGTTGGTGACATCGCAAGGCAATACCGAGGGATACAACGCAGCCTACGAGGTTTTCGAGTATCCAGGCGAATACGACAATGAAGGGGAAGGCGCGCACTACAGTCGGCTTCGGGTTGAGGAGGCGCAAAGTCGCCAGCAGGTTTTTCATGCAAGCACCGCGGCACGCGGCGTGTGCAATGGCCACCTGATTTCCACGGTGTGCAAAGACAATTCCGCCTTTTCCAAAAGTCTGTTGATCATCAGTACATTGGTGAATATTCACGAAGCAGAGCCCGAAGCCAGCAGTGGCACGCAATCCAGCTTTGATTGCCAGTTTCAGGGCATTGAGGCAAGTCACCCATTTCGTCCTGAGCGCAAATCCAGAAAACCCCATGTCAAAGGCCCTTTGCCTGCTTTGGTGGTGGGGCCGGAAGGACGGGAAATTCACACCGATGAATTTGGGCGCATCAAGGTTCAGTTTTACTGGGACCGGTATGGTCAACGCAATGAAAACAGTTCTTGCTGGGTGCGCGTGGCGTCACCGGTTGCGGGCAAAGGCTGGGGCTTCATTGCAATTCCGCGAATTGGACAGGAAGTGATAGTGTCTTTCGAGGACGGCGATCCCGATCGGCCACTGGTCACTGGCGTTACGTACAACGCAGAGCAACAGGTCCCATACCCGCTGCCTGACCACAAAACAGTATCTGGTTGGCGCTCGCATTCCAGCGAGAAAGGTTCGCCCTCGAATTTCAATGAATTGCGTTTTGAAGACAAACTGGGTAGCGAGTATGTCTGGTTTCAGGCTGAAAAAGACTACTTGAGTTTGATCAAGAACGACAGCCACGAAGAAATTGGCAACGATTCCCATCGCCTGATTCATGGCAATCTGATTGAAGAAATCAAGCAGGATGTGTCGCGTACGGTTCTTGGGAAATTGAGCCAGCAAATCGAGCAGGCTTTGCACCTGACCGTCAACGACGATCTGCTGGCCAAGGTCCAGGGCCTGCTGGGTGTCATCAACCAGGGTCAAATCGCAGTCAGTACCACCGGGCAGTGTTCCATCAAGTCAAGCGGAAGTACGGATTTGCAGGCAGAGGGCAATCTCAGTCTTGGCACTTCGGCCCAGGGGAATTTGAAAGCGGGTTCAAGTCTGAAATTGACCGCAGGTTCCACCCTATCCCTGAATGTAGGTGGATCGTCAATTGTCATTTCGGCTTCTGGCATTGTATTTAATGGTCCATTCATCTCCGTCAATAGCGGGGGCGGTGGTGCAGGGGCAGCCAGTGCCTCACCTGCGCCACCCGAAACAGCACAGGCCCCGGAAGTGGTGGAGCCTCCTGTTGATCCAATTCCCTGATTCCGCATGCTGTCAGTCTATGGTGTAGCCCCCAGCGAGCAGTTGTTTAAAGGCACTTCCGAGGCCGAGTTCCCGGCATTCCACGGGCGCCCTGTTGGCGGTCCTGTCTTGGTGGACTGCAAGGTGTCAATCGTCAAGTTGGGCAGTCATGCGCTGGGCGATCAACAATCGTGGGTCTGGAAGCCTGTCACGCAAGGTTATGCAGTGGCACTTGAAAATCAGCCGCTCTCTTCACTGAAAAATCATTTGCGTGGTCTGCGCACCCTGAAGGATGAGTCGGGTCAGAATCGTCTGTGGCCCTGGTTCGATCCCCGCTATTTGAAACTGGTATTGCGTGGACTTGATGGGGATGACCTGGTTCGTCTGTTCGGTCCGGTAACACTGTTTGCGTTTGCATTAGAAAATGGTGTGGAGTTGTTCAGTCAGCAAGATGGCAGCTTGCAGGTCAAGGTGGTATCAAAATGTTGACGCTCGAACTGAAGGCTCAATTTGAAGACCTTGCAACGCGTGACCACGAGATTCGAATTCAGTCACTGCTGACCGAACTGGATACGCGCCAAAAATACTCAGCTCACGCAGACTTCCCGGAAGTGGTTTCCTCGTGGATTGAACAACTGAATTTGCGTGGTATTCGCAGCGCCTATCATCAGGCCTGTGTCCTCTTCAGTCTGATGGCCTGCGATCTTGAGTTCGAGTCCATACCACTCGGTCAGGATGCACAAATACAGGTTGCGCATTGTGTGTCGAGTGCCTTGCTGGCGGGTGTCCCCCGCGGTGCCTTTCAGCACATTCATCGGGTTCTTTCCGGTGTTGGTTTTTTCAATGAAGCGTGGATCAGCCCTGAACCGGAACACGATTGTTTGTATACGCTGTCAAACCCCTTGACCAACTGTGGCCCTGTTGATGTGCCTTGCTCGCATACTGGTTATACCGGCAGCACATCCCCATCCCTTGAGTCAGTTCATGATCAAGCAACCTTTCTTCGAACGACATCCGGATTTCAGCACAAAATATCGGCCTCGTTTCCTGTTCCGCGTTTGCTCTCGAAGGTGTGTCAGGGGGCCTTGTCACCTGACCCCTGGTGTGTCAATCCACACCCGGTGTTCGATCAATGCGAGATTGGCCTAGGGGCGACCCACGGCTTTGCACCGCTGCAGAAACTACGGCTTGTGGATGCCAGGCAAGCCAGCCTATCCTGTCAAAAACGTGGTCTTGAGTTGCCTGATCTTGTCAGTCAACTCCTTGATTCAGATTGGAAAAAATCTGGTTTGCTACGCGAGTCCACCTTGCTGTTGGAAGCGCCTGTGATGTATGCAGATCTCGCTTTCAGTGCGGGGTGGGTGAGCCAGGAAAGTAGTTTTGCGTATGCCACACATGGTGAACTGGGCCTCAGTGTGTCAGCCGGTGGCATTGATTGGCAGGGCAGTCTGATTCATGAAGGGTGCCTTGCACAGCTCAGTATTTGCCTGCCTCAGGATTTTCGTCTGAGCTGGTCCTTGGAGGGCTGCTTTCCGGTGGGGCAATTGCCTGTGGGCTCACCGTTTTTGATTCGCCAGCAGAACATTCCCTTGCACGCTCAACTGAATTGCGCCATCTGTGTGGGCAAACCGGTTTTGAGTCTTACCAACCCGATTGCCGGGCATTTGAGCCTTCGGCTACTGGTCACTATTGATCCGCAAACGCGCCAACTTGGATTGACGCTGGAGTTGGGCCACTCGCAACTGGTGTGTGAATGGCAGGCGGCGGACGCACTGCTTGGGTGGACTTTCGGGGAATGGGATCTGCTGCCCGAGTCGACGGTGCACACCTGGGATTTGCGTCATGGATAAAACCCTTTTGATTCGCGCCCGTGTTCAGGGGCTGGATGCACTGTTAACCCTGAATGGCATGGTGCTCTGCAAGTTGATTTCAGATCAGGAAATTCGTCTTCCTGTGCACGAGTTCATTCAGTCTGGTGAAAACCGGATTCAAGTCCTTGCATTGGGTCCTCAGGGTGTGCAGTTCGACAGTGCGTTGGCCCCTGTTGATTGTGGGGTCAAGGTGTCGGTCGAGCTTCAAAAAGACAGGGGGGGTGAAAGCCTGGTGCAAGCCCATGTGTTGTTTGATCTGGGCGAGAATTTCAAAAAGGGGCATCGTCTTGAAAAAGGGCGAATGCTGGATGTCACTGTGAACTTGCCCGTGTCTTTCAACCGCTGGCGTTACCTTGATGTATTGCAGTCCGGGGCAGACGAAACCGACCACATCAAGATTCAAGACTTCGTGCTTCGATTGGCGGGTTTGTTTCAAACCAAGAAAGTATCGCTGTTGCTGCCGTACTTTTCTGTTCGCAATCAGGAAGTGGCCAGTGCGTATGGCCTGGATATGCAACAGGCTCATGCCGCCATTTCTACTCGTTTGAATCTGCTTTGCTCAACGTTCAATCTGTCTGAGGAGTCCCTCGACTCGGCAAGCTGGCTATTTCACAAAGTGCGTCAATCATCGGTGTATGCACTTTTGAATTCAAGGTATCAGCCTCTGTTTCAATTCGAATCAACCGAAAACCAGAACAGTCATCAGTGGCCCATGCATGTGGGCGTGCTGGGTGGCGAGGTGTTTGTATTGCGATGAATACGCTCATGAACTCCAGTTTCGTTTTGGTGCTTGATACCGTAAATGGCGCAGTACCCAATTCACGCGGCGTTTCAACGCAATGGATTGTGCCCATTCAAGGGGGTACGGTGGGTCGGTCACCCGATTGCAGCTGGGTGATAGCGGATCCCAATCGAGTGATGTCCCGTCAACATGCGAAAGTGGATTGCGATGCGCAGGGTTGCCACTGGACCGACCTCGGCACCAATTCCACGTTGCTGAATGGCAAACCGCTGTCACAGGGGCAGCGGATTTTGTTGAACGTCGGCGATGTGTTGAAGATTGGTGATTGTGTCATCACTCTGGCCAAGGTTCAGGATGATTGGTCGAGCCTTCCGGAGTTTGCGCAGCCTGAACCGGTTGACCCATTGGCATCGCTGTGGCCTGTCGCTCCGCCTGCTCTGAGTATCGACGATTTGCTCTCAGGACTTGAATCACCGCTTGGCCGTGATCAGGCCGATGATCCATGTAATGCCTCTGTGCTGGCCCAACGAATGTATGTTGGTTCTCAAGCGGGGTTGGATATACCCCAGCAAGCCGTGGTTTCTGCTCAGCTCATTCCGGATGCCCACGAGCTTGAACGCGTGAAGACATTGCTGAAAATCAGCGTGCAAGGTTACATGCAATTGCTACAGGCTCGCCGCGCTTTTCAGGAAGAAACGGGTGGCACTTTAACCACCATTTCCAGCAAGGCCAACAATCCCCTGAAATTTTCTGCCACTGCGGAAGACGCCTTGAATCGCCTTCTTGATCAGTCGTCTCCATCGTACTTGTCAGGCGAGCAGGCTTTGGTTCAGGCCTGTCAGGACATCCTGGCGCACATGCAGATCAGCGTTGAGCACAGTCGGTTCGTCATGACGCAGGTCAAGTCCACACTGAGTCCGCAAAGTCTGCAAGATGAACTGGCTCAGTCTGGCGCTTTCAAACTGGGCTTGGGTGCAAGTCGAAAGGCCCGGCTTTGGGATCTGTATTGTGAGCGATACGACAAGTTGGGGGACACATGGAACTGACCATCCAGTTGGGGGATTCAGATGAGCGAAGTTCATTGTCTCTTCGTGTCCATGAGCGCAGTGATATTGGACACCGTGCCGAGAATCAAGACCGTTTGTCCTGCCAGAACGTAGGGGATTACCTGGTTTGCGTGCTGGCAGATGGCGCTGGCGGGCATCTGGGTGGCAAGGTGGCCGCAACGCAGGCCGTGAGTGCATTTGTAAGTGCATTTGCTCAGTGCCCCACTCTGGATTCTCGCGAACTGTTGGGCATCGCCCACCATGCCAACCGCGTCGTGCTGGATGCACAGCAGACCCACCCGGAACTCGCTGATATGCACACCACTTTGTGTGTTCTTGTCCTTCACCGGGCGTCGGCCCAGGCCATCTGGCTTCATGTGGGCGACTCCCGCGTGTACCACTTCAACAATACAGCCTTGGTAAGCCGAACCAGAGACCACAGTATCTCGCAATGGATGCAGGATCACCAGCAAACTGAAAACCCACACGCCCGCAATGCCCTTTACACCGCAATGGGAGAACAGGCCGAGCAGTTGCAGGTGGAGGTGTCATCACCTCGCACGGTTTCTCCTGGGGACTGGTTTCTCTTGTGCAGCGACGGGTTGTGGGAGCATTTCACCGACGAGGAGCTCGGCCTGTTGGGCAGCAACTTGCGGAATGACAAAGGCTGCAGCGCGTACATTCACCAATTGGCCCTGACTCGATCACAAGGCCAGGCGGATAACCTCAGCAGCGTTCTTGTATTCGTCGGTGAAGGGTGTCATTCGAGTGGTTGATGCCATGCCAATGACGCTATTTTTTGTTTCCCCAAATTGATGTTTCAATCCGGTTCGCCCTAGTCTCGAGTGTTCTTGTCATGTCTCTTCACCGATTTGCAGTTGTCCTTGGTGTGGCACTTTGTGTGGCACTTTTTTCCACACATGGTCATACTCAGGTATCGACACCTGCCCCCTTTTTGAATCCAGCGCCGGCTGAATCCAGCCAAGAACCATCAGAAGCTCCTGTTGTTGACAACCAGCTTGACCGGCAGGCTGCCCCCGAGTTGGGCAAGCCGTTGAATGATCTTTCCCTGACGGTTAAAGCGTATCGTCTGGAGGGCATTGATCCACAGTACCAGCAAGCCATTCAAACCCGGCTGCAAGCCTACACGGGCCCCGCACGTTCCTTTGAAGACCTCAGCAGCGCAGCGCAAATTGTCACGGCCTATCTGCAAAGTGAAGCGGGTTTGTACCTGGCTTATGCCTACTTGCCTGCTCAGGAAATCAAGGACGGTGTGATCATCATTCAGGTTCTGCCCGGTGTACTTGAAGCTGTCGAGGTGATCTGGCCTGCTGAGCCGCTTCGCGTAGACCGAGATATTGTTGTGTCGCACCTGGATCGCCTGAAACCAGGCACCGTGATTCGTGTCGGTGAAGTAGAGCGTGTGGTGTTTCTGTTAAATGACCTGCGGGGAATTCGCATGTCATTTGCGATCAAGCCGGGTAATCAGCCTGGCAAGGCAATCCTCGTGGCCAGCCCATCGAATGACAAGGCTTTGACAGGCAGCGTTGGTGTGGATGCCAATGGATCACGCTTCGCCGGTACGTACCGGGGCGTAGCGTCCATGTCGTGGGAAAGTCCACTGGGTTTGGGTGATTCGCTCTCTGCCAGTCACTTGCAATCTGAAACAGGTGGGCTGGATTTCACCTTGCTGGGTTACACATTGCCAGTGGGTTCCAACGGCTTGAAGCTGGGTGCCAATATCTCGTCCGTGAACTATGCGTTGAGTGAGAACGATTTTCCGCTGGGGCTGAATGGTGATGCGGAGTCCATCGGTATATTTGCCCTTTATCCCCTGGTTCGCTCGCGAAACATCAACTTGTTCGCTTTGGCTGGCTACGACAAAAAGGAATATACGGATCGGCAGTCTCGGGCCGGGCTTGAAACCGTCAAGGAGTTGGAGTCCTATCGCCTCTCTCTGAGCGGGGATGCGCGTGACAGCGTGCTGGGTGGCGGATTGAGTTTCTTCGGTCTGGCGCTGGAGGAGGGTGAGGTGGATTACCCTGCCGGCCTGCCATTTGGATTGGACGATGAAACCAAGGCCACGCGAGTTAACTATTCGCTGGGGCGTCTTCAATCTTTGATGCCGGGCAAATTGATGTTGTGGAGTTTTGTCCGTGGGCAACACGCTTTGGACAACTTGGACAGCAGTGAGCAGTGTTCGCTGGGTGGGGCCACAGCAGTGCGTGCATTTGCCCAAGGGGAAACCTCGGGCGACAGTTGCGATTTGCTGACTCTGGAAATGCGTTACCTGCCCACAGCAAGTTGGCTGGGCAGTCATGCCCGAGAGTTGTCCTTCAATTTCTTCTATGACCAGGGCCGTGTCCGCTTTCGCAAAGACCCCAGTGCCCGCGCAGTCGGCTTCGACAACCACGCTGAACTTGCTGGTTACGGAATTGCGCTGGCTTGGGACCGTCAGGATGTGTTCACGTTCAACTTGAGCCTGGCCTGGGAACTCTCTGGTATTCGGCGATCCGACCCGAAACCGCAAAGCCCCCGAATCTTCGCATCCTACGTCTATTACTTCTGAAGGGTCAGACAAATGTACACCCCCGCTATTACGCCCCATTGTTCATTTGTCCTGAAACCGCTTGCCGCGGCTGTGCTCGTGGTTTGTGCATCAGGTGTGCATGCGGCACCGAGTTTTAACGGTTCACCGGGTGGCAATGTCACGGTGGAAACCAGTGGTTCCACCACAACAGTGACCCAGTCGGTCACTGCAAGCAATCGTGCGCTGGCCAACTGGGATGATTTTTCAATTGCAGGCAATGAATCGGTGGTTTTTGAGCAGCCCAACTCAAACTCGGTGATTTTGAATCGGGTGTTGGGCAGCCACCCGTCTGAAATCTTTGGCCGCTTGAGCGCCAACGGACGAGTGTTCCTGATTAATCCCAATGGCATTGTGTTCGGTGCAAACTCGGAAGTGAATGTCAGTGGGCTGGTGGCTTCTACTTTGACCCTCAAGCCGGGCTCTCAAAACAACAGCGATCTCATCGAGTTTGAGCTCACGGACAGCGGCGGCACCATTACCAGCAACGGCACAATCAATGCCAAGGACATTGCCTTTCTTTCCACGGACATTGAGAACAACGGCATTTTGAATGCCAGTGGCGCAGGCGCGGCTGTCCATCTGATTGCAGCCAGTGAGGTGACGGCCAATACATCGGGCAATGACCTGGTTTTGAATGTGCTGGCTGGCCATGAAAACGCGGTGATCAACCAGCTGGGCGGGGTGTTTGCACAGGGCGGAAAAATTGTGTTGATTGCCCAGTCCCAAACGGGTGGTCAAGCCAGTGTCATCAACACGGCGAACATTGCTCGTGCGTCACAAATTGTAATCGAAGGTGATGTGGTTCGCTTGACCGGCGACATCAATCTTTCTGACGTTGAAAGCAGGCTGCAAGTGACAGCACAAACCATTCAGCAAGACGATTTGTTGCGCGCTGGAGGTGCGGTGGCGCTTCAAGCCGACACCGTGAATCTGGATGATGCCGGAAACGACTTTACAGGCACCGTCAGTCTGGATGTAAACAATCAGGCGACACTGCAAGATGTGAATGCACTGGTTGTTCAAGGAAATTCTGGCGCTGCAACCTTCAGTGCAGTTGATCTGTCGATGGGCAGCCTGAATGCAGACAGCTTGGCAGTCAATGCCCAAACCGTCACCCAGACGGGCGCGCTGGAAGTTGGCGGTACAACCCAACTGAATGCGGAAGCAGTCACACTGACGAATGCTTCCAACCGTTTTCAGGGAACAGTGAATGCCACTGTGGGTAATCAACTCAGCTTGCGCACTGATCAAGATCTTGCTGTGTCAGGCAATGTCGGAAATGCCACGCTACAAGCAGAAAATATTGCATTGAATGGTTTGCAAGCCACGGGCGATGTCGTGTTATCAGCCAGCGGTTCAATTACTCAGGGTGGGGATGTGTCAAACGCGCTGGCAATTGGCGGTGCTACGCAAATTGAAAACGCTTCGGTTGTTCGTCTGGACAATTCAATGAACGACTTTGAAGGGGCGGTGAGTCTGAACGGTGCAGGCTCAGTGGCGTTGGCGGACCAGAACAGTTTGACTGTACAGGGTACGGCAGGCGATCTGGCCTTGCGTGCAAGCACAGGGCCAGCCGGCCAGGTCACCTTGGGGCAACTCAAAGCTGAAAGTTTGAATGTCAGCGCCAACCGCATTGGGCAGTCTGGTGTAGTAGCAGTTGGAAATTCTGCGACCCTGGCTGCCGCGCAACTTGAATTGCTAAATGCAGGAAATGATTTTCAAGGCCAGGTGAATCTGAGTGTGAGCGGGCCAACCAGTTTGCGAGACTCCAATCAGTTGCAAGTAGCAGGTGCTGTCAATTCGGCTGAAATTCAGGCTTCGGAAGTAACCATCAACGGGTTGACAGCAGCAGGCAATCTGACTTTGCAGGGTGGCAGCATCAACCAGTCTGGGGCATTGTCGGTGGCGGGTTCAACCACCCTTGTCGGTGGTGAAGTCAATCTCGACAATTCAGGCAACAATTTCAACGGTGTCGTGAATGTCAATTCAACCAGCACGGCAAGAATTGATGTCGCCGGTGACCTGGAGTTGCTTGGTTCGGCCCAATCGTTGACCGCGTTCAGTACAGGTACCTTGCGCGTGTCCAGTCTGGATTCCGGGAACATTGAATTGACTGCAAACCAGATAGAGCTGCAGAATTTTGCAGCGCGAGGCGATTTGAAGTTGAATGGGGGCAGCGTCAGCCAGCAAGGCGCGTTGACAGTGGAAGGGAACACCCGCCTGGGTGCCAGCACAGTAAGCCTGCAAGATGCCGGCAATGATTTCAAGGGTGTGGTTGATCTGGATTCAGCAGGCAATGTGTCACTTCGTGATGCAAACGGATTGCGATTGCAGGGGCGGGCGAGCAGTATCAATGCCCAAGCTGCCGGTTCGATTGATCAGTCAGCTGCGCTGAATATTGCCGGCGCAAGTGAATTTGCAGCCACAACAATTGCCTTGAATTCGGCAGGGAACACGTTCGGGGGTGACGTGGCTTTGAATGCCACAGACGCGGCCAACCTGAGCGCCCAAGGCAACCTGACTGTAGGTGGGCAGGCTAAAAGCCTGACAGCCTCTGCAAGTGAAACGCTACGCTTTGCGGCCACACAGACAGAAACCCTGGTTGCGTCTGGCAGGCAGGTGAATCAGGCGGGGATCTTGCGCGTGGCTTCAAGTACCACGGTGAGTGGTGGCAGTGTGAATTTGAACAACGCGGAAAATGATTTCGGTGGTTCGCTTGCCCTGAATGTCAGTGGCAACGTAACCGTTCGTGATGCCAATGACCTGCTGCTCACAGGGCGGGCGGAAACGGTCAATGTTCAGGTCGGCAACACTTTAACGCTTGGCGGTGTACAGGTTGAAAGCGGTAATTTCAGTGCAGACACCATTGCACTGAACCGGTTGAATGTTCAGGATTCCGCCCGCTTGCAAGCTTCGGTGATTACTCAAACCGAGGCTGCCGAAGCTTCAGGTCGGTTGAATCTGGTTGCAAACACGGTGAGTCTGACTGATACAGGCAACGACTTTTCCGGTGAATTGCGCGTGAACTCAGCCACCGCACACATTGTCGATTCCAATGATTTGACGATGACCTTCGCAGGAGACAACCTGACGGCGCAAGCGGCAAACTTGAATGTCAATGAAATGCGCGCCACGGGTGATGTGCTTGTAACGGCAGACAACGCAACTATCGTGTCTTCAGGCGATTTGTCACTGCAAGGCCAGGTGGGAACATTGAATGTTCAGGCCCGCAACTTGTCGCAAAGGGATGCATTGCGGGTTCGCGGGGCGGCACGCCTGAGCGCCGAGAATGTGGCACTTCGCCACCAGGCCAACGACTTTCAAGGCGAAGTGGTGCTGAATGTTGCAGGCAACGCCGTGTTGAATGATCAAGATTCATTGGAAATTTCGGGCCGGGTTCAAGGTGCCGCACAGTTTTCTGCCGAGTCTTTGGGGCAAAGCAATGCCTTGGTCACAGAATCCGATTTGTTGCTTCAAGCCAGTCAAATCAATCTGAGCAACGAAGCGAATTCTCTCGGTGGAGCATCAGGCAATCCATCAAGCGGCCTGTCGGGCCATGCTGTGCAACTTGAAGGCGTCACGCAGGCGGTTTTGACAAGCCAGGGCAATCTGAAAATTCAAGGTGCAGTTGATTCCCTCACCATTGCTGCACAAACCGTGGAGTTAGGGCCCTTGGGTTCGCTTCAGGATCTGAATGTTGTCGCCAATGGTGTGCGCCAAAGCGCTGCCCTTCGGGTTGAGGGGCAAAGCGATTTCACAGCAAACCAAATAGAACTGCGCAACACATCCAATGATTTTGTCGGTTTGGTGAATATTCAGGCACGTGATGCGGATTTATCCCGTGTTGCTTTGGCCGATTCAAATTCATTGGTTGTTCAAGGGAAAAACATGCAGTTTGCAGCACAGGTACAGGGTGACCTGAACCTGCAGGCTGACAATTTGTTGCTGAGTAACACCGTTGTGCAGGGTTCCACCACTGTGAACGTGGAGGGGGAGTTGACCCAAAATCAGTCCATCGCAGTGAATAACGCAACTTTGGCTGCGGACAAAATTACCTTGAACCATTCGGATAACCGATTCGATGGTTTGACGCAGGTTCAGTCAGACAAGCTGATTGAATTGGGCAGTGCCTCTGACCTGAATCTGGATGCAATGGGCTCGACTGGTGTACTTGCATTGAACGTGCAAGGCGGCGCAGCAGTCACGGGTGGCAATGTAATGTTTGCTAATTCAGTGTTCAACAAGGACCTCAATGTCACGGCCAATGATGTGTCGCAAACCGGGCGTTTGATGGTTCAGGGTGACGCCCAGGTCAACGCAACAGGCGGCTCTGTCAACTTGCAAAACGTGAACAATCAGTTTGCACAAACAGTGAGTGTGAATGCAGACCGAACCAATGTGTCGGCACAAGGCGACCTGCGTATCAAGGACCTCGTCACCCGAGGTGGCGCCATTACCGCGGATGGTCGTTTGATTTTACAAGGGCAAATTGAACAAACCGGCGGAACTTTGAGTTTCACCGCGAATGGAATTCCCCGTCCCTTGTCGTCTGCGGAAATAGCCCTGATGTTACCGCCTGAATTGGATGTGTTTTCTGCGAAAGAAGCCGTGGACCCCTTGACTGGCTTGGGCCGTATTACCCTGGCCAGCGCGGCGATTCAGCAGGTGTCGGGGCAAATTGTCACTTCGGTTGACTCCACGACACAGTTCAAAGCCACGCAAAATGGCTCCGTGGTGCTTGCCCCAGTCAATCAAGGCAGCGTCAACCAGCTCAACGGCCAGTTCGAAGCTTTGGCGGGACAGAACCATGGGCAGGCATTTGTTTACCAGCAGGAACAAGGTGCCAGTTTGTTCGCTGTCAACAACGATGTGCAGTTGCGTGTGGCTGGCAAAGGAGTTGAAAGTGACGTCGTGGCAATTCGTTCACGGGGATTGGCAACAGTAGGTGGCGAGTCCCAACTGCGTGCCCGCATGCCCTACAACGACTCTGGGGCGGGTACCTCGAGGTCTTATGCCGGTTTGACCTTGTCGATCCCGCTGAGCAACCCGCAGCAAGGTTCAACGAGCATTGCTTCTTTTGGTGAATCGTCGGGCGTTGGGCAACAGGCTGCTTCGGTGGGGGCGATCCGAGTCGAAGTGGGTGAACTGAATCAGGTTGGTTTGGGTGGCTTTGTCACGATTTTGCCTTTTGAGGGCAGTAATTTGCTGCCTGGGCAAGTGGTATATCTGGCTGGCCCAGAGCGTCGCGGTACTTACGCCTTTTTCTACGATGGGGCACGTAACCTGAACCGCATCCCAGTGGTTTACAACGGGGCATTGTTGTTGTCTCCGCAGGAAAACGCAGCATTGACCACAGCGCAGGGGGCGGTGGTACTGGCCCGACAGGAGCAGACCCGGTCTGTGGTGCGCACCGAGAATGTGGCAGGAAAAATTATCAATGGCGTGGTGGCCGAGGTGGGGCCGGGTCGCCCCGCCACGGAAGGGGAGGGCGGAGCAGGCAAGCCGGATTCTTGCGATGCAGCGGGGGATGGACTGACTTGTAAACTTTGATTGGAGAGGTTCAGTTTGCATGCACAGTGACCAAAACCAAAACCGGCAATTGTCAGACTTGTTTGCATTAGGGACTTCCTGTGTAGTCTTCACGGAAAGTCTCCCTCATACTGCGGTTTGTCATTTTTAAATCAAATTGGAGTCTGTTCATGAAAACCAAAGCTGTGTTATCTGCCGATGATGTTCAAACCATTCTGGCTGCGGCCCGCGCTGAAGCCGACCAGAACAACTGGGGCGTAACCATTGCAGTGGCAGACGACGGCGGTCACTTGCTGGGCCTGTTGCGCCTGGATGGTTCTCCAACCATGAGCGCCTACATTGCGCCTGCCAAGGCCAACTGCTCTGCACTGGGGCGTCGTGAAAGCAAAATGCTGGAAGACGTGATCAATGGCGGTCGCACTTCATTTTTGTCTGTGCCCAAGCTGGAAGGCATGCTGGAAGGCGGTGTTCCGATTTTCGTGGATGGCCAGTGCATCGGTGCTGTTGGCGTATCGGGCGTGAAGTCGGATCAAGATGCCCAGATTGCCAGAGCAGGCATTGCAGCGCTCAAGCTGTAAGACTGATCGAACTGACCCCGCCGCGTGCGGGGTTTTTTCTGTGCGAAGTCGTCTAAAATCAAGGGGTCTTTAAAAACCTTGGCAGACCTTGATGAATAACCCGCTTCAGCCACTATCCAGCCAGGAAGAGTCCAACCGCACAATCGTTCTGATTGCCTATGTGTTGGGCGCTGTGGGCATATTCACGGCCTTTATTCCTATCCTGATCGCCCTGATCATTTGCTATGTCAAGCGGGGTGAGGCCACTGGCACCATTTACTACAGCCACTATGATTGGCTGATCTCCACATTCTGGATCGGTACCTTTTGGGCTGTGGTGGCTTTATTTACCTATGTCTTCCTGATCGGCTTCGTGATCTACGGTCTTTTGAGTCTTTGGTTGTTGTATCGTTTTGTCAAAGGCCTGTTGCGTTTCAGTGAAAGGAAGGCAGTGGTTTGAGGTGCCTCCTGCACGGTCGACGCGCGTGGACACTCTTGCTGTGCTCCATCCTGGTCCAAGGTTGTGGCACTTTTGGTGATGGTCGAAGTGATTCAATTCGCCTTGGCGATGGTTCGGTTTTCTTTGGAAGCTCCGCGTCAAACCCCGCAGTGCACGCAGCCTTGATGGCTCAATACCGCGAATGGAAAGGCACACCCTATCAGCTTGGCGGGAACTCCAAGCGGGGCATTGATTGCTCTGCGTTTGTTCAGCAAACCTTGTCCACCCGTTTCGGCATCAATGTGCCAAGGAGCACGGCAGCACAGGTGGATGTGGGCACGCAGGTCAGGCAAGGCGAAATGCAGTTGGGTGACTTGGTGTTCTTTCGCACGGGCTACAACAGCCGCCATGTCGGAATTTACATGGGCAATGGCCAGTTTCTGCATGCATCAACGCGGGATGGCGTCGTGGTGGGCGATCTGAATCAGGCCTATTGGCGCAAGGCTTTCTGGACGGTTCGCCGCGTGATGTGAAGCACTGAGGTAAAACATTGAGGTGAATCACTGTGATGAATCAACGCCGTGAATCAAATGTCATGAATCCATAAGCTGAATAAAAAAACCCCGCCAAAATTTTGGCGGGGTTTTTTTGGGCCAGGCTGCAAGGCCTGGCATCACTTTCAATTAACGCTGTTGAGACAAAGCAGCAATACGTTCTTCCAGGGGTGGGTGGCTGCTGAACAAGGCCATCACGCCGCCTTTGCCTGAAATGCCGGATGCTGCCATATTCGGTGGCAATTCACCCGACTGCATGCCGCCCAAACGTTTCAGCGCGGAAATCATGGGCAGGCGTGAACCCATCAAGTGCGCTGCACCTGAATCGGCCCGGAATTCGCGCTGGCGTGAGAAGTACATCACGATGATGGACGCCAGAATACCCAGGGTAATTTCCATCACGATCACGGTGATGAAATAGCCCATGCCTTGGCCGCTCGATTCAGAATCGTCCTTGCGTAAAAACTGATCCACCATGAAGCCGACCACGCGGGCCAGGAAGAACACGAAGGTGTTGACCACACCCTGAATCAAGGTGAGGGTGACCATGTCGCCGTTGGCCACGTGGGCTACTTCGTGAGCCAACACGGCTTCCGCTTCTTCACGGCTCATGCTTTGCAGCAAGCCGGTGCTGACAGCTACCAGCGAGTTGTTCTTGCTTGGGCCTGTGGCAAACGCGTTGGGTGCACCTTCGTAGATGGCCACCTCGGGCATGGCAATGTTGGCTTTGCGGGCAAAGCGCTCAACAGTTTGAACCAGCCATACTTCGGTGGCGTTGCGCGGGGTTTCAATGACTTGTGCGCCCGTGCTCCACTTGGCTACCTTCTTGCTGATCAAGAGGCTGATGAATGAACCGCCGAAACCCAATACAGCACTGAATGCCAGCAGCATGGTCAGGTTCAGCTGACCCCCGGCCATGAACTGGTTCAGGCCCAGTACATTCACGGTAATGCCCAGTACCACCATGATGGCGATGTTGGTGGCTAGAAATAAAACAATGCGTTTCATGATGCGTGTTGTCCTTTCAACAATTGCAAGGGTGTCACCTGGTGAAGGGTGTGTTTCAGTTGGCGGCGAAGGGCACGTGCTGCCGATTCGACCGCCAGGTCAATCGCGCTGAGCCAATGTGGCCCATCGCTGTTCACGATCACGGGCGCTTGCCCGTCGATCCGAATTTCAATCATACAGTTGCGTTGCTCGGGCAACGCAGCGGTTCGGCGATCCAGTTTGACCGTGATGTTCTTTATTTGCGTGGACAGCTGGTTAATGGCCGAGCGCACGCGCCGAAGCACGTACCTGCGCAAGGTGTCGTCAATCTCGGGATGCCGAGCCACAATTTCTGTGTTCATTTTGCGTCCTCCTTACGGGGAAATAGACAACTGGAGTGTACGCTGGTTCAATGTAAGAATAAATGGAACAATAGCTTATTAAATAATCGATTTTATCGAAGTATCCATGAAGCTTAACGAATTGAATTATCACCACCTGCGCTATTTCTGGATGGTCGCAAATACGGGCAGCCTGACTGCGGCGGCCGAGCGCCTGGGCCTGCGTGCCCAAACCTTGTCCAGTCAAATAACTCAGCTGGAACAGACCTTGGGGCGATCCCTGTTTCAGCCTGTTGGCCGGGGGCTGGGGCTCACCGAGGCTGGGCGGATTGCCTTGCGCTATGCCGACCAGATTTTTCAGCTGGGCGAGCAAATGGCTGAAAGCCTGAGCGATGAGCAGCTGGACTACACCCTGCGCCTGACCGTGGGTATCGCGGATGCATTGCCCAAAACCGTGTCGTTTCACATGATTGAGCCCATCCTGGGCATGCAACGCCCGGTGCGCCTGGTGTGCCAGGAAGGCCGATTCGAGGCGCTGTGTTCCGACCTGGTGCAGCACAGTGTAGACGTGGTGCTGGCAGAACGCCCAGGTGGCCAGGGCACGGCGCACTTGCAGGTTGCCAAGTTACTGACTTACCCAGTTCGTATTTTTGCCAGCCCGGTATTGAAGGCAAAGTATCAAGACAACTTTCCGCAAAGCCTGCAGCATGCACCCTTTCTGATGCCGTCCAGAAACAATGTGTTGCGCCTGAAGCTGGAGCATTGGTTGGAAAGCGTCGGTGTGGAAGTGACTGTGGTGGGCGAGTTTGATGACCTGGCTCTGCTGGAAACCTTTGGTCGTGCAGGTTTGGGTTTGTTCGCTGTGCCTGCCTTGCTGATTGAAGACGTGGTGCGAGACAACACATTGGTGCACATGGGCGATGCACAGGGCGTGGTGGAAGACTTTTTTGCCTTTACCCACCCGCGCAATTTGAATCACCCCGCCTTGAAGCTGCTCTTTGGTGCCAACCCCAATACAAACCCGAATCGTCCTGAATAAAGCCTTGCAGTACACTTCGACCTTTCCCGCCATTTTTCCGCACGGTTTCCCATGTTTTTGCGCATTGTTGCAGTGATTTTTCCGGTGTTTGCGGTGGTGGCTTTGGGCTATTGGTATGGCCGGGTCAAAAAGCCGGACATGCGGTTTGCCAACCAGCTGAACATGGAAATTTTTGTCCCGGCGCTGGTGTTTTCTGCGCTGGCGAGCAAGTCATTTGACTTAGAAGCCTACTGGTTGTTGGCGGTGGGTGGTGCCGTCGTGGTGCTGGGTTCCGGGTTGCTGGCCTGGCCCATCGGCCGACTTTTGGGCATTGATGCCAAGATCTTCGTGCCCCCCATGATGTTCAACAACTGCGGCAACATGGGCTTGCCGCTGGCCATTCTGGCGTTTGGCGAACAGGCCCTACCCGCTGCGGTGATGTTGTTTTTGGTGGGCAACACGCTGCACTACTCGCTGGGTACCTGGATGATGAGCCCCAATGCCCGGATCCTGATGTTGTGGAAAGAACCGGTGATTGCTGCCTCGATTGCGGGTTTGCTGGTCAGTGTGTTGAACATCCAGGTGTGGGAGCCCTTGTATTTCGCCATCGACATGATTGGCGATGTGTCGATTCCTCTCTTGCTGTTTTCTTTGGGTGTGCGCCTGACCCAGGCTGATTTTTCAGATGTGAAACTGGGGGTGATCGGTGGCGTGTTGTGTCCCCTAACCGGTTTGATATTTGCGGCCCTGTGTGTCTGGTTGCTGCCTTTGAGCACGGAACATGCCGCCATGCTGATTGTGTTTGGTGCCTTGCCGCCCGCTGTGCTCAGTTTTGTATTTGCCGAGAAATACGGTTTGGAACCCCAGCGTGTGGCATCGCTGGTGATGATGGGCAATTTGATGAGCCTGTTGTTTGTTCCAATGGCTCTGTTCTGGGTGCTGTAACTTCAACGCTGTGGTGGCATGCTGACCCAGACCCTTTCCCTTTCAGGAAGTCGAATGGTGGCGGCACTTAACAGGTCCGGGTATTGGGCCAGGTCAATAACCAGCCGTTCATCGCGCCTTGCGTTGTACACATGGCCCAAGGTTGGCCCGGTGCGCATGCCCAGTGCGGTGAATTCTGGTGTATTCATCCACAGACCCTTTGGCAACTGCTCCATCAGACTTTGAGTTTCGAGGCGTGCGTCTTCGGCTTGCAGGCCCACGCTGACTTGCAGGAATGGTCCCCAAGGCGAACTTCCCCCTGTTTTGATAGCCAGCAGGCGTGTGTTGAGTTGCAAAGGCGGAAGTGCGTTGTTCAGTGCAATCCGCAGGGTGTTGCCTGTCAGCTTGATTGTTTGTTGGTCGATCTTGATCAGGCTGTCGAGTGGCAAGCCCAGAAAGTTGAGCAAAGGCAACACGGGTAAACCGAACATTCGTACCTGTGTGGGTGTGAACTCCAGGTGAAGTTGGTCGTCGGATACCTGCAGTTCGCCGCTGAGGGTGGCGGGTAGCCAAATCAGAGGTATACCCAAAATTTCAGGCCTGACTTGCAGGGCAAGCTCCAGAAGTGGCGAGCCGATTCTGCTATTCACCCTGCGAATGGGGCTGCCTTCATAGTTGAACAGTGCCTCATTCATCAAGGTATTCAAGGCTTTTTCACCCAGCGAAATTTCTCCGGTGTGTACAGTCTGTGGTGCGGTGGGTAACTGACCCAAATCCGTTGCATGGGTGCTGGCCAGCAGTTTTTCAACGCGCAATTCAATGCCCTCGTTCGATAACAGGGTGGCCTCATGAACTGCAAGGGTCACCGGCTGTTGCTGTGCATACGTTTCCAATTGCTGCTTGAGGCGCTTCATGGCTTGGTCGCCCTTGGCGAGCAAGGCGGCTTCGTCTTCACCCAATGGCCCTTCCTGGGCACTGATCCAGATGGCGCCGTCGGCACGCAATTGCATGGTGCTGGTCTGAATCAATGGATCCAGTTGATGCAGGCCCACGGGCAAGGTGGAACTTGGGGTGCCTGTAATCAAGGTGGGTTTTCCTGACAACACCATGCCCGCTGCACGCAGTTCCCCACCCGCGGTGTAAACAAAACTTCCCGGGCACTGTGCGCCACAGAAAAAGGGTGGCGAATTTGAGGCGCCCAGTAGTACTTTCACTTCACCTTGCGCCAATTCCACTTTGCTGAGTTCGAATGAAATTTTGGGCGCCTGAAGCAGTGAATCAAGACGCAGCACCATGGCCTGCCCTTGCAAACGCACTGCCTTCGATTTCATGTCAATCAGGGCCTGCAATTGAATGTTGGTGGCCAGCAGGGCCTTGTAAACAGGAATGCCCGCTACTTTAAGCCGGCTGGGGGTCAACCCGATTTCCTTGTTGTTCAGTACTGAAGGGGCGCCTTCCATTTCAAACGGAATCCACAGGCCGAGCCGTCGAATGTCGCCTTTGATCAACACCCCGTCGGGTTTGGTTTGTACCTGCTTGATTCGAAGTGGGGCATTGCTTGCATTCAACTCGGCTTGCACCAGTGTTTGCAGCACGGCATCTGAAATTTTCAGGCGTGCATGGCTTATCTGTACGCCCAAGGCAGACGTGT
This sequence comes from Limnobacter thiooxidans, assembly GCF_036323495.1. Classification (NCBI taxonomy): domain Bacteria; kingdom Pseudomonadati; phylum Pseudomonadota; class Betaproteobacteria; order Burkholderiales; family Burkholderiaceae; genus Limnobacter; species Limnobacter thiooxidans. The sequence continues at coordinate 3,244,063 of NZ_AP028947.1, read as the reverse complement.
TTTCCAGTGAAATTGGGGTGTCTGCCTGAACCGGTTGCAGCGTGCCGTGCAATTCCTCAAGGTCAAACTGAAGTTCGGGCGACAGCCCAAGCCGGCTTTTGCGTGCCTGAACCATGGCTTGCTTTAGGGCGGAATTGCCAGGCGGCATGGCCTGTCGCCAGTCTTGAACGGTTTCAAGTGCATTGCGTGCCGTGCTGTCGGTTGACGCTGCTGTTGGTCCACCCAGAGCAAGTGCGAGTAACAGGAATAAAAGCCGAACGGGTTGGTGCTGCATGACACATTGCTCAAATGATTTTGTGACAAAGTGTAAAGTGACTTGGCGCTGATTGCTGGAATTTGGCTTCTAGCCTTCGTTGTGAGGGCAAAGGGCTGGGGTCGTGTCATTTAATTAAAACTGATTGCGGTTACGACCACGGTTTTGCTTTCATTCATCCCCGCTTTTTGAAATAATGTCCACCCTTGTCTGAAAATGCCAGTGAAATCATGAGTTTGTTGCCACACGAGTTGGAATTGCTTGCCCCTGCACGCGACGTAGAGATTGGTCGCCAGGCGATTTTGCACGGTGCAGACGCGGTTTACCTGGGTGGGCCCACCTTTGGCGCACGCGCCAACGCGGCCAATTCTGTGGCGGATATCGCGAAGCTGGTTCAGTTTGCCCACCGCTATCACGCCCGCATTTTCACGACCATCAACACGATTTTGCACGACGCCGAGCTGGAAGAAGCGCGCAAACTGGTTTGGCAGTTGTACGACGCCGGCGTGGATGCCCTGATCATTCAGGACATGGGCTTGCTGGAAATGGACTTGCCGCCCATCCAGCTGCATGCCAGCACCCAGTGCGACATTCGCACTGTGGAAAAAGCGAAATTCCTGGCGGACAGCGGTTTTTCACAGCTGGTGCTGGCCCGTGAACTGACGGTGAAAGAAATTGCGGCCGTGCATGCGGCGGTAGGCGATTCAGCCACCATTGAATACTTTATACATGGAGCCTTGTGCGTGGCCTTTTCGGGCCAGTGTTACATCAGCCATGCTGAAACAGGCCGAAGTGCCAACCGCGGCGATTGTTCACAGGCTTGCCGCCTGCCTTATACCCTGACCGACCAAAGCGGTGCTGTGGTGGCTTTTGACAAGCATTTGTTGTCGATGAAAGACAACAACCAGAGCGGCAACCTGGAGCACCTGATTGATGCGGGGGTACGTTCCTTCAAGATTGAAGGGCGCTACAAGGACATGGCCTATGTGAAGAACATCACGTCCCACTACCGCATTTTGCTGGACGAAATCATGGAGCAGCGTGGCGAGTTTACCCGCGCATCCAGTGGGCAAACCCGGCATTATTTCCGCCCTGACCCTGATCGGAATTTTCACCGGGGTGCCACCGATTACTTTGCCAGTGGACGAAAAATCGACATTGGTGCCTTCGATTCGCCCAAATTCATCGGGCAGCCTGTGGGCCACGTGGTCGCCGTGAATGACAAGAGCATCGACATCCAAACCAGTGATGAGTTGAACAATGGCGATGGCCTCAACTTCATGCGCAAGCGCGAAGTGGTGGGTTTGCATGTGAACCGTGCTGAAAAGTTGCACAGCAAGGGAGAAGGCCAGGCCGTGTACCGCGTATTCCCCAAAGACCCGATTGCCAGCTACGGGGGTCTGAAAGCCGGGTTGCCGATGCACCGCAACCGTGATCATGCCTGGGACATGGCCTTGGCCAAAGACAGTGCCGAGCGACGAATCGGTTTGTGGCTGACCCTGACCGAGTGGATGGAAGGCGACCTGTTGAAAGGCCTGCAGTTGAGCCTGACCGATGAAGATGGCGTTGCCGCTTTGTCTCAGGTAGAAATGCCCTTGGAGCTGGCCAAGCAGGCAGACACCGCAGTGGACAGCATAAAAACCCACATGGCCAAGCTGGGCGGAACTGATTTCTCGGCTTTGGGCCTGAATGTTCATTTAAGCCAGCCCTGGTTTGTACCCGCCAGTGTTCTCAATGGCATGCGCCGCGAGGCCATTGAAGCCTTGAACGTGGCCCGTGTGAACGCCTGGCAACGCCCACCACGCAAGGAGCCTGTGCAGCCCTATGTGGACTACCCAGAAAAGTCATTGAGCTTTTTGGCCAACGTCTACAACGACAAGGCGCGCGAGTTTTATCGCAAGCATGGCGTGGAAATGATTGCTGCTGCGTATGAGGCACATGAAGAGGCGGGCGAAGTGCCTGTCATGATCACCAAGCATTGTCTGCGATTTTCGTTTAATTTGTGCCCAAAGCAAGCCAAAGGGGTGGCAGGGGTTCAGGGGCAGGTGAAGGCCGAACCGATGGTGCTGGTCAATGGGGATCAAAAGTACACCCTGAAGTTCGATTGCAAACCCTGCGAAATGCACATCATGGGTAAAATGCGCAAAGACATATTCAACAGCCCGCCCCCGTCGGTGGTACCCATCACGTTCATGAAGCGCAAACCGCTTTGAGTTTTTAACCACGTTTTCGTGTCCTGATATTCAATTTCACGAGTACGTCAAAAATTTGTCACTTTTTTGTCATAATTCTTGGATACCCTTGTGGGTCTGCGTGAAATCTTCTGCTGGATTAACCATTTACCAACATGTCCAATAACTCGACGATCAAGGTCCCGACCAAACGGGGCGACGCCATTTTTGGCCTGTTAACCAGCGGCGCATCGGTGTTCACCCTGCTGCTGCTGGGTGGAATCATTGCCTCCCTGATTGTGGCTTCCTGGCCCACCATCACTGCGTTTGGTTTTGATTTCCTGTTCACTGCCAACTGGGATCCCCCCATTGATGAATATGGCGCCTTGGTGCCGATTTACGGCACCCTGGTAACCTCGTTCATCGCCTTGATTATTGCCGTTCCCGTCAGCTTTGGCATCGCGTTGTTTCTGACTGAATTGGCACCGCCCTGGTTGCGTCGCCCATTAGGCACCGCGATTGAACTGTTGGCTGCTGTGCCATCGATTGTTTACGGCATGTGGGGCTTGCTGGTGTTTGCGCCGATTTTTGCCAAGTACATTCAAGGGCCCTTGGGCGCGACATTGGGTAAAGTACCTGTGATTGGCGCCTTGTTTTCTGGCCCGCCCATTGGCATCGGTTTGTTGTGCGCCGGCGTGGTACTGGCCATCATGATCATTCCTTACATCGCCGCAGTGATGCGTGACGTGTTTGAAGTGACCCCGGTGATGTTGAAAGAAGCTGGCTACGGCATGGGCTGTACCACCTGGGAGGTGATCTGGAAAATTGTGTTGCCCCACACCAAAGTGGGCGTCATTGGTGGCGTGATGCTGGGTCTGGGTCGAGCGCTGGGTGAAACCATGGCGGTGACCTTCGTGATTGGTAATACAAACTACCTGAACGACATTTCTTTGTTTTCACCAGGTAACAGCATTACTTCAGCGTTGGCGAATGAGTTTGCCGAAGCAGATGCCGGCTTGCACACCTCGGCGCTGATGGAACTGGGTCTGATCCTGTTTGTAATCACATTCTTTGTGTTGGTGGCATCAAAACTGTTGTTGGCCAAACTGTCGAGCAACGGGAGATAAGCCATGGCTAGCGTATATCAAACCCCTGTTTCAGGTGCAAAAGACAATATGGTGACCACTGTGGCCACGGATGAGCGGATGCGCATCAAAATGCAAGCCAAGCGCAAGTTCGTCAATTCGATCGCGCTGACGCTGTCATTGGCGGCCATGGCGTTTGGCCTGTTCTGGTTAATCTGGATTCTTTACACTACGGTGACTTTGGGCATCAATGGCCTGTCGTGGCAGTTGTTCACTGAAATGACACCTCCGCCGGGTGTGGAAGGCGGTGGCCTGGCCAACGCCATCACGGGTACTTTGCTGATGGTGGGTTTTGCCACGCTGTTTGGTACACCACTGGGTATTCTGGCGGGTGTGCATCTGGCGGAGTCAAGAAAGGACAACAAGCTGGCCAGTTCGGTGCGTTTCATCAACGACATTTTGCTGTCTGCACCATCGATTGTGATCGGCTTGTTCGTGTATGCGGTCATGGTTCGCATCATGGGACACTTTTCGGCTTGGGCGGGTGTAGTGGCTTTGGCCCTGATCCAGATTCCAATCGTGATCCGCACCACCGAGAATATGTTGCGCCTGGTACCAGACGCCTTGCGTGAGGCTGCATTTGCCTTGGGCACGCCCAAGTGGAAGATGGTGATGTCCATTACTGTGAAGGCCAGCTATGCAGGTATCCTGACCGGAATTTTGTTGTCAGTTGCCCGAATTGCCGGTGAAACAGCGCCCTTGTTGTTTACAGCACTGTCGAACCAGTTCTGGAATACAGACATGATGAAGCCGATGGCCAACCTGCCGGTGATGATTTTCAACTTTGCGCTCAGCCCGTTCAAAGAGTGGCAGGAACTGGCATGGGCCGGCGTATTCCTGATTACGGCTGGCGTGCTGGTGTTGAACATCATTGCCCGATCATTGCTGAAGAATTCAAAATAATTGACCAGATAAATTGATCTTTATAGGCCTAAAAATGCCCAATACCGCTGTTGTTGAAAAAACGAAATTGGAAGTCAAGGATCTAAACTTCTATTACGGTGATTTTCATGCGCTGAAGTCGGTCAACCTGACCATTCCTGAAAAGAAAGTGACCGCCTTCATTGGTCCATCTGGCTGTGGTAAGTCCACCCTGCTGCGTACCTTCAACAAGATGTACGCCCTGTATCCCGAACAACGGGCGGAAGGCCAGATCTTGATGGATGGGGAAGACTTGATCACCAGCAAGAAAGACATTGCATTGATTCGCTCGAAAATTGGCATGGTGTTCCAGAAGCCCACGCCCTTTCCAATGTCCATCTATGAAAACATCGCATTTGGTGTGCGACTGTTTGAAAAGCTGTCCAAGGGCGAAATGGAAGAGCGCGTGGAGTGGGCACTGACCAAGGCTGCGCTGTGGAAAGAGGTGAAAGACAAGTTGCATCAAAGCGGCAACGGTTTGTCGGGTGGTCAGCAGCAGCGTTTGTGCATTGCACGCGGTATTGCGATCAAGCCTGAAATTTTGCTGCTGGATGAACCCTGTTCTGCGCTCGACCCGATTTCAACGGCCAGTATTGAAGAGTTGATTACCGAGCTGAAAGAAGACTACACCGTGGTGATCGTGACCCACAACATGCAGCAGGCTGCCCGTGTTTCGGACTATACCGCGTACATGTACTTGGGTGAGTTGATCGAATTCGGCGTGACTGACCAGATTTTCCTGAAGCCCAAGAAGCAGGAAACAGAAAACTACATCACGGGTCGATTTGGCTGATTCGGTCTTTGGACTCGCAGTGATGATGACTAAAAAACCACATTTGGGCAGCCAGGTGTGGTTTTTTGACATTTATGTAAATGCCTTATATCTGTCATGATTCTGAAACATTCCTGCTGCATGATGAAGTCACTTTAATAAGTGAGGTGAAAAATGTTCAACATTAAAACAATCGCCACAGCGATTTCTGCAGGTGCCCTGGCCCTGAGCATGACTTCCGTGAACGCCGCTGAAATTACCGGTGCTGGCGCTTCTTTCCCTGCCCCTGTTTATTCCAAGTGGGCCGATGCCTACAACAAGGAAACAGGCAACAAAGTGAACTACCAGTCCATCGGTTCCGGTGGTGGTATCAAGCAAATCACGGCCAAGACCGTGGATTTTGGTGCATCTGACGCGCCTTTGAAGCCTGAAGACCTGAAAGAAAAAGGTTTGATGCAGTTCCCAACCGTGATTGGTGGCGTTGTGCCCGTGGTGAACCTGCAAGGTGTGGCCCCCGGCCAGATGAAGCTGAGCGGCGAAGTGTTGGCCAACATTTACCTGAACAAGATCACCAAGTGGAACGACAAGGCGATTGCAGACCTGAACCCAGGCGTCAAGCTGCCAGACACTGACATCAGCGTGATTCGTCGTGCAGATGGTTCCGGTACAACCTTCATTTTCACCAACTACCTGAGCAAAGTCAGCGCTGACTGGAAGAGCACAGTGGGTGAAGGCACGGCAGTGAAGTGGCCAGTAGGCTTGGGTGGCAAGGGCAACGAAGGTGTTTCAGCCTTCGTGCAGCGTCTGCCAGGTTCAATCGGCTACGTGGAATATGCTTACGCCAAGCAGAACAAGCTGACCCACACGCAACTGAACAACAAGGACGGCAATTTCGTTCAGCCTGATGACGACTCGTTCAAAGCTGCCGCTGCTGGTGCTGACTGGTCCAACAGCTTCTATGAAATCCTGACACTGCAGCCTGGTAAAACAGCTTGGCCCATCACTGGTGCCACTTTCATCCTGATGCACACCCAGCAGGCTGATGCAGCCAAGGCTTCTGAAGTGTTGAAGTTTTTCACCTGGGCTTATGCCAAGGGCGACAAGCTGTCCTCTGACCTGGATTATGTTCCATTGCCAGATGCAACAGTCAAGTTGATTGAAAACGCTTGGAAGACCATCAAGACTGCTGATGGTAAGGCCATCGCAGTGAAGTAAATTTTCAACCTTGGTTGAAATGAAAGGGCCCCGCAAGGGGCCTTTTTTGTTGGTTTGTCATTTTTGACTTTGTTGGTATTGAGTGATTTCAAGGCTAACGTTACGATACAACGCATTAATTGATTAATTTGTAATGTGTTGTATCGCCCGGAGGCTGCATGGGTTTGTCACTGCCTGATTACGAACAACTCACCCTGCTGATGTATGTGGTGGCGATTCCGTACTTTTTTGGCGCGATGGCCCTTGAAGGTTGGGCGATGCGCAAGAAGCCAGCCGGATATTACGCCGGCTATTCCCTGAACGACTCCTTGTGTTCGATTTCGATGGGGGCTTTAAAATTGGTCACCATGGGCCTCAGCGTGCTGTGGGCTTACCCCATCATGCTGTGGCTGTTCGAGTTTCGGGTGGTGAGTTGGGACATTTCAACCTGGTGGTTTGTACCATTGCTGCTGGTGGCAGATGACTTTTGCTACTACTGGTATCACCGGGTGGCACACAGGTGTGCATTGTTTTGGGCGGAACATTCCAACCACCATACCAGTGAGCGCTACAACCTGAGTACGGCCTTGCGTCAATCTGTATTGGGTCCTTTTTACGCTTTCATTTTCTGGTTGCCCCTGCCACTGTTGGGCATGGACCCGCTGGTGCTGACCTTCGCCCACACGGTGAACCTGCTTTACCAGTACTGGATACACACCGAAACTTTCGAAGTGCGTGGTTGGTTCGAAAAAGTGTTCAACTGCCCCCAGCATCACCGCTTGCACCACGCCAAAAACGAGGTGTACCACGACTGCAATTACGGCGGAATATTGATAGTTTGGGACCGCTGGTTCGGCACTTATCGGGAATTTGTTCCGGGTGTCAAACCTGTGTATGGCACGTTGACGCCCGTGTTGACCACCAACCCGCTGAAGCAGGCGGTCGCTGGCTGGGAGCATTTGATTGAAAAAATGAAGGCAGCACCCGGTTTCAAAAACCGGGTGCTGTGCCTGATCAAGCCGCCGGGTTGGGTGCCGGGGAAGTTGTAACGGGCTTGTTGCTGCTGAAGAGTTTGTAGAGGACGATGGCCAGCAAACCACCGATGACTTCAAACACCACATAGGCGGGTACATCGGCCGGTGCAATGCCGGCAAAACTGTTGGAAAACTGCCGCCCGAATGCAGCCGCCGGGTTTGCGAATGATGTGGATGATGTGAACCAGTAGGCTGCGCCAATGTAACAGGCCACCATGCCTGAAACCCGTTCCTGTTTCGCTATCAATATGACCAGCAACAAACCGGCGGTGGCAACGATTTCACCCGTCCAGATTCCCCAGCCAGTTCGCGCTTTTTCTGAAAACTGCAGCAATTCCATGTCGAACATTTGGTGAACCAGAATCGCGCCGAAGAAGGCGCCAGCCAATTGAACCAGGGTGTAGGGGATGAGTTCTTTTCCAGCTTGGCGCTTCAGCAGCACCATGGTCAGCGTGACCACTGGGTTGAAATGGGCACCGCTGATTGGGCCAAACACTTCAATCAGGATGTACAGGCCAAACACCGTGGCCAGTGTGTTGGCAATCAGCGCCACACCATTGTTGCCTTCCGATAGGTTTTCAGCCATGACACCAGAACCAATCACAATGGCCAGAAGCAGCAGGGTGCCGAGAAATTCAGCACCGAGTCTTTGTGGAAGTGAATGCATGCGATTAACTCCGTGCGATGGCAGCCAATGCTGTATTCAGTTCGGCGGTGCTCATGGTGCCCAAGGGCAGCTGGATGAGCTGCATCATTTTGTAGGCAATGGCTTGGCGGGTCAGCTCGAATGCACGGGGCTTGTTTTCTTCAATTTCACTGGATGGGTCTGGATAGCCCCAGTGTGTTTTGACCGGGCTGCCGGGCCAATAGGGGCACTGTTCTGCAGCGGCGCTGTCGCACACGGTAATGACGATATCGATTTTTGGTGCGCCGGGCTCGGTGAACACGTCCCAGCTTTTGCTGAGATAGGCGCTGGTGTCAATGCCAACACTGGCCAATGCTTGCAAGGCATAGGGATTAACGCGGCCACTGGGCGCGCTGCCTGCACTGAAAGCCTTGATGTCTTTTCCGTATTGTTGGGCCAGGTGGTTCAGCATGCCCTCGGAGAGCACGCTGCGCGCGGAGTTGTGAGTGCAAAGAATGAGTACATTGGTGCTCATGAAGATACCTTTCCTATTTGTTCGACTTCATGTTGAATGGCGAGTTTTTCAAGTTTGGCAATGGGTAGTGCCAACATCAGTTCGATGCGTTTGCGCAGCAGAAGCCCGACATTGCGGAATTCCTGCAAGATGTGTTCGTGTGTACCCTCGGCCTTGGCGGGGTCGGGTGCACCCCAGTGCGCCAAAATGGGTTGGCCTGGCCACACCGGACACACTTCACCGGCGGCTTGATCGCACACAGTGAACACGAAATCCATTTGTGGGGCGTTGGGTTGGGCGAACTCATCCCAGCTTTTGCTGCGCAGGCCGGTGGTGTCGATTTCCCAGCGTGCAAGTAATTCAAACGTGTAAGGATTCACACGGCCGGCGGGGAAGCTGCCCGCCGAGTAAGCCTTGAACTGGCCTTTGCCCAGTTGGTTGAGAATGGCTTCGGCCAGAATGGAACGAGCGGAATTGCCGGTGCAGATGAAAAGCACGTTGAATGTTTTGTCACTCATGGTGAGTCTCTGTGGTTGCGGGTTGATTGCCAGGTGCGCATCCGCGGCCTTCACAACAGTTCTCTGTGAGGTAGGAGATGACGCCGTTCATGTGTTCAAACTGCGCGCTGTAGATGAGGTTTCGACCCTCCCGAATGGGGTGAATCAACCCGGCGTTGTTCAATTCTTTCAAATGAAAAGACAGCGTGGCCGCGGGAATGTCCAGTTGTTCACCCAGTTGACCTGGAGTCAGCCCGGCTGGGCCTGCCACCACGAGGGCGCGAAACAGCCGCAGACGGGAGGACTGGGCAAGTGCTGCCAAAGCTTTGACAATGTCGTTTTCTTTCATAATTCGATAATAATAGAAATATAGAAATAATTTATGAATTTTTTGTGACAGCAGACCGATTGCTCGGTCTGCGAGATTAACCTGCTTGAAACGTCAGGTCAGGCTACGCGGGGTGTGTCTTTTTGAATGCGCGCCCTTGGTTTCCTGGCTGTAGTGGCTTTCGGTTTGCTTGCCTTGGGTTTGTTTGCAATGGGTGCTGCAACTGAAGTTGCCTGCACTTGTGAATGACCCTGCAGCCATTCCGCCGCCTGTTTCCAGACATGCTCGCGCGCCTGGCTACCCAGAATAACGCCCATGTGGCCGCCGGGTGCAAGCAGGAAGGATTTGTTTTTGGACGCCACCATTCGCAGGCTTTTCTTGGCCATGCTGCCGGGCACCAGGTGATCGGTTTCGCCCGCAAACACCAGCATGTTGGCTGTGATGTTGCCGAGGTCTGAAACCAGTTCACCAATTTTGACCTTGCCGTTCGCCAGTTTGTTGTCCACTGCAAAGCGGATCATGAAGTCGCGTACCACGCCGCCCGGGTACAGCATCATGTTGTTCAGGTAGTCGGCTGTGGTGGTGTGTTGTTCAACAAAATCACGGTCGTTCAGGCGCGTCAGCAGGTCCCAATAGGTGGTGATACTGGCCACGGGCGCCGTCAGTTTGAATCCCAAGCTGACCATCCAGCCGGGTGGGCTGAATAGCATGGGGTTGATTCGATCCAGCCGGAATTCACTGTACTTGCGAATAAAGCGTGCGGTGACATTCAATGTGTTGGAGGCGAAGGCCATGATGTTTTTGCCATCGCGCAGGTCGATGGGACTGGCCACCGTGACGAGGTTGCGGATGTGCTTGTCGTGCCCGTAACCGGCGTAAAGCAGGCACAGCAAACCCCCCATGCACCAGCCGAACAATGAAATTTCTTTGGATTGACTGTGTTCACGAACCGCATCAAGGGCTTGACCCATCATGGTGTGGCTGTAGTCGAACAGGCCGAGGTGGCCGTCTTTGCGTTCGGGCTTGCCCCAATCCACCAGGTAGACCTGGAAGCCTGCCTCTGTCATGGATTTGACCAGGCTGCGATCCGGCATCAGGTCAAAGGTTTCGGTGGTCACACCCAACGGGGGCACCATGACCAAGGGCACCGCGTGCGGCTGGCTGGTATCGGCTGACGGGGCGTAATAACGCACACGCATGGGCAGGTGCTCAGCAATGACCTCGTACTCTGTTTTTCCCGACTGGATCAGTATCTCTTTGCGAAAAAACCAGTCCGCTGCGTTGGTCGCAGTGTTCACGGCCAATTCATTGATTTTCAAAGCAGTTTTGAATAGTTTTTTCACGGGTGCTGCGGTGCAAGGTTGGAATGGTCGAAGTGTATACGCAGTGGGGGGCGATTCGGATGAGGGTTTACTCTAAATGACGCGCGAGTGCACTAATCCGCGCGCGGGTTCTTTGCCCAATTAACGCGAGTTCCGATTGCCGCCTGTCAGTTACTTACCCAATCAGCGCCAATTCCAATCGTCCGCCTGAAAATCTGTATCTCCCTTTTTGAAATTCACACTGACTCAACACACTCGACAAAAAAGATGGTCGAGTGTGTTGTCGGCTTGTAGCCGAACGTTGCGTGTGAATTCAAACGGGCAGGTTTTCTTGAATGGCGACGCGATTGGAACTTCGCTGCTGACTGGACACAAAATCGGCGGTGATGGGTCGCGCTGAGTGGGCGGCAATCCGAGCCCTCGCTTAACCTCCGCATGGGTTTCGCGCTGGTTGCGATCAAACCGGACGGTGACTTGCCGACTCGGCAGTGGGTTTGCTTGTTTCGCACATTCAAGAAAACCGCCCTGGTTTGAACAAGGCTTGAATGTTCGTGCAATGCGCGACACCCAGGCCCGACCATCTCTTTTGTCGGGTTTGGGTGAATGAAATGCCTTTGTTCAAAAAGGGAAAAGCGGTTTTCAGTGCGGAGTCAAGCAAGCCACGATGAGGCAGCAGATCAACGTCAGTACGGAATCGAGCAACCCACGATGAGGCAGCAGATCAAAGTCAGTGCGGAATCAAGCAACCCATGATGAGGCAGCAAATCAGCGTCAGTGCAGAATCAAGCAGACAGCACCTCAGCTTTCCGCGTTCTCCCACATGCTGTTCCAGATCCGCATACCGGCCTGGTCGACTTCATCCACCGCACTCAGGAACTGTTTGCGTGCCTGCACATCTACCCACTCGCTTGGCAAAAAAGGGTCGTAGACGACATGCTTGATGGCGGTGCCACCCAGCAGAAAGGATTCGCGTGCCGCCACTTCCGGTTCAAGCGCGTGGAAGCGGTCAAGCCAAGTGCGCATTTTTTTCTCGAGTTGCTGGTAGTTTTGTTCCAGTTCCCGGGGGTTCCACAGGGTTGCAATGCGATGTTCGGTGGTGCTGTCAAACCCACTGGCTTGAAACACAGGGGCTTCTTTTTCCAGACCCAGTTTGTAAAGCCGTACCCGCACTGTTTCCAGATTGTCCTCAATGTTGTTGGGGCGTATGAACAGGTGTTCGTTCAGGGGCTGGAAGCCGAGCATCAGCAGGGATCGGGCGCGGGCGCGTTGTTGCCTGGCTTCACTGCGCGAAAGTTTGTCCGCTTGAACCACAATGTAACTGCCGTCCCATTGGCGAACACGGGTGCTGCGGGTGCGCCAGGCCGCGACATCGTCAGCCAGGGTGTGTGCATCGTCGGTCAGTTGATACAGTGCGCGGCCTGCCGATTCAATCAGACCTTCAGCAGACAGGCGCACCAGGGCGACCCGTGTGTTGTTCACGCTGATGTCGAATATGCCGCAGGCGGCAATTGCCTGTTTGGCGGAAAGGGGGCGACCTTTGGAGGCCAGCAACAGGTCAAGAATAAGGCTTTTGGCGGTGGGTTTGCGCACTGTGTTGTTGTTATTCCAAGGCAAACCTGAAGTGTATGCAAGGCAGGCGCATCACGCAAATTTGGTCACTGGTTTGTGCGATGATTGGCTCACCCGAAATAAGGAGACAAAATGATCAGGGCATGGATTTCCCGGTCGGCAGACCAGGCGCAGGCGGAGTTGGTAGAACTCGATGAAACCGAGTTTGCCGGGCAGGATGTGCTGTTGAAGTTGCATTACAGCTGCCTGAATTACAAAGACGCGCTGGCCTTGACCCACACCGCCCCGATTGCACGCAAATACCCCATGGTGCATGGCATTGATGCGGTGGGCGAGGTGATCGAGTCCAATTCAAGCCAATGGCCTGTCGGTACGGTGTGTCAGGTAAACGACTGGGGCTTGGGTGAAACCCATTGGGGCGGTTTGGCGGAGCGTGCCAGCGTGCCCGCGCAGTGGATATCCCCTATTCCTGAAGGGCGAAGCGCCCGTTGGGCAGCCGCCCTGGGCACTGCCGGTTACACCGCAGCCTTGTGCGTGATGGCCTTGCAAGACCACCCGGTGAAGCCGGGTGATGGCCCTGTGCTGGTCACCGGGGTTAGCGGGGGCGTGGGTACTGTAGCTTGCCTGTTGCTGCAACACTTGGGCTACGAGGTGGTGGGGTTGACTGGCTCGATTGATGCCACGGGAGAGCCTGTTTCAGAGTCGGCCGCCAAACATTTTGAGCGTCTGCAATTGGGGTCCACTCATTTGATTCATCGGGAATCGATGTCCCGCGCTGGAAAGCCTTTGCAAAAAGAGCAGTTCGCAGCGGTGGTGGACAGTGTTGGCAGCCACACCCTGGTGAATGCCTGCGCCCAAACCCGGTATGGTGGGGTGGTTGCTGCGTGTGGTCTGGCGCAGGGCATGGATTTTCAGGGCAGTGTGGCCCCTTTCATTCTGCGGGGAATAACCCTGCGTGGTATCAACTGTGTTTACAGGACGCACGCGGAGCGAGACCGTGCCTGGGGCATGTTGGCGCAGGCGCTGGGTGAGTACGACCTGGACTTCATGATCAAGGAAGTGCGCCTTGCACAAGCGCTAGACAGTGCACGCCTTGTGCTGGCGAATCAATTGCAGGGGCGGGTGGTGGTGAACTGTGCCTGATTTTGGTAAACGGGCCTTGCCGCATCTGGCCCTTGTTCTGAATGCGTTGGTGTGGGGCTTGTCGTGGTGGCCTTTGCGCGAGTTGCAAGCCGAGGGGCTTCACCCTTTGTGGTCCTCGTCGGCGACTTACTTGCTGGGTGCGATCGTGTTGTTGTGTGCCATGCCCCAGGTGCTGGCCGAGTTCCTGAAGTACAAGCCTCTTTGGTTGTTGGCATTGGCTGCTGGCACCACCATGGTGGGTTTTAACTGGGGGGTGTCCATCGGCGAAGTGATTCGCGTGGTGTTGTTGTTTTACCTGATGCCCATTTGGTCGGTTTTGCTGGCCCGCGTGGTGTTGAATGAGGCCATTACACTAAGCGCCATGTTACGGGTTGGCCTTGCCTTTGCAGGCGCTGTGCTGGTGCTGAGTCCGGAAGGAGCCTTGGGATTCCCGGTGCCATCGAACATGGCGGAATGGTTGGGCTTGATGGGTGGTGCTGCCTTTGCGCTGAATAACATTTTGTTGCGGCACCAGGCCGAGCGGTCAGCCCAAGCCCGTTTGTTTGCGATGTTTGTAGGGGGTGTTGTGGCACCCACTGCAGTGGCCATTGTTGTGGCTGCATGGTTGGGTGAGGGCAATTCAATTGTTCAGTGGCCTGTAGTGCCCGGCAGTTACGGTGTATTTGTATTGTTGGCCTTTGCAGTCACATTGCTGTTGGCCAATTATGGTTTGCAATACGGTGCGTCGCGTTTGCCAGCCAACGTCACTTCGGTGGTGATGTTGTCCGAGGTGGTGTTTGCCACTTTATCAGCCATTGTGCTGACAGACGAGGTGCTGACCTTGCAGGTTGGCGTGGGTGGCTCCATGATTCTGGTGGCCGCAGCGCTGAGTGCACTGAACAGCAATAGCGCACATTGATTGGGAGAAACTGGATGAAACACATGTTCAAGGTGGCTTTGGCCACAGCAGCGTCAACCTTGCGTGGATGGCAAGGCATGGTGACCGAGCCCGCAGCGGTTCAACCCGACAAACCATTGAAACTGTATGAGTTTGAAGGTTGTCCCTATTGCCGTTTGGTGAGGGAGACGCTCACGGAATTGTCGCTTGACGCCGATATTTACCCTTGTCCGAAAGGTGGGCAGCGCTTTAGACCCCAAGTGGTGGCCCAAGGCGGCAAAGCCCAGTTTCCATTTTTGGTGGATGACAACACGGACGTGGCATTGTACGAGTCGGCCGACATCATTGAGTATCTCTACCGTACCTACGCCAAGCGACCGGTACCGCTGCGTGTGAAGGCTGCGTTGCCGCAGGCGGTGTCCAGCCTTGCCAATTCCGCCCTGGGTTTCGGTGCTGGCAACAAGGCGAGAAAGTCGATGCAGCCTGAACAGATGCTGACCTTGTACAGTTTTGAAGCGTCACCGTTTTGCCGCCCTGTTCGGGAGGTGTTGTGTGAACTGGAAATTGCGTATCACCTGGTGAATCTGGGCAAGGAACAATTTGCCGACATGGGTGTGAATGGCGTTCATGCTGCGCTGGGTGAATACAACCCGGTCAAAGGCGGAAAACGCGAGCAGTTCATGGCCAAGACCAACAAGATGATGGTGCCTTACCTTGAAGACCCGAACACCGGCAAGGCCATGTTCGAGTCGAAGGCGATCGTGGCTTACCTGCTTGAAACCTACGGAGCGTGAGTTTCAGGCAGGTATAAAAAACATCACTGTTTCAGTCCAGCCCTCGGTGTAGTGGCGCAAATATACCTTGTAGTCATTGCGCACCCCCAAGATGATTTCTGGCACCTGCCAGAAATGCGCCGGGTCGTGGTACACGGCCACGGCCAGCTTGGGGTGGTCTTCCTGAATGTGCCATTTCATGCCCTCAAGCGCTTTGGGCTCGGCGCCTTCAAGGTCCAGCTTGATGAAGCTGACCGACTCGGTCACGCAATTGTCCAGGGAATCCACATCAATTTTGACGCTGCCCGTTTCCGATATCTTGCAGGCTGAACCACTGCTGGCATCAAACGACAAAGTCTGTTTCGAATCAAACAAACCCAGCGGATGAAATTCAATATCGCGATGCCCGGCAAGTTTGTTTTTGGCCGTATTCAGTGTGGTTTGCACGGGTTCAAAAAAGTGAACGCTTTTGTATTCAGGGCAACGGGCGATGAATTCGTCTGTGGTGTAACCATCAAATCCACCACCATCCACAAACACCTCGCCTGGTGCAAACTTCACAAAGGGTTCGAAATATTGCTGGTCGGCTGTGTAGTCGAAAAATCGCATGGCTCGAAGGTTGGCGTTCAGGCGAAATTCCATCACGCGGTTGAACACTTCACGCGATTCCTGGTCAGCAAACAGTTCCCGCACCCATTCAAATTTCTCGGTGTGCGCTGCATATTCCTTTTGGGTGTCGGCCAGGGCCGGAACTTGCGGCAACTGAAAGTGGCTGGCATCGGCCACTGCAAAATAGTCCATCGACACCACACCGTTCAAACGCAACAATTTGTTCATCGCGGTTTTGGGACGGGCTTGCGTCACCGTGGAAATCACCATGCTGCCAGCGGGCACATCGCTTAACTTCACAATGGGTATGCCCCGATATTCCGTGGCGGTGGTGTATTCGTCAATGAAGCCATCAAGCTTGGCTTTGTTGGCCACCGCATCGGCAAATTCGTTGATACCCAGCACATAGCGCTTTTGTGTGGTGTTGCCGAAAAATTCCGCATGGAATGCAGCGGCGTGGGCTTTTTGGCTGAGTTGTTTCATGGTGTCCCCGGCGGGTGTTGATGCAAATCAGTCTAACCACTGCGTATGGCCTCCAAGGGGACGAAAAGCGAGGGAAAACAGGTGCTTATCCTGATCAAGGGGTTGTTTGGGAACCCCCGCATATGCGGGATGGCTGCTTGTGCACAGGGAAGGTGTTGAAGGCGTGAAACAGGCAGACCTGCTAACTTTTTCCAAGCTGTTTGGTCGCTTGCTTCCAAGCCAACAACAATCAGGAGAATTCCATGTCCCACCACGGCAATGTGTATCGCTCGGGCGATGCACCCCCCTCATCCACATTTTATGACCAAGGCAAATTTGGTCGACTGTTTCAGAACCTGCCCGCTTTTTCGTCCGACAGCCCGGCCTTGCGTGCTGCATTGCTGAAAATCGGCGAGCGCAATGGTGTGATGGATGCGAAAGACGATTTGACCCAGGCCCCGCAAAACCTGATTCTTCAGCAGCCTTTGCTGGCGAACAACCCGGACAACCCTGACCTGACGGCGGGCATGACTTTTCTGGGGCAGTTTCTGGATCACGACATGACGCTGGATATCACATCCAGCCTGGAGCAGCAGGTGGACCCGGAAATGATCCAGAATTTCCGCGTTCCCACTTTTGGGCTGGACAGTGTGTATGGCTTGGGCCCCGGTGGCTCGCCGCACCTGTTTGACCAAACTGTTGATTTTGGCCTGACCACCATGCTCGTGGAGCTGAACCCGGGTGCTGAACTGCTTTGCCGGGATGGTTCGAACAAGTTTGATTTGCCGCGCAACAGCCAGGGCACACCCCTGATTGGCGACCCACGCAATGATGAAAACCTGGTGCTGTCGCAACTGCAAGTGGCGTTTCTGAAGTTTCACAACAAAGTGGTTGCGCACATGAAAAGTGAGGTGGGTTTGACCAATCCGGCCGAGATTTTCCTGGAGGCGCAGCGCCTGACACGCTGGCATTACCAGTGGATTATCCTCAACGAGTTTTTGCCCAAAACAATCGGGAAGAGTCTGGTGACTAACATTTTGACCAAGGGCCGCAAGTTCTACAAATGGCGAAATGCACCTTACATTCCTGTGGAGTTTTCCGTGGCGGCCTACAGGTTTGGCCATTCACAGGTACGCCCCAGTTATCGGGTGAATTTTGGCAAGGGTTCGGACCCGGATTTGTTTGCGCTGTTCTTCAATGACAACCTGGCGGTGAACCCGGTTACCTTTGACATGCGTGGTGGTTCTCGCGCACCGCACCGTTTTATTGACTGG
Organism: Limnobacter thiooxidans; assembly: GCF_036323495.1. Lineage (NCBI taxonomy): Bacteria > Pseudomonadati > Pseudomonadota > Betaproteobacteria > Burkholderiales > Burkholderiaceae > Limnobacter > Limnobacter thiooxidans. The sequence continues at coordinate 3,226,580 of NZ_AP028947.1, read as the reverse complement.
CAAACCTTTTTTGATTTCGGTGACAACAAGGCCCGCCAGAACAAGCGAATTGATACCCGAATTTCTACAGTAATGTTTGACTTGCCGGGTTTGCCGCCTGGTGGGCCACAGTCATTGGCGCAACTGAACTTGCTGAGGCACCTGACTTTCAAAGTACCTTCTGGGCAGCGGGTTGCAGCGGCCATGGAAATTGAGGCGCTGCCAGAGGAAGCGCTTGCTGAACTGAAACCTTACAACCTGCACAAACGCACACCGCTTTGGTATTACTGCCTGAAGGAGGCGGATGTAACCGCCGATGGCAAACACCTGGGGCCGGTTGGCGGCCGAATTGTGGGTGAAGTCATGATTGGTTTGCTGCAAGGGGACAAGACCTCGTACCTGTCGCAAGACCCGGATTGGACCCCTGTATTTGGCAAAAAGCATGGGCAGTTCACCATGGTGGATTTGTTGACACAGGCTGGGGTGGTGACTGAGTTGTAGTTTTACTTGGATGCAAATGTTTTTTAATCCAGCTCACCAATTCGGGAAAGGAGGAGATTCGTTGGCCGAATGTTTTGGGCTTCTTGAAAAGTAACTGGCGGCCGGCAGGTGGTTCTTGATTTCGGATTGATTTTTTGTTTTTCAACAAATCAAGCGCCAGTTGAACCAGTTCCTCTTTCTGGGCAGTGCTGTGCAAGAATCGGGGGCCGCGTTGGTCCCGGCCGGTCTTGATCCAGGAGTCGATCAGGTGTCGACAATTACTCTTGGTCATTTTCTTCGCGTGAATTGCATCGTCAATGTGACGGGCCATTAACCAAGCCGATGGGCGCCCGATACCAGCTGCGCTGCTGAGCCACAGATTGTTCTGGTTGAGCTGACACTCGTCAGCGAGTTTCAGCATGGCTTTCAACTGGATTTTGCTGACGCAGTTGTTTTTGAATTCACTGTAGATTTGCACATGACGAACGGTTTTTTCAAGACCAGTTTCCTTGTCTGTGACATTGAATTGATAGCTGTAGGCCAGGCAGCCGTTCTTGTTCAAAGCATCCACAGTTTGTTCCACATCATTGATACGGAATTTTCCAACGATCAATTCAGGTGGGGGACCGTATTTCGCCGGATTGCTAAACTTGTTCAGAACAATCGGACTCAGAATATTCACGCCGTGTGGTTCTGGGATGCTGGCAAATTTGGCCAGCCGGTTTGGATCCGAAACAAATTCAAGAACATCGCTGCCCCTATTGAACAGGCTGTGCAGGTATAGAAATTTTGATTCGGTATTCTTGGGTTCCTGCGCCAGGGTGAACGTGTGTTCTAGCACCAGTTCAATTTGATTGATATTCAAACCGATGTATTGATTTTCCCGCGACGTGGTACGAACCTGAAAGGTCGGTTTTTCAGCCCCTGGATTGGGTAAGGTGACTAGGGCAGGTTGGTGTTCAGCTGGCTCTATTTCAGGGACTGCAAGTGACAGGGGGGCAGGTGTGGTTTTAGGCCCTGGCGGGGGCTCATTCCTGAATGCCCGACTGGATACAGAGTTCGAAATGGAATCAGGTCTGGACCCTGAATTGTTATGTTTCCATGCCTGTATGTCTTCTAGAATGGTGTTGCAAAGCAATTTGAATTGCGCGTCCTTTTGGACAAACTGGGGGCCTCTTTCAATTCGTCCATGCAACACTTCTGCGACTATTTTTTCAATGACTTTTTGCCTGCTTGGTTCTGAGGAATCTGGATCGTTGAATACCTCTTTGGCTCCCGATTCACCAATCAGTTTTTGGTAAAGCCTTGCGTAGGCAAGTATGGTACCTGTGCGCCCAACGCCTGCACTGCAATGCGTGATCACCGATGAACCGGCCTGCTTTTCCCGGCATACAAGCTGCCCCAACATTCTCAGCGTGTCTGGCTCCACTACACCCCTGTCTGGCCAGCCCCTGAATTGGGTAACCTTCAATTCGACCGCTGGGTTTTGCCCCACAGTAACTTCCACTGTGAGGCGTTGCAGGTCCTTGTCCAATGTTTCCACATGGCGGGTGGTGATTGATACATTGTCGAATTGATGAGTTTGGTCCACCTGTTGTGGGCAGTATTCGATGCCCTTGCCGAGGTACAGGTCGGATGCCGAGCGAAGATCCAAAATGGTTGGCTTGTCTTGGCCGGCTACCATGCTCAGGAATTTGGCCACGTTGGCCTGATCTTCATTGGAAAGATGACGGGCAGGACCTGTCGTGACTGGTTGCATGGCAGCAATCAGTGATCCAGGTCCAGTGTCGCTGATCAGATTGGCATGCACATCTGCTGGATGACCATCGACTTTGGCTCGGGAATGTTCAGGGCAGGGTATGTTGTCATAGCAGGACGGGACAGGTGCGGAATTTCGGTTACCGAATTCGTTCATATTCCTGAAAACCACGGAAAGTACCTTGTTCCAGGTTGTCTGCTTGTTCTGCCCAGCTGGAGGTTGGTCGGCCAACCTGGTTAAATCTTCCGGTGCGATTTTTTTTGTGACTTGGGCAAGGTAAGCAGGTGTGGGTGTGGCTGGTGTAACTCGCCGGCCAGGGAACAGCAGTGCAAATGCAAGTGAGGGTTGGGTTGTCAGGGCTAGTTGTATTCCAGGGCAGTGCCGGGCAGCTTGCCGAAGCTGCTTTAGCACCTCTGGAAACCCCGGTTGATCTGCGGCCTGTCTCATCACCTCGCTAAACGTTTGGCGGTCAATCAGCACGGCGTCAAGACCCTGCAAGGATCCCTGTAGATGAGGTGGCAAAATGTCGATTACCGCTTTGGCCATGCTTTGTTCGACTCGGCTCAATGGCAGTTGGCTTGTGTGGAAATGGGTTTGGGTATTTGTTATCTTTCTTATTTCCTTGACCAAAACGTCTGGATTCATGGCGCTGGTTGGCTTGAATTGACTTAACGATTCTTCAATATCAATGGGTGTGGGTGGTAATTTTTGGTTGTTGAGGCCCACGCTAAAGCACGTAAGTTGCAGGGCATTCATATACACCTTTTTGCTGTGAAACGTGAAGATATGGCCCGTTGCACACCCATCGTGTGCAAGCATTTCCTGGGCGGCAGACAACAAAGTATTGGCCGCGGCTGTGTGTTGGCTTTCTGTCAGGTCGCCCAGTTCTAAAATACTGAAGGCCTGCTGGACGACTGCCTGTGGTGCCGTCTTGTTTCTGTGCAGGCTGGTTTGATCAGGCCGCTGGTTTGCCGCCATGTTGATTTGCCAGTTTCGTGGATCATCCAGGACTTCCGAAACGCAGGTTTGTGCTTCGCGGTGCTCAAATGTCTGGGGAATAGAAAGACGAGACCAAATACTTGTCGAGGATTCCATGGCTGTTTGACCCTGCATTGTGAAGTTGTCAGAATTCCGTTCAATGCGGGTTACCGGTTTTTCGCCGCTTGCCACAGAGGTTCAGGGATTCAACTGTCGATAATGGCAGGGAAAATTTGCAGGTTAGAAAAGGGTGAGGTGTTCTGGGCTGCCGGGGGAACTCTTGTGCAGACTTTTCCTACTTAAGGTTCACAGGTAACGTACCCCTTGAAAGGGAACGTTCACCTGGTCCTGGGAGTTTCTCAAGTTACCTTCTATCCCAAGTCCCCATCAACCAGTCCATGATCGGATAAGTAATATTGAAATTCTTGTGCGCCATGATGCGATGGTCGTGGTGCGTGGTGTGCAACCGGGCAAACCGTGTAAACCCGGGAATGCGGTGCACCCAGTGGTCTTCCTTCAAGTGGTAGGAAAGGTGCAACAGTTCGTAGTTCAAGTAGTAGGCCATGCCTGTGGCCACCAGCAATAGGGCCACGTTTTCATTGAACAGCCATGCCACCAGCAGGCCCATGGGCACAAAAAAAGCCAGCACGAAAAAACCGACAATGGCGATTGGAAACAGCACGGCCTTGAAGTCCATGTTGTTGTCTATTTCCATGTGGGTGTCAGTAAAAAACTTGTGGTGTTGCAGTGAATGCCGCTTGTACACAAAGCCCAGTCCTTTCACCGGGCGGTGCATGGCGTACTTGTGACCCGCCCATTCTGCAAAATTCGCATACAGGAAGGTGGCAGGAATCGTCAGCCATTCCAGAAGACTGGGCGATTTCAGCCAATACACGCACAGGGCGATGACGCCCAAACCCAAAGTCATCGTCATGGCCAGGTGCAAATGGCCGTTGTAACGGCCTGAAATGAATTCTGCGCGGTAATTTGCACGAACCGTGCGGACAACAGCAGGGTCGCCAGTTTCAGCGGGTGTGGGTGTTTTGACCTTGGCGTGCATGTATTACAGTCTCCGGCATTTGGCTTTGGTTTTGTAATGTGAGCTTGCCTTCGATCCAGTCCAATTTCAAGTGTTTTGCACAAGCAAACCTGACGGCACTGATACACTTCAGAAAAAGTACAATCAAAAACGCAGCAAAGGAGACCACCATGAATTCCACAAACCCGCCCGCCCACATGTCCCCCCTGGAATGGCACGCCCGTGTCGACCTGGCCGCCGCGTACCGACTTGTTGCCATGCATAAGTGGGACGACCTGGTGTTCACCCATATTTCAGCTCGCGTGCCCAATGAAGATGGGCATTTCCTGATCAACCCCTACGGCTTCATGTTCGAGGAAATCACGGCGAGTAGTTTGGTGAAGGTGAACATGAATTGCGAGAAAGTGGACAACAGCCCCCACGATGTGAACCCGGCGGGCTTCACCATTCACAGTGCGGTGCATGCTGTGCGTCACGATGCGCATTGCGTGATGCACACGCACACTGTGGCGGGTGTTGCCGTGTCCACGCAGGAACAGGGCCTGTTGCCTATTTCTCAGCAGTCGCTTTTTCCGCTGGCGGGTTTGGCTTATCACGACTACGAAGGTCTGGCTTTGCGTGAAGACGAGAAGGTACGCTTGCAGGCGGATTTGGGTGAAGCGAATTCCCTGATTCTGCGCAACCATGGTTTGCTGACTTGCGGCCCCACTGTGGCCGATGCCTTTTTGAACATGTTTATCTTGCAGCGGGCCTGCGAGGTTCAAATTGCAGCCCAGTCAGGCGGAGCAACCCTGATACCGATTGCGACACCCATCGTGAATGGCATCAAGGCGGCTGCGGCACAGGTAACCCGTGGCCTAGGCGGCAACATTGCCTGGCCAGCCCTGTTGCGCAAACTGGACCGTGAGCAGCCTGATTACAAAAACTGAGTTTGAGAAACTGGCGATCGGCAAGCGCTAGGGCGCGGCCTTCACTGGTTCAGTGCCTGTCACGGTTGATACATACCTGGCCAGAATGTTCATCTGGTCCACGGTGAGGTGATCCACGAAAGGGGGCATGCCCCCTTTGCCATTTCGCAACGCATTCATCACGCGTTCCTCATTGGGTTTCAACACATCCAGAACTGGGCCAATCTTGCCCTTGGAGCCCGCATCTGCCAAGGTGTGGCAAATGGCGCAGGCGGGTTCAGCATCGGTTTGAAACAACTTTCGGCCTTGTTCAAGTACTGTGGCGTCGTCCAAGGCGTACGCTGTGAACGGCGCCAGGGCAAGAAGAAACAGAATGCAGTGTCGAATCATCTTGCCCCCAACTGGTTGATTTACGCCCTTAACTTGCGGGCCTTGAACAAGCCCCAACTGCTTTCAAGCATATAGAAAAACAGCACTTTGATGGCTCCCTCGTTCGGGACTGGGTTTTTGCCTTTGCCCATGCGGTGAATTTGCCGGGTGTACCATTGAATTTCAAGCAGGCCTGTGCGGTCCACGGCTTTCACCCCAGTGATCAGGGGCTTGACTGGGTGCAGCGCTTCCTTGTTGTCCAGCAGGCGATTGGGCAAATCAGGTTCAATTGCGATGGATCGGGCCAAGCCGATTAAGTCCACTGCGCCGCTGTTCAGCGCTTCTTTCATGCCGCCCACTGTGCGAAAACCACCTGTCAGCATCAAGGGCACTTTGCACACTGCGCGCACTTTTTCAGTGAAATCCATGAAATAGGCTTCGCGTTTTAACGTGCTTTCTTTCTTGGGTTGGGCTGTGGCGCCTGTCATGGCTGGGGCTTCGTAGGTGCCGCCGGACACTTCGATCAGGTCAATGCCGCGTGCTGTCAATTCCTGGATCACGGCCAGTGATTCTTCCTCGGAAAAACCGCCTTTCTGGAAATCGGCGGAATTCAGCTTGATGCCCACGGGGAAGTCTGGGCCCACTTGCCTGCGCACCTCGTCATAAACGGCCAGTACAAAGCGGCGACGGTTTTCCGGGTTGCCGCCCCACTGGTCTGTGCGCTGGTTGCTGTGCGGACTCAGAAACTGACTGATCAGGTAGCCATGTGCGCCATGAATTTGAACGCCATCGAAGCCTGCATCTTTGCAAATTTTCGCGGTGCGGCCCCAGCGGGCAATCAAATCTAGAATTTCGGTTTCAGTCAATTCGCGAGGTGTGGCGAACATCATCTGCAGGCTTTTGTGAAAGGGCACGGCCGAAGGCGACACGGTTTCCTTGTTCATGCCCTTGGGGCATTGCTTGCCAGGGTGGTTGATTTGAACCCAGATTTTGCTGCCCTTGGACTGGCCTGCTTTGGCCCACTGTTGAAGCATGGGCATATCACGGTCGTCTTCAATAACGACGTTGCCGGGCTCTGCACGTGCACGGCGGTCTATCATCACATTCCCGGTTATATTCAAGCCAATGCCACCCGCAGTCCATCGCTGGTACACGCGTACCAGCTGGGGCGTTGCGCGGTTGTCGCGGGTGCCCAGGGCTTCGCTCATGGCCGCTTTGACCAGTCGATTGGGCAGGGTTGCGCCGCAAGGCAAGGTGAGGGGGTCGCGAAGTTCGATGCGCATGTGTGGTGGCCTTTGTCTCGATGTTGGAATTGTGTTTGGGGATATTAGCGTGCCCGTATGAAAAAAGTTGAAGTCAGTACACTAATTTTCACAATCCTGGCGATGTGTGCATTTGCGGCCAATTCCTTCTTTTGCAGGGCTGCTTTGGGGGCTGGGCAAATTGACCCGGCCAGTTTTACAGCCATCCGCTTGATCAGCGGCGCGGTCACTTTGTGGCTGTGTTTGCGCATTCAAAACACCGGTGGGCAACAGGGCAGTTGGATTGGAGCGATGGCTTTGTTTGGCTATGCAGCCTTGTTTTCTATGGCCTATGTGACGATGAGTACAGGCACGGGAGCACTGATTCTGTTTGCCAGTGTGCAGTTCAGCATGATTGCCTATGCCGCCACGAAGGGCGACCGGCTACGTGGGCTTCGGGCGGTGGGTGCACTGGTTGCCAGTGCAGGTCTTGTCCTGTTGCTGTGGCCGCATGTGCAAACGCCCGCTTCGTTGTTCGCTGCTGGCAGCATGGCCCTGGCCGGCGTTTGCTGGGGGGTGTATTCCGTGGTGGGGAAAGGTTCGAAGTCGCCGATGGCCGACACGGCTGGAAATTTTTCGAGAGCTGCCTTGTTGATGGCCTTGCTGTGGCTCGCGGTTTATTGCGCCGCCCAGGCTGGTATTCACATTCCCGGTGTCACGGTTGAACGTGGTTTGGCTTTGTACACAGTGTTCTTGCCCGCACCCACGTTGGCAGGTGTGTTGTTTGCGTTGGCTTCAGGCTGCCTGGCCAGCGGCATTGGTTATGCGGTGTGGTACAAGGTATTGCCAGCACTGCATACCACGTCGGCTGCCAGCGTCCAGCTCAGTGTACCGGTGATCGCCGCGCTGGCTGGCGTGGTGTTTCTGGATGAAGCACTAACGCTGACTTTGCTGTTGGCGATGTTCATGACACTGGGTGGTGTGTACCTGGTTTTGCGCGTCACGCGTTAAGCGTCGTTGAAACAATACTTTGAGTGGAATGGAATCGATGAAGGACTTCCCGGTTAACTCCAAAAATCAGACCCAGCAGAGCCGAGTCAGCTTGTCGTCTCTGGCCAAGCAGTTTTATTTGCAGCATTGGGGTTTGTTGTTGAGTGCTGCTCTGGTACTGGCGGTGTTGATCGTTCTGTGGCCCGTGCTTGCGCCTTTCGTGGCTGCTTTCGTACTGGCTTATCTATTGGCTGCACCCAGCCGCTGGGTGCACAGAAAATTGCGCGGACGCTTGCCGTTGCCGGTGTGTGCTGTGCTGACTTTTGTCGGATTTCTGTTGATTTTTTCAAGTGTCAGCTTGTTGTTTATTCCGGTGGTGCTGACTCAGCTTGAGTTGATTCAAGGCAACTTGCCGCAGTTGATCGTGAACGTGAAACACACGGTGTTGCCCCGGCTGAATGATGTGTTTGGTTTGAACATTTCAGTGGACAGCACCGAGATGAAAGACCGGATCGCCAAGTACATTGGCGAGAACCGGGGAACCTTGGCCGAGGTGAGCACCAAGATACTGCGCTCGGGTTCTCAATCGGTATTGGGTATCACCGGATTTGTCTCGCTGACCATTGTGGCTACCCTGTTCATTCTGCCAAGCTGGACTCAAATTTGCCGACAGCTGCAGCAGGTTTTTCCACCTCATGTGTGGACACGTGCGCAACCGGTGTTCAATGAAATTGACACGGTCATGACCGAGTACATCAAGGGCATGATGATTGTGATGCTTTTTTTGAGTACTTTTTATTCCATCGGTTTGAGTGTGGTGGGGCTGCAAAGCGGTTGGGCCATAGGCATGTTGGCAGGTTTGTTGTGCGTGGTGCCTTACCTGGGGTTTGCCTTGGCGCTGGTAGTGGGCTTGCTGACAGCGGCGCTGGAACTGCAGGGCTTTCTGCCGATCTTGCTGGTGTTGTTCGTGTTTGTTGCCGGGCAATTTCTGGAAGGTTTTGTATTAACGCCCTTGGTGGTTGGTGACAAAATTGGATTGTCCGCGCTGGCTGTTATTTTTGCGCTGGCTTTCTTTGGTGCAATTTTCGGCTTGGTGGGTGTGTTTTTGGCTTTGCCACTGGCTGCGATTTTCAAGGTGGCTTATGTGCAAGCCTTTGCGCATTACGAACAGAGCCGTTATTACCGGCAAGGTGAGTAAGTCGGATTAAAAACGGCAGGGTCTGTTTTACCCTGCCGCTTGTGCCATCCCCTTTACCCCAGGTTTTTTGTCACGAAATCTGAGAGGGGGGGCTTGTCAGCCTTTCAGGCTGCGCTGGCTTTCAACTGACTGTTCAAACGTGCACGAATCGCGTTCGCAATTTCGGTGTTGGGTTTGCGCCCGGCACCTTCCACACCCGCAACGAAGTTGTCGATCTCAGTCAGGAACTTGCTGTTGTCATGCATCCAGGGGTGAAAGTCGGTTTTGAAATAATCCATGAATTCGCCATTTGCAACCGGGTTGCGCAGCACACCAATTTTCTTGCCCCACAGCATCTTGGTGACGGTCCAGAATCCTTTCAGGTGGCCGCCCTTGATTGTTTTGTCAGCCATCACCAGGCGCACGTGGAAGGTCATCACCAGTGGCCAGAAAATTGCAGTGGCCAGCACCATGGCCAAGCGGCGGCTAAACCGGTTGTGCAGGTTATCGGGCAGTACATGGTTCCACACGTCGTAGGCCACAGCCTTGTGTTCGGTTTCTTCGTAGGCGTGCCACATCCACATTTGCTTGTAGGCGGGTTCTGATTTTTCGCCGAGTACGTCCGGATTGCGCAGCAGTTGGTCGGCCATCAGGGCGGTGTAATGTTCCAGTGCAATGGTGCCAGCCAGGGTCAAGCGCTTGCCAAGGGCTTTCTGGATAATTGCCAGAAAGCGCCACAGGAATTTGTCCATTTGCGAGGCAGGCAGGCCTGCGCGATCGAGCATTTCGTTGTACTCGACGTGCTCGCGACTGTGCATGGCTTCCTGGCCGATGAAGGCCACCACTGCTTTTTTCAATTCGGGGTCGGTAATGTCGTCGCGGTAATTGCGCACGGCATCCATGAACATGCGCTCGCCTGCAGGGAAAAACAGCGACAGGGCGTTCATGAAGTGGGTCACGTGTGGACCCTGTTCGTGCCAGTTGGAGACTTTTTCTTCAGGCAGATTCAGTTTGACATCGCGGCGCACCGGCATGATGTTTTTCATGGTTTGACTCCTTCCTTGTTTTATTGTTGTTGCCACGCTAAACCGTGACATTGGCCAATGTAACAATAAAATTTCCGAGCCACAATAGCAAAAACTGAGAACCTGTTCTAGAAGCACATTGGGGTTTTCCCCAGTCAAAGGCCTGCTTTAAAGCGGTCTGGAATGGGTGTGGATCGGCCTGTGGCGGGGTCTACCCACACCATTTTTGCGCTGCCTGTTGCCACCAGCACGTCGGGTGCGTCGGTGCGGCGCATTTCATAGTGTTGTACCAGGCTGCTGCGCCCCATCTCGCCGGCGAACACCTTGATCTCCACGCTGCCAGGTGCCTTCAGTTCTTTCAGAAAGCTGCATTCGGTGTGGACAATCACCACGTAGGCAGGGTTGTTGTCCTGCTTGGCTGGAAACAGGTCGATCCATTCCACCCGGGCCTGCTCGAAACAGCGGAAGTAAACCGTGTTGTTGACATGGCCTATCTGGTCCATGTCGCCCCAACGAAGGGGAATGGTGCTGGTGTAAATTTCTTTCATGGTGGGTTTCATTCAGCGTTGGTTGCGTTGTTCGGTTCGCCATTGCCATGGGGCAAGGGGCGCAGTTTGTCTCCACAGGCCTTTGCGTGCGTTGCGAGCCTTCTCTTCAGCCGCTTCATAAAGCACGCGGTCTTGGCTGCTTTGGCTGCGCGAGTATTCCCGGTACCACCACGCATGGCCTGCTGCAATAGCTTGCAAGTTCACATCCACTTCGCCGTCGCACAGACGCTGCTCACAACCGGCTACAGGCAACACCACTTTGGCCACCTGTCGCTGGTAGCGGTCGGTGTTGTTCACCACAATTTTAACGTCCCGGTTCATCACTTGTTCGATCAGCCAGTTGCGGGCCTGTTCGCCACCGGCTTGTTTGAGTTCAGGTGAATCGATGGCGTGCATCCGGATTTTATGAATGGCGCCATCGCGGTTGCGCACGGTGATGGTGTCCCCATCGGCCACCCTGGTGACTTGTGCCAGGTAAAAACTGCCAGACAGGGCTTGAGATGATTTGCGTTCAGGGTTCTGCCCGGCGTTTGGGCCGGTGTCTGGTCCATAGGGGCTGATGTAATAGCCCAGCAAGGCCAAAACCAGAGCCAACACTTTAAAGATCATATTGGGTTTGAGAATTTTCAAGGTTAAGATGGCTGAAAAGCCTTTACGACAACAGAAAAACAGCCGAGCGTACCATGGACAGAGTTACCCTGCAGTTCAACAATGACAACACCGTGGCCACAGTGGCCCTTAATCGCCCCGAAAAACACAATGGAGTGGATTGGCCGATGTTGAAGGCCGTTCGAACCGTTCAATTGAAACTGCCCAAACACAAAACATTGCGGGCTGTGATTTTGAAAGGAGAGGGCCCTTCATTTTGCGCCGGGCTGGACGTGAAGTCGGTCATGAGCAACCCCAAAACTGCGGTGGTGATGTATGCCAACCTGTGGCTGCCCATGCGCAATATTTTTCAGTCCTGGAGCATGGGTTGGCGCGACCTGGGTGTACCGGTGATTGCGCAGATTCATGGCAACTGTTTTGGGGCCGGTATTCAACTGGCCCTGGGAGCCGATATTCGCGTTTGCAGCACCGATTCCCAACTGTCGATTCTGGAAGCCAAATGGGGCTTGGTGCCTGACATGGGCGGCGGCGCCCTGCTGCGGGAACTGCTGCCAGTGGATGTGGCCAAGGAGCTGACCATGACAGGCCGCGTACTCAGCGGCCTACAGGCCAAAGACTTGGGGCTGGTAACACATGCCGTGGAAAACCCGGATGAAAAAGTGCAGGCGCTGGTGCAGGAAATACTGACCCGCTCACCTGATTCTGTCGCGGCGAGCAAATTCATGTTGCAGCGTATTTTTGGCATTGACGAGGCTGCCCACCTGACCCAGGAACGCCGCTGGCAGCGCCGCTTGTTAGGCTTCAAGAACCAGCGCATTTCCGTGGCGAAGAACAGCAAGCAACCTGCAATGCCTTTTGCGAAGCGCCAGATCCGCTGAAATTCCCAAGGTGTGCTGCATCCAGCGGCACACTTTCTGAAGTAAAAACAATTCCAAAAATAAAAATTAATCCGGAGACATTTCCCATGAAGGCCTTGACCCCCAACGACCAACTGTTCTTGTGGCTGGAACGCCGCAACCAACCCATGCACGTGGGCGGACTTGTGTTGCTCAAGCCCGGCGTTGGTCAAACCGCCAGTGATTATGTGCAAAAAGTGGTCGCTGACATGCGCACCTTTACCGAACCTGTGGCCCCTTTCAATTTGCGTTTGAAATCGCGCTTGGGCATGTGGTTCTGGGTTGAGGACGATGAATTCGATCTGGAAGCGCACTTCATTCATTTGTCTTTGCCCAAACCAGGCCGTATTCGTGAGTTGCTGGAATTGACCTCCAAGCTGCATGCCGCGCCACTTGACCGAGGCAAACCTTTGTGGGAAGCCTATGTCATTGATGGCCTGGAGGACGGCCGGGTGGCGCTGTATACCAAGGTTCACCACGCACTGGTGGACGGGGTGGCTTGCATGAAAATGCTGCAACGGTCGATGGCCAGCAGCCCGGATGTCATGAATATTCCTCCGCTTTGGGCCAACCCGAATTTGCGTGGCAGCGCCCAGCGTTCTGAGGCTTCCGAAGGTTTGGTCACTTTGCTCAGCCAGGTTGCCGACACTGCCAAAACCCAGTTGTTCAGCTTGCCCAAAGTAGTGAAGGAAGTGGGGCGTTCTCTGTGGCAAACCAGTGTGGCCGATCCTGATTTTGTATCGGTGATTCAAGCACCGCGCAGCGTGTTGAACCGCCGCATCACAGCATCGCGCCGGGTTGCTGCGCAATCGTGGTCCATGGATAGAATCAAGGCTTGTGCCCAGGGTTTGAACATGACATTGAACGACGTGGTGCTGGCCATGTGTGGTTCGGCCTTGCGGTCTTACCTGGGTGAATTGAATGCTTTGCCGGCTCGCCCACTGGTGGCCATGGTGCCGGTGTCACTGCGAAAGGACGACACCGCCACAGGCAACCACGTGGCCCTGCTGTTGGCCAACCTGGCAACCGACACGGAAGATCCGGTGGAACGGATTGAAACCATTGCCCGTTCAGTGAACCATTCCAAGGAACGTTTTGCCAGCATGAACCAGACCGAAATCATGAATTACGTGGCCACCATGATGGGCATTAGCGGGTTCAACATGCTCACAGGTTTGGCGCCGAAATTGCAGGCCTTTAATATTGTGATTTCGAATGTGCCTGGGCCGAAGCACACCTTGTATTTCAACGGTGCCGAAGTGGATGGGGTGTACCCGGTTTCACTGTTGCTGGATGGGCAGGCTTTGAACATCACTTTGAACAGCTATGCCGGCAAACTGGAATTCGGCCTGGTGGCTTGCCGGCGAACCATGCCTTCCATGCAGCGCTTGCTGCAGTTTCTTGAAGATGGGTTGGTCGAGCTTGAAGCAGCGGCAGCCAAACTGCAAAAGCAGAATTTGAAAAAACGTTCAGCCTGATTGGGGCTGAACTGTTCGCTTAATCGTCGCCAAACCGCGAGGCCATGGCAATACCAAAAAGGAAAGGCCAGCGCTGGAATGAATCGTACACAGCCTGGTCTTGCTGGATATCCTGGTACATGTTGTGATCGAAACCTTCCAGTTGAGCGCTCAAGGCGTAAATGTCATGGGCCATGTCAGCGGGTGGCATGAAAAGGGCGGGCGGGTTGTGTGGATTGAAATTGGCCATTTTTTTACCTTGCGGCTTCCGATCCAGACGCAACTTGCACAGGACCCAGCATTTTCCAGGCTGCACCGGGCGCCTTGATCCAGTAGGCCCCCTGGCTTTCCATGACAGTGATATTGCCCTGTTGGGATACAAAGCGGGTGGATGGCAGGTCACTCAGCAACACTGGCCAACTGGGCTGACGCTGCTGTTCCGCGTTTTGAGCCAGCCATCGGCTGAACAGTTCGCTCAAGGCGGTATAACTGACCGATTGCTTGATGTTGATGGGTCCTGTTGAAGCGGGTTTGTAGCCAGGTGCAACCCAGTACCCAAATACCGGTACTTTGGTAATGGCCGGTGTGGGCAATTCGCGCAGCCCCACCAGTTGTCCGTATTCCCCGCTCAACCCGGCACCATGTTCCGGAACCACCACCACCAGCGCCTTTCGATCGCTGCGGCGGATTTCTCCCAATACAGATTGCAGGTCATTGAACAGGCGCTCAAGCCGCAAGGGGTAGCTGTTCAAGCTGTTCAGCTTGCTGTTGGGCAATCGATTACCATCATGCAGGGTGATACTGTTGTAATAGTAGGCCACAGCGGCGCTTTCTTTTTGCGTTCGCTTGTTCCACCAAGCCCGCAGATAATCTCCGTCGCGACCAACCTGTGAGCCGTCGAACGCCAAAACACCTGCAGGTACTTCATTGTGCGCGATGCTTTGCAGCGCGTTACCGCCAAGGTTGCTGCGCACCAGCTTGCTGAAGTCCTGGAACTTGCCATCGTGGTTCAAACCCATTTCCACGTCAAACCCTGCATTTCGAAGCTGTTCAAACAGCATGCAACTGTCGCTTGGGCTTTTGTACAGGTCATCGTGACGCGCCTGGCCGCACTGGCCACGCAGCAGTCGGATGGCTGCAGGCCCGGAGTAACTGGTGGCTGAATTGAAGTTTTCAAAAATGAAATCGGCCTGTCTCAGTGCCGGGTGCTGACTCTGCTTGGCATATTGCATGTCAGCCCAGGACAAGGAGCAGATTTGTAGCACGATGACATCGAAGTCGGGCGCCAAAGGGGGCGCAAACGCGGCAGTGACCAGCGCTTGCTGTTTGTCAAAAAAACCCTGAAGCACTGCACCCGGACCTACACCTTCATTGGTGTTGTCTCTAAGTTTGGTGGAACTTTCCTGGTCACGGGCCACGCGCAACTTCTGAAAGTCTACCTGTCCAAGGGCCAGCAATTCAGCCGGGGACAGGTTTTCACGCGCTTGCGCCAAGGGCTCTTTGGCTTGCGCAACTGCGTCCGGTTTGTCTTGATTTGCAAGCTCTGCTGTTTGCATGGCCAGCACGGCCAGAAGACCAACACCCACCCAGGTGCTGATGCGGAAATACCGGTCCAGTACCCGAATCAGCATGAAGGCAGCCAGCGCACCCCACAGCATCCAGGGTTGAATGGTGCGCTTGGTCAATTCAAGCAGGTAATCCACTGAAAACCCGAACAAGGCTCTGATCTGATCCACCAGGGCCAGTGACACCACCAGCCCCAGTTCATGCAACAACAGGGCTGTGGCAGGCCCGACAAACAAGACATAGCGCAACAGGGCCATCAATCGCCTGTTTTGAAAGGCTGCCGGGTTGGTCGCCAGTAGCAAGGCAAACAAGGCCAGGTTCCAAAGGGGACTAAGCGTTAGTTGTCCGGCAAAGTGCAAGCCAAACTTGATCAGGAAATACAGGTTCCACAACAGCATGGCCCTAGTTCTCCCACTTCTCGTTCTGGGCCTTGTTGCCCATCAGGCGGTTGCCCAACTGTACGGTGCCGTCCTTGATCCAGGCGAACAACCGGACATAGCCGATCATGCCTTTCAGGAATACATCCTTGAGGCCACCCAGCGCCCGATCCCGAGTCTGGTCTTCCTGCCAGTTCAGCCAGGCATCGGCACGGCCGAAGGTGCACTGGATCAACTGGGTTTCCTGTTCCGGGGTCAGGTTGGTGAACAGGGCCTCCACCCTGTTGTTTTCAGTGAAATGAATTTTCGCAGGAAACAGGAATTCCCGATCGCCACGGTGCAAGCCGACCTGCACCTGGCTGAATTCATTGATGCCTGACGTGTCTTCAACGGCCAGGGTAAGCCCAGCCGCCGAGTATTCTTCGGTGTAACAACTGACTGTGTAGCCACCGGGCAGTTTGAGGAATGCCGGCATCACCATGCGCACGCGGTGGTGAACATGCTTTTGAATGGACTCGGTGGCCACACCCACTGCAGCACCCAGAATGGCCAGGTTAAAGCCACACCACAACAGGTTCATGACAACAGTGCCAGTTTCATGGGTGTTGAAGACAAACAGCCGGAACAGCCCCACCACGAAGCCGATCAGGTTGATCAACAACAGGATCAGATAGGGTTTTGCAATGTTGGCATCGAAATAGCTTTTCTCGATCAAGCCGCCTTTGGACGTCACGTTGAACTTGCCCAGCTTGGGGTTGATGAAGGCCAGCGTGGTTGGCAGGATGATGTACCAGGACAGCACGGTTTCATAGACCTCGGACCAGAAAGACCGCCGGTATTTGCCCTGTATGACCGAGTTGGTGTAACTGGAAATCATCAGTTGCGGCAGGGCGTAACTGAGAATGGTCACCGCCGCGGCATTGATCAGGTGTTGTTCAAAGAACAGGTAGGCCATGGGCATGATCAGAAAAATCATGCGGGGAATACCGTAGAAAAAATGCAGCATCGCGTTGGAATAGCAAATACGCTGGAACAGGTTCAATCCTTTCTTGAACATCGGATTGTCGGTTCGGAAGATCTGCGCCATGCCGCGTGCCCAGCGAATTCGCTGGCCAATGTGCCCCGACAAGGTTTCAGTTGCCAGGCCGGCAGCCTGAATGTTGTTCAGGTACACGCTGTTGTAACCCAGTGCGTGAAGTTTCAACGCCGTGTGTGCGTCTTCGGTCACGGTTTCTACGGCAATGCCACCCACTTCCAGCAAGGCTTTGCGCTCAATGACTGCGCAGCTGCCGCAGAAAAAGGAGGCGTTCCAGTAGTCGTTGCCGTCTTGAATCAAGCCATAAAACAGCGAGCCTTCGTTGGGCATTTGCCGGAAGGAATTGAAGTTGCGCTCGAAAGGGTCGGCCGAGAAAAAGTGGTGGGGCGTTTGCACCAGCACGCACTTGGGGTCGCGGCTGAACCAGCCCATGCTGGTTTGTAAAAAAGAGCGGGTGGGAATGTGGTCGCAGTCAAAAATGGCAATGTACTGCCCGTGGGTGTGCTTCAAGGCGTAGTTGATGTTGCCGGCCTTGGCGTGTGAATTGTCGGGCCGCGAAATGTATTCCACGCCGGCCTGGCGGGCAAATTCTTCAAAGGCGGGGCGGTGACCATCGTCCAGAATGTACACCGTGATTTTTTCCAGTGGCCAGTCAAGCCCCTTGGCGGCGTACACGGTAGGCCGCACCACCGACAATGGTTCGTTGTAGCTGGGAATGAACACATCCACTGTGGGCCAGTCGTTCAGGTTCAATTCCAGTGGCATGGGCTTGCGTTTCAGGGGCCAGGCGGTTTGAATGAAACCGAAAATCAGGATGACCCAGGTGTAGGCTTCTGCCGCCACTAGTGTGTAACCCAAAAACATTTCCATGCCACTTTCCAGGTCCAGCGAGCTTGTAAATCGCCAGAACACGTAGCGCGCCAACAGCAGCATGGTCAGGGCCATCAGGCACAGGTTTGCAAATCGTTCAGGCATGCGCTTGAACAGCATGGCAAAGAGATAACACACCAGAATGAAAACCCACTGCCCGGCCAGTGGAAGCGAGGCCTGCGCCGTGAACAGAAACAACGTCAGTGCGCTCAAACCCAGGGCCCAACGAACTGGCCTGGCTTGGGTAAGCAGGCCACTGGCTTGTTCTATCCGGTGTTCCAGCCTGACCGATTTCACCACGCGATCGGTGGCACGCCCCAAGGCGAATTGAAGCAGCTTGAAAGGGCGCTGTACAGTGAACCTGAACAACACGGCCACTGGGCTTAACAAATCCTGAACAGCCACGAGCAGAATGCGGAACGACACATAGAAAACTCCGTGGCTGCCCCGTGCTTTCGAACTGGCCAGCGTGCTGTTCAAGCTGTTGGGGCGCAACCAGAGTGCCTGAAACAGCCGCAGCAATCGAAGCCTGGTGCTCAGCTGGGGCATTTCACGCAGGTCGAGCAGGCGTTCAAGCCGGTTGATCCAGTTCGAGGAGGTGCTCATCCGATCTCCGAATCAATCCAGTTGCACAACTTTTGCTGGTCATCCACAAGTTGCGAACGCGGTGCGTATTCGGCCAGGGGGGTTCCCGCTGCAATGCTTTCTGCCAAGGCTTGGTCTTCGTGCAGGTAAAACGGCAGCAGGCGGTGGCTCAACTTCATTTTGCACAGTGTCCACAAATCAAGATGCAGCACTTTCGAGGAGTCAAAGCGATTCATCAGAAAATACGAAGCGCCCCGACTTTCAAGCAAATGCGGCAGCAGGCCATCAATGCCCAGAATGGCGCCTGAATCGGGAATCAAGGTCACCAGATTCAGGTCTGACAAGGCCATCACCGCATGGCACCAAGGGCTTGGCCAGCGAGGCAGGTCCACAATGACCACCGAGTTATCGCTGAACTGGTCTTGCTGCAAAAGCTTGACTAAGCGGTCTGGCTGCTCCATCAGTATCCGGTCAATGCCCAGCTGTTGGGCCACTGTGATTCGCCCGAAGGGCAGCAATTGAAAACCGGTGCTGATTGGTTTGAGTACGCTGTCCAGTGAATCGCCTTGCAGAAGCACATGACCCAGGCCTCGCGGGCTACTTTCAGAAAAACCCAGCTGAAACTCGATGTTGTTGACCAGGTCGGCTTGTATCAGGGTTACGGGCCTGCCCAGCATACTTAACTGGGTAGCAGCCGCGCTGGCCAGGCTGGTTCGTCCTGCTCCGCCGGTTGGCGATACCAATGCGATGATGATCATGTGTCCTCTTTTTCGCTGGGGCTGGCAATCCATTTGCCATGCCGCACCAACTGGTAACAATCTTCGGGCAATTGATTGTTGCTCCAGTTGACCCAGTCGCTCAACCAGATCCGCGTGGCGGGATTTTTCATCATTTTGCCAACCAGCAAAATAGTGAGCAAAATGCCCAGCAACAAACCACTTGCAATCAGTGCCAAGACGATCATTGTGTTTTTCCTTTCATCATCTTGTTCAAACGTTGCATCCAGGGGCGTTCATGATTCTGCCCCTCTGGCCCCCCATGCCACAACTCTGCCAGCTTGGCTGCTTCGTTCAGGTCTTCGCCCATCAAGTCTTCGACCGAGAGGGGTTCAAGTTCTTCTTGCAGGTCTGCAAGCAGGTCAGCTTGCGTTTCTTCACCGATGAACTGGATGTCGCCGCTGAATAGCACATCGAGATTTTCCCGGAAGCATGAATCCAGCCAGTTGCGATAGGCGACTTCATCGGGCTCGGTGGCCCATATTTTAAGCACGTAGATCGCTTCGCGTGTTGCGGTGAAAACACAGGTGGCCTTGGACCAGTTGGCCAGGCGAAGTGCGGTTTGCGCGGTCATGTGGCGCATCAGTGACAGACGTGTGATGGTGCAATGCATGGACCAGCGCTTGGCAAGTTCGAGCATCATCAAGCCGTGCACTGCGAATGTCGGATTGGCCACAACCGTCAACAGACCTGGCATGAATACCTCATGCAAATCGCGTGCAAAACCCGCTTCGTGCAGTAGTGTGGGCAACTCACCGGGTTGGGCATGGTGAATCTGGTCTGCCCGAACGCCCAGCCAGGTTTGAATGTTTTCCTTGTTGGCCCACACGGAATCGGCTCCCATTCGCAACAGTGTCGATGCATTCTGCGAATTGATTTCACCGTGGGCCTGAATGTGGATGCCTTGTTGCACGGCTTCGCCATATCGCAGGTGGTGGCACGCTTGGGCCAGGCTTTTCAGGTTGCCAAACAGGCGGCTGTCCAGTACCTGATGCAGTGGTAGCTGCGAGAACTGGCTGTTGTCGTTCCAGAGGTTGGTCTGCAATCCCCACTGGGTTGGCCACCAAGGGCGAAATTCAAATTCTCCCCTGTTGCTGACATCGGCCAATCCGTCCGCGAAAGTACTCCATTCCGGCAAGTCACCCTGCACCGGCGTGACAACGTGAGCCTTTGCATGCACGGCCCATTTGTTCAACAGCCGCATTTGGGCCAAGGGGCTGCGCCGGGCCAAGGGCTCGTCGCTGTCGTTAAACCACAGTTCTGCATGTTCAACAATAACCAGTGCGGGTTGCAGCACACAGAGCGTGTCCAGCGACCGACAAAGCTGTCGAATACCGTGTGTCGCATGGCCTTTGGCCCACAGGTTTCTCACAGAAACCACATCCAGTCCTTTCGGTGCCTGACTGCGTTTGAGCAAATAGGGTTCCAGCAGGTTGCGCACCACAGTCTGGGGGCTTGCTGTCAGCCACAAACAGGACTTGAATGGAGTCTCACCTTGGGAATCCAGCCAGTGCTGCACCAGGCTGTGCGCAAAGCTGGCTGCCTGAGGCGCGCGCACGACATAGGCTCCGGGCGTGGGCATGTCAATCATTCAGAACCTCGAATAAGGTGCAACGCCTTCGGGCGGCACACTCAGTTCAAAAAAGTCCCCAAATGAATATTTCAGGTACAGCTGTAATCTGTCGGGGTTGTAACCTTCTGAGCGATCTATCTCGAAATAACCCCCCAGCACAAAATTGTTCAGCACCTGCCGTTCGAGTGCCAGGCGCAAACCGGTACTGGTGCCACCACCGGGGCCACCCGTTTCAATGGTGGCATTGCCCTGCGCCGCAGCGGCTGCCGCCAGTTCCGGGTTCAATGGGTAAAGGTTAGCGTCGTCTTCCCGCGATTCGCTGGCGCCAATTCTGGCCTGCATTTGCCAGGACCAGCCATTGACATTGCCTGTCCAAGTAACGGGGAAGGACAAGGATCCAAAAGCCTGTGGGCTGTAATATCCACCCTGACCAAAGGTGTAAAAACGCAGGTTTTTCTCAAACGACCAAAGGAACAGGGAGGCACCCACTTCAACCCGGTGCCCTGGTCGCTGAAACACGGTTTTACCGACGATGCCTTGCAAATTGAACTCGGTGTTGTCCGGAATGTTTTCGCCTGTGATCAGGTTGGCCCGGGCAATGCCGACAAAATCCAGCGTTGGGCTGAGCGCCTCGTAATACACAGCACTGACCCCGTTTCTTCTCGCGCCACCCCAGCGTTCGCCAGTCAGTGGATCAATTGCACCCGTGGTGGACAGTGCGCTGCCGTTGACCATGCGACGGGCCAGTTCCAGCCTCAGCGAACCGTTTCCGAGGTTTGTACGCCATTGAAGTCCGCCTACCCAGTCATTCACCGGATAGTCGCCAACCGTAGTGCCCAAGTCAATACGGTATTGGTCAGTTTGTACGCCCACGCCCAGCACGTGACCTTTGAAATTCTGGTCCAACCGCTCATTGGCAATGGCTGGGTCAGTGGGAATGGTGGTTCCCAGTTTCGCAAAGTTGGTGGTTGTGGCGAGGTTGACGCGGCCTGAATTCGCATTCAAGGTGTCGGCACGAACAAACAGTGTTTTCTCGAAGTCCAGCGGCAGGTCGATTTGCAGGGGAATTTCGTTTGAGTTGATTTTTGAAACGCCTTCATCTCCGTCGATCAATGCGTTTTCATAGGACATGCGAACACGAACCTGCTGCTTTCTGCGAAGGCTCTGCTCAATGTCTTGAACTTCCGGCTCGGCACGCCAGCGGGGTGCGCTTCCCAATGCCGTGGCTATGGCATTGAATTGACTTTCCTGCTGAAGGGTGCGCAATGAATTCAGGTACTGGCCGTAGCTGACGCGTTTTTCAAGCGCGCTCATGCCCTCGGTCCATTCGGTTTTTGGCACAGCATTCATCAAGGCCAATGCGTCCATCCCGCGGTCTTGGCGCGCTGCCAGCAAAGCTGAGGCAAAACGCATTTCCTGACCCTTGTTTTGACTCAAGCCTTCGTCCATGATTTTTCTGGCGCTTTGCTTGCTTTCCGCGTCGCCCTGGTCATCCAGCAAGGTCGCCAGGTCGTAGCGAAACCAAGGGTAGGTCGGATTAAGGTCCACTGCTTGTTGAAGGTTTCTGGCTGCTGCGGTTTTGTCGCCTGCATCAATCAGTCTCTGCGCCTGGTCTGCCAGTTGCTGCCCTTGTTCAAAGGCAGACAATTCTGGCGCAGCGTCAGGTACAGGGGCGGTGGGTACTGTAGCAGGGGCATCCTGTGTCGCGATGTCCGCCGGCTTTGCTGCAGTCGCAGCGCCTCGGGGTGCGCTGGCTGGAGAATTGCGCGTGATCTGCAAACTGTTGCCCACTGGCTGGGCTGAAGCGGCTCCCAAATCAGCCAGCAAGGCTTTGTAACGTTTGTCTTCCGGGAAACGGCGGGCAAGTTCAAGCGCGATTGGACGTGCTTTGGCTCGGCCTTCGGGAGTGCGACCCATCAATTTGTAGATTTGTACGGCAGCATCACCCAAGGGTGGTTGCGGCAGCAGCGCTTGCAATTTTTTTGGCAAGTCGGCGGGCGCCTTTTCGCTGTCTGCAAGATAACGTAACTCGGCGAGCTGCTGCCTTTTTTCACCGGCCAGGGTGATGGCCTGCTGCAATTCAATGGCAAACGGGTGGTTGCCATGCGTGATCTGCAATTTACCCAACCACACATTGGCAGCTTGAACATCACCACGTGCCAGGTCGATCAGGCCTTGCCAGCGTAATGCAGACGCATTGGCAGGGTCAATCAGCAGTACCTTGTTGAATGATTGAACCGCCAGGTCGAAACGAAATCGCTCGTACCAATAAATCCCTTTGTCGCTGAGTGCCCGGACATTCGATTGCTGTGCGTCCACTGCAGCCAGTGCAGGTAGTGCAAAGAAGGTCGCTGTACTGGTCGCAAAACAGCCACGGATGGCCAGGGCCAAGGCACGTGAACGCCAATTGAAGGTTCTCGCCTTAGCCACAGGACTTCACCTCTTTGCCCTTTGGCATCAGTTCGCCCAAGGCATTGAATCGGTAGAGCCGGTCTGTGTACCCTTGCCCGAAAAGGCTGAGTGCGCCGTTGTAATAGCCATATTCAAGCCACGCTTTTTTGTCGTTTTTCTTCAAGCTGAAGGCTGCGAATTTTTTGGCAAGGTCTGGTGTTCCGGAGGCCTCGAGAAAAGGGGCCATGGCCACCTGAAAGCCTGCTGGCCCACGCTCAGCAGACACTTTTCCATTCAAGGGTTCAAACCATTCCGGCATGTTTTGTCGCTTCAGCAGCAAGGCCACCGTGGGCGACAGTTGTTTTAGGAGCGGCTGGGTGATTGGGTCACCTGCACTAGTCATGCCGATCCACATGTAGGTACGAATGGCATCGTAGTCCCCGCGTTGTTCATCTTCGGGCAAACTCAGTTGCCCGTTGTTGTAGTGCACCCAGTCGGGATAAGCACCGGTTCGGCCGCTGTCAAGTAACAGGCGCTGGCTGGCCAGGTAGACATGCGCCCAACGCGCATCATCGGCCCACGCATTCGCAAACCTTGCCATCATGAACGGGGGCAGGTAGCTTGGGTTCAGTTTCACGGTGCCATTGCTTTGAACAAAGCCGTTGTTCCCGGGCAGCACGCTCAAGCCCAGCCCGCTGACTTCCACGCTTTCCTTGTCCAGAATCAGGTTGCCCAAGGCGCGTGCCTTGTCTGCATAGGGTGCATGACACCAAACCCTGCTGGCTTCCAGAAGACTGTAGGCAATCCAAAGGTCTGCATCTGATGCGCTGGTGGTGTCGATCACGCCCCAGTTTTCGCCCTGCTTGCCCCAAATCCAGGCGGGCAGTTGTTTGCCAAGATCACCGCCGCTGAGGTTGTTTTCTGTCCATTTCAGGATGGCATCGAATGCGACCCGGTCTTGTGCCACCAAGGCAAAAAACAGGCCATAAGACTGGCCCTCGGACACGGTACGCAGATCTGCCTGGCTGCGGTCGATTACCCGGCCATCCTCGCTCAGGAATGCAGTTTTAAATCCTTCCCATGCTGGCCAGGAGTGAGCAGTACTGCAGCTTGCAGTGCCAATTGCCAATACAAGCACCATGCCCAGCCTGGTTACCTTGGTCCGCCAATGGTTCAAATCAAACCCCCTTGGTGCGTCTGTTGGCCCGGCTGGACAACCAGCCAAAAGCCAGTATGGCCAGAACAACGCCGGCCAGTGCACCGCCCACAGCGATCAATGCCGGGTATTCGGAGAAAGCAATCCTCAATCTTAACCACCATGGCAAAGCCCCACTGATGTAGGTGCTGCCCAGGCTGTAACTTTGAATGTCGTTGCCACGAATCAGGCTGACGCTGCCCTTGATCTTCGCCACATCGCTGTAGCTGGACAAGGCGGCCACTGCGCGCTCAAAGCTGTCCTGATCAGTACCGGTGACAACCAGCCCGGCCTTTTTTGCTTGTAGGTGCGATTCAAATCCCACGATGGCTCCGAGTGAACCTGCTGTTTGAATCAGTGCGCGCGTGTCGCTGCCTGGTTGCAGCTCATTGTCACTCTGCCAAAGGCCCTTCAGCCATTGAAATGCAGGCGGCAAGCCCATACTGCGCTCGGTATTGTTCAACACCATAGGCAGGTTCATGTTGGCCTCATTCAACCAGCCCAGCCGATCGCTGGTACCCAGTGCCAACCAGTTTTTGCTGCCGATTCCCTCGGGTTTGTCCGACACGATCAGCGTTGTGCGTGTCGCGGGCAGCCCTGTCCATTGACCGAAGAGTCCCATCACATTAAGGAATGAACGTGTTTCAAGTGCAGTCGGGTTTGTCGGCAACACAATGGCTGTGTCGGACAAGTCGGCCATGATGCTGAAGGGATAACCGCCGTTGGCAAAAGCCGTTAAATTGGGCATGCGGGTGTAGTGCGGCAGGTTCGAAAAGTCCAGTGTAGATTCCGGATCAATCGAACCCCGCGCGACTTGTGATACCCGAGTGCAGGCACCGCCCCCTTCAGCCATGAAGCCAAATCCGAAGGCCAGTTCATTGTTACCCCCCACGCGGAACGCCGGAATTTGAAGTGACTCTTCACTGCTTAGTTCAGCCTGGCCGAGCAGGTCGATGTTGATCTTGTTTTGCACTTGTTCCGAACGCGGCGCCAGCCTGAACGACTGAATCAATGCGTTGTTGATTTCAATGTTCAACAAAGAGTCGTTCCAGCGCGACGGGGCGGTGTAACGGTACTTCAAATCCATCGGTATGTTGCGACCCGCCCAACTGAACAAGTCTGGTGGCAGGCGAAGGTTCAGTGCCGCGCGCGGTTTGTCGGCACTGACCTCGAGTTGTCCCGGAAAATCAATCAGTTCACCAAAGCGAACTGGCCTGTCGGTGGGTACATAGCGTGGTGCATCATAAGGCTTGCGGGGTGCACCCAGTTCCACTTTCTTGACCAGTGCTTTTTGACCACTGAGCACCTGGCCCTCAATCACCAAGCCATAAACAGCCTGCAGCAACTCGTCCTCGGTGCGACCCATCACGTACAGGTGTTTGATCGAAGGGTTGTCTTGCGACCCGACAATCATCAGGCTTGGTCCCTCAATCTGCGTCTTGTCCATGCCCTGCGGCATGTTTTCGCCCGTGGTTAATATGATGGTGTGGCGTGTGGGTGAAGCATTGTCCAGCAGATCGAATTCAGCCTGACGATAAAACGCCTGAGCTCCCATCCACGACGCCAGAATGCCCGCAGCTTTCAGGTTGGTGTCGCTGCGTTTAGCGGGCAACACCAGTGGAAGTTTCAGTTTTCGATTGTCCCGGGGATCAAAAAATGGCGCCGGCAACAGAGCCAGGTCGTTCACCAGGTTTAGAGGCGTGGAGACAATCGTCAGGGTGCTTTCAGGTCGAATGTCCACACGCAGAGTCGGATTGCCTGGGTCCACACACTCGGTGTCATAGGTGCCGTCGTATTCGATCCGGATGGTTGCGAAATCGGAAAACAGCGTGGGGTCCAGTTCAAGCGTCATGTTGTGGCTGATACCTGCCCGGCTTGCGCTGAGTTGGCTCAACGCAGACAACTGGTCGTTCACATACACGCGAATGAATGACTGGTCGTGCCGCATGCCCTGCGGGTAAAGAACCTTCAGGTTCAGGCTGGCCCGCGTCACCAATTCGTCCAAGCGAATACCCGAATTCAAATCGATCAAACGGTTTGTACCCGTGAGACGGACACCGCGAGATTGCCCCATTTCTGAAAAAGTCAGCGTTCGCTGCTTCTCGGTACCCGCACTTTCCGCGCGTGCGGCTTGGGTCTGTTGGACCGGTGGCACGGGCAGCTGGGCGTGACCCGTCAAACAAAACACGCAAATGGCAATTGATAAAGTGTGTTTCATATATTGGATCATCGCTGGGCTTGGTAATAAGATAAGGGGTACATGAACTTTGAGTTGCAAACTTGAGTAAACCCGTTTGCGGGTTTTTCTGTTTCTTGTGGGAATTATTCCACATTCATTGTCACGCTATACCAAGGTTTTGTATATGCTCCAGTCATAGCGCTTTATTTGATCAATTATTAAATAAAGTGTCGTAAAAGTCGCACTTTTTGTGTGAGAGATCTATAAGTTTAGGGTGGGTTAAATGGTTTCAACAGAAGACATCGGCGATGTGTTTGTATTGAAGGTCGAAGCGGTCCGTCTCGACAGCGCCGTGGGCACAATCATACGGAACGCTGTGGTTTCAAAGTTAGAAACCAGTAAAAAATTCGCCCTTGATATTTCTGCCGTGAAGCTGGTCGATTCTGGTGGTCTCGGATCGCTGGTCGCCTTGCTCAAAAACATCAGCAACAACCAGGGTAAATTGACATTGATTGGCATGAACAAATCAGTTCGAATGATGTTCGAGTTGTCTCGCATGGATCGTCAGTTTTCTTTGCTGGACGACATGCCCAAAGCAATCGCCTTTTTTCAGCAGGCCTGAGACAGCGTGCAGGCCAATGACCCTGGTAAATCCCTGCCTCGAATTCTGGTAGTTGATGATTCGGTGGTCGAGCGCAACCTGTTTGTCCACATGGTGGCCAAGTGGGGTTACCCGGTGGAATTCGCGGAAAGCGGACAACAGGCCATTGAGCTGATTCAGCAAAAGAAAATCCAGTTGGTGCTGGCCGATTGGCAAATGCCGGAAATGCAAGGTACGGAATTGTGTCTGACCCTGCGCAACCTGAATCTGGGGCAATATACCTACATCATCTTGATGTCAGCCCAGAATGATGAGGAGTTCCTGATCAAGGCACTCGACGCTGGTGCAGACGACGTGCTCGCCAAGCCGGTTGATGGCAGTGAACTTGAAGCCCGTCTCCAATCGGCTGTTCGTCGAATTGAGTTGCAGGCCCAGCTGGCCCGCAAAACCGACGAGCTCTCTCGGGCTCACGATGTGATTGCTCAAGACCTCAGGGCAGTGTCCAGCCTCCAACGCAGTTACCTTCCCGAACCCGAAAGTCCCTTTGCCGGCTTGAATTATCAGTGGTTGTCTGTACCGTCGAAATATGTTTCCGGCGACCATTTGCATGTTTTCGAACTGCAGCCTGATGTGTATGGCTTTTATCTGCTGGATGTGTCGGGGCATGGTATTCCGGCCGCCGTGAAGTCGATGCAACTGGTACAAATGTTTGCTGACAACTCCAGCTCAAGCCTCGTACTGGAAAGTTCGGTTGGTGCAGATGGCATCCGTGCGGTTTCCCGTCCCAGGGATGTGGTGGCCCGGCTGAATCGACTTTTCCAGCAAACCGAGTCGGACCTGTCGTATTTCACCATGATTTACGGCATCTTCAACACCGCAACACGTCAGATTTCCCTTTGCCAGGCTGGGCACCCTTCGCCCATCTTGTTGACAGGCCAGGGCGGTGTTCAGGTATTGGGTCAAGGAGGGTACCCGGTTGGTCTATTCGACTTTGATGATTTTGAAGACATCGAGCTGACACTCGGCGAGGATGAAGCCCTTGTTCTCTACTCTGATGGAGTTACAGAGGTGTTGTCCTCCAGCGCTGAATCATTTGGGGAAGAGCGGCTTCTCCAGTGCATAACAGAGCAGGTTCGACTTGGGCGTTGTGCAGATTTGCCTGAATGTATCCGCTGGACTGTGGAGAAGTGGGGAGGCCCGGTCGTACAGCAAAAAGGGTTTGAGGACGATGTTTCCATCCTGATGATTGCGCCCCGGCCGGGTTTGCTGGATCAACATGTACACACAGACGTTGATCGACAGTTACCTGAGCCTGTATTTCGCTTGCAAGGTGTGCAGGGCAATCAATCGAGCGGTGAATTGAGTCCAATTCCCTTGTCCGCCGCCAAGTCCATTGTGATTGTGGACGACTCGCGCAGTTTTCTGCGTATCTTTGAGGCCATGCTCAACAGTTGGGGCTACAAGGTGCATTCCGCCAAAAATGGCCACGATGCGCTGGCCTTGATCGAGAGCGAACAGCCCGATTTTGTACTTACAGACTGGGACATGCCCGGCATGAGCGGAATCGAGCTTTGCGAGCAGGTGAGTGCTCAACGGGGCAACGCCTATACCTACATCATCATGATCACCGGTTACGCTTCTCGCGATGATTTGTTGCACAGCCTGCGGGTGGGCGCAGACGACTTCATGACCAAGCCGGTCAACCCCAGTGAGCTCAAGGTTCGTCTCAAAACAGCGGAACGGATCGCTGACCTTCACACTGGGTTAGAGCGCAGGCACACCGAGCTCAGCCAATTGTATGAAGCCCTGCAGCGTGACATGCGTGAAGTATCAAGAATTCAACGCGCGTTGTTACCCAAGAGCCGGGTTGAACCCTGGCCCTGCGCAGTTCAAACACTGTATCAACCCAAGGGTTATGTGTGTGGAAAGCAGATGGGCCTGTTGCAAACCCAAAGCAACGAACATGGCTTTTTCATGATTTCGATGCCGGGGGAAGACACGGCCACTGCCCTTCAAACCATGGCCCTTGCGCGCTGGTTTTCAATGGCCCGTGCCACGCGCGTGCTGTTTCCTGTTGAGGAAACCAGCGCGAAGGTTCGCCGTTACCTCGCCAGTCCCGAGCAGGTACTCGCTCAATTGTCCAGCATCTCTCCTGCGCTGGATGATGCAGCGCCAGAGTTTGATCTGCTTTACGGATTGATGAACCTGGATCAAGGTACCTTGCTGGTGGCCGGTATCGGCGCCTGGTCCATGGTGCTTGCCCAGCCTGGACTCTCGCCCCTGCATGTTGTACTCCCCAAGCTGAATCCGGGTGAGTTGAGAAAAGGCCACGTGGTCTATCAGGACGTCATTCGCCCCGGTAGCAGGCTTTTCTTCTATTCGCAGGATTGTTCCGAAGCATTCGGAATTTCTGACTTCAACGCTTGGGCCAATGACATTCTGGTGGATGAACAAGGGCCCAATGTCTTGGGCAAAGAGTTTTCGCGCCTGCTATCACCTTCCCGCCAAACTCAAATGCCATCCGGCGATCTCGCCTTGCTGGGAATTCAATGGCGGGAAAGTTTCGAGCCAGTGCTTTGCACGTTTTCTGATGAGCAACTCAGAACCTTGCTTCGGGAAGTCCGTGCTTTGGGTCAATCGGCAGATGACGAGTTTTCAGCAGACAACCCACCCCTGGACCTGGGGCAATACCTCGATAGCCTGGCTTTCAGCGTGGTTGCTGATACCTTGAATATCGGGCGTATGAGTGAAGCGGTTCGTACCTTTGTCGAGGGGCTGGCGTATGCCGAGGACCTTTGCTACAACGCTGACCTGGTGGTGTCTGAAGCCATGACCAATGTCATGGTGCACGGCTTCAAAGACCTGCAGCCGGCGCCTTTGGGTTTGATCGTGGCTGCATTTCAACACGGCATCGCAGTGCTGGTCGAAGACCATGGCAGCAGAATACCGGCGGCAGTGCTGGACAACATGCGCAATGTTGAATCGTTTCAGCAGGATTTCAGCCTGAGCGAGCTGCCCGAGGGCGGTATGGGGCTAGCCCTGATAAGGGCCGTGTCAAGGCGCTTCGCCTACAGGTCTACACAATCATCCAATCGGCTGCTGGTTTTGCTCTGACCACGGGTCAAGATTTTTTGTCTTTGTCCTGGGACTCGGTTGATTCGGGAGGGGGCACCCAGGATTCGGCTTGTTGGCCCAAGGTGTTTGGCATTTCCTCGGCCATCTTGTCAATCAAGCCGACAATGCGGTCATTGACGAATTTGCTTGCCGATTTTTGAAGCGCCCGAGACACCTCAGACTCAATTGCAGTCATGGCCAAAGGCCGTATTTTCCAGATCAGCTGAGCCAACCTCGGCAACTCTTCCTTGGGTGGAAGGTTATCGCCATACTGGTCCAGTTCCTTGACGAACAGTGACACCGCTTGGTCACAAAAACTTTCCAGGTGCCCCCGCAGGGAATCGATCAATTCGAGCAAGTCCAGCAGGGGAATGCCCTCACTAGCCATTTCCGCGCCAGCATGCAGAATTTTCGGACTGGGTGCGCGGTAGCGCAGGCCGTCAGGTTCCAGCAAACCCAGTTCAATGGTTTTGGCCAAGGCGCCCCTGCTGAGATTGGTCCCGAACATGGTGGCCAAATGAACCGGATTGAAGTTTTTCGGAATTTCATCGGTCCACGGGCTGGTGATGGCGTGCGTTAAACCCAGCAGTTGCCGAAGGTCGTAGCCTTTGTCGATCGCATCCAGCATTTCCTGAATGTTGTTCAGGGTATAGCCACGGCCCAGCATTTGGCCCACCAGTTTCAGGCGTGAAAGGTGGTCCTCATTGTAGAAGCCCACTCGGCCACGTTTCTCTGGTGGTGCCAGCAGCCCCCTGTCCTGGTAGGCGCGCACATTGCGAACCGTGGTGTTGGCCGTGCGGGCCAGTTCGTCAATGGTGAACTCGCGACCGGGCCCACTGGGCGAAGTGTCTTTGTTTGCCGACGATTTTTTAAAGCGGAATGAAACCATTTAGGAATTGTAACCAAATGTGAGAGTATCTAGCCAGTCACGCTTCTCGCAGCACGCAATCATGAACAAATTCATCCTTTTGACCTTGAGCCTGTTTTGTCTGAACGCAGGGGCTCAAACTGAAACCATTGCCAACAAGACACTGGACGAACGCGCATTGCGCGCCTGCCTGTTTCTGGAAGACGACCAACTTCGCCTGCGCTGCTTTGATGATGCCACAGGCCGAAGCCTGGTTGTAAAAGACGGCACTGCCCCGGCGGCCGCCGCTCCGGTGGACGGCGGTTTGCTGCTTTATAAAAACGCTGAAGAAACCACACTGTCCTGGCTGGACCGCCGGTGGGAGTTGGCTCCATCCTCCAAGCGGGGCACGTTTTCAATCAGCCCGTACAAGCCAGTCTACCTGCTGCCGGTGTATCACAACGCATCCCCGAACAATCGGCCAAGCAGCCCCAATCCGGCCAACACCACCACCACTTCCGAGAATCTGGATCAAAACGAAAGCAAGTTTCAGCTGAGTTTGAAAACCAAAGTGATGGAAGACATCATCGGTGACAATGGCGACTTGTGGTTTGCGTACACCCAGTCCAGCCGATGGCAAACATTCAATCAGGAACTGTCCCGGCCTTTCCGTGAAACCAATTACGAACCCGAGCTGATTTTCACCTGGCGCTCAAGTTGGTCCGAATTCAAGGACGCAACCGGCTGGGAACCCCGTTTGCTGGGCTTGAGTTTGAACCACCAATCCAACGGCCGGGCGTTGCCTTTGTCCCGTTCGTGGAACCGGCTCATCGGCATGGTCGGTTTTGAGCGCGAGAACACCATGGTCCAGATTCGTCCTTGGGTTCGTCTGTCAGAAGACTCGGCCGAAGACGACAACCCGGACATCAGCGATTACATGGGCCGCGGTGACTTGCTGCTTGTTCACAAAAGCGAAGGCCACGAATATTCGCTGTTGACCCGTCATAATTTCCGCGGCGGTGACCAGTCCAGGGGGGCTGTGCAATTAGACTGGGCCTTCCCGTTGACCAGCAACTTGCGAGGACATTTGCAGTATTTCTCCGGGTATGGCGAAAGTCTCATTGATTACAATTACAGATCGGATTATCTCGGTTTGGGCTTGTCTTTGGTGGGCTGGTATTGAAAAGGGTTTTGTCGTGTCTGTTGTTGGTGTGTGGACTGTTCACCGGCCTTGCCCAAGCTGGGGATGCAGTTGTGTTCGTGCTGGCGGCCACTGACAAGGTACTCGTGACCAACCTCAAAGGGCAGCAGTACCGGGCCTTGCCCACTCAGCGCTTGTTGCATGGACACACGGTGAATGTGCCCAGAGGACAGCGATTTTCAGTGGCCGTCCTGAGTACGGGCAATCGCCGCGTATTTAACGGACCGGCAAGGTTGAAAGTGATTGCAGACACTGTTCGCCTGATCACCGGGCCCGCCCCGAAAGTGTTTTCGCTTGCCCCAGCCGAACTGGATTTGATCGATCACTGGATTGCCGTGTATGCCCGGCCGCGCGGCGTGGTCAGCAAAGACAAGCTACAAGAGTCAGAGATCACCTTGCAGGCGCTTTACCCTGTGGATGGTTCGCTTTTGCTTACACGCAATCCAGAGTTTTTGTTTAAGGGCGATTTGCCGCGCGAAGGCAATTTGATGTTGTTTGATGCCAAAGGAAAGCGCTTTTGGGTCGAACCACTTGAAGGCGAGTACCTGACCCTGCCGCCAGCCGCCAGGTTTGAATGGGGGCAAAGCTTCACTTGGGAAGTCAGACGTTTAACTGGTGGCCGAGTGGTCAGCGGCAGCTTTCACATTGCCAGCGAGGAAACAGCCAGGGCTTTGCTTCAAGCCAGGGTGCCCGACACTCCAAATGCGCTTCCTGAATCCAGGCTGTTTTATGGCATGCGTTTACAGCTGGCTGGTGCGTACCAGGAAGCCACTGAAGTGTGGGATTCTCTGAACATCCAACTGACCCCGCAGGGGCAGCTTGCCCCCTTGCCTGCAAGTCCCCGTTCCTAGTTTTGACAGCAACGCTTTGATCTTTCTCAGGCGTCCAATTCTTCCCAGCGTGCATAGGCCTGCTGCAGCTCTTCTTCCAAAGCTGAAAGCCGTGCCTGGGCTGCGGTCACTACGCTGCTTTCCTGCTGATAAAAATCAGGTGCTCCGATCTTGTTCACCAGGTCAGCCTGTTCAGTTTCCAGTGTTTCGATCAATCCGGGCAGCGTTTCGAGTTCGCGCTGTTCTTTGTAGCCCAGCTTTTTTGCTTTTTTGACGGGTGCTGCCGGAGGTTGAGGTGATGCCGCAACTGTGGTCGCAGCAACTGTTGCCGCCGGGCTCATCGGTGTGTTTTCAAGCCGCTCTTTGCCTACGTTGGCCCAAGGGTCTGTAGTTCGTTGGCGCAGCCAGTCGTCATAGCCACCCACATAGTCGCCCACCACGCCCTGGCCTTCAAACACCAGGCAGCGGGTTACGATCTGGTTCAGAAACTCCCTATCGTGACTGACAAGAATCAAGGTGCCCTGGTAGGCCATCAACTTTTCTTCCAGCAATTCCAGTGTCTCAATGTCCAGGTCGTTGGTGGGTTCGTCCAGTACCATCACGTTCGAGGGTGTCGCAAACAATTGCGCCAGAATCAGGCGGGCACGCTCGCCTCCGGACAGGCTTCGCACCGGCTGGCGGGCGCGGTCGGGTGTGAACAGGAAGTCTTGCAAATAGCCGATGACATGTTTGGCCTGACCATCAATCGTGATGAACTCCTTGCCGGCGCCGATGATTTCTACCGCCGTGTCTTCTTCGTTGAATTGGCTGCGCAATTGATCAAAATACGCAACTTCCAGCTTGGTGCCCAGTTTCACGGTTCCGGAATCGGGAGGCAGTTGCCCCAGCAAAACCCGCAGTGCCGTGGTTTTTCCAATTCCGTTCGGACCGAGGAATCCAATTTTCTCACCACGCAAAATCGTGTTGGTGAAGTTGCGCAGAATTTGCAAGTCACCCAGCTGTTTGTTGATGTCGGTCATTTCCGCCACCAGCTTTCCGCTTCGCTCGGCCTCCTGTACCTGTACTTTGGCGGTACCCACCACATTGCGGCGGTCCGAGAACTGTTTGCGCATTTCCATCAGAGCGCGAACCCGACCTTCGTTGCGGGTTCGGCGGGCTTCAATGCCGCGTCGAATCCACACTTCTTCTTCAGCCAGTTTTTTGTCAAACAAGGCCGTGGCTTTTTCTTGCGCATGCAAAAATTCCGCCTTGCCTTTCAGATAACCCTCGTAGCCGCCTGACCAGCTTTTCAGCATGCCGCGGTCCAGGTCACAGACCCGTGTGGCCAGTTTGCGCATGAATGAGCGATCATGGCTGACAAAAATCACAGCGCCCTTGAACTGGCGAATCTGCTCTTCCAGCAATTCAATGCTCGGAATGTCCAGGTGGTTGGTAGGCTCATCAAGTAGCAGCACATCCGGGTTGCTCACCATGGCTTTGGCCAGCATCACCTTGCGTTTCATACCACCTGACAGTTTGGCGAAGGGCAGGTCGGCGGGTAACTTCATGCGCGAAAGCATTTGGTCCACTTCACTTTCCAGGTGCCAGCCGTGGTGTTCGCTCAATTCATTTTGGGCGTTTTCCAGCAAGCTTGCCTCGTCGGGAGTCAGTTCGTCGTGATTGCGCGGGCCCAAGGTGCGACTGACACTGATCGATTTGCCCAGAGTGCCGAACCCTTGTGCAACCACATCAAAAATCGTTTCGTTGTGTTCCTGGGGTACAGCCTGTTCCAGGCAAGTCATGCGTAGCCCGTCCTGCTTGATCACCAGGCCATCCTCAGGTGTTGTTTCGCCTGTCAGTATGCGGAAAAGGGTACTTTTCCCGGTACCGTTACGGCCGACCAAGGCCACGCGTTCGCGTTCTTCGATGGAAAATTCAACCTGGTCCAGCAGCATCGTGGTGCCGATTCGGTAGGTGGCGGCTTTTAAACCCAACAACATGTTTAATCCTTCTGATTTTGTTTGACCGTGCTCAAGGCCAATGCGCAGCACAGGGCGGCATCCGGTGTAAATTGGTGCGTATTGATGGCATGAATGCAAGCCTTGGGGCTCATCAACTGGAATGCTTCCACTTCGCCATCCCGGTTGCAAGGCCGGTGTCCCGGTTTCAACTGGCCATGAAAAAGAACCACGTTTTCGTGATGCCAGCCACCATACAGCAAGGGGCGACTTAACACCAGTTCACCGGGAGGCAGCGGTTTAATCCAGGAGAAACTGTCTGGATTCAGCCCTGCCTCTTCGTCAAGTTCTCGCCAAAGCGTTTGCTCAACGCTTTCCGTACTGGCAATACCACCGGCAGCCACGTTGTCGAGCATGCCGGGATTTTCGTGTTTGGTGTGTGCACGAACGCCGGTCCAAATCTGGCCATGCTGGTTCTCAACATGCACGTGTATTGCCCGGCTTCTAAGTCCCAAAGTTTTGAACAAAGCCCTTTCAGCTTGCGCAATGAGCTCCCCGCCTTGATTCAATACCAACTGCTCTTCATTCCGCCAGCCGGGCACCAGACCAAATGCGCGTAGCCGTTGTGCAATTGAAATCAGGGCGGCACTTAACGTCTGCTGGTTTGCATCTGTCACCAATTCCAGGCCGAGCGCGGTGTGCTCAAGTGGCAGGCCGGCATCCTTAAATGCGGGCAGAATGATTGGCAAATGCGCTTTGTCCAGGTGCCCAAAATGTTCGCCATTGACGATCCATTTTAAAAACCGGCTTGCAGGTTCGCTGTCCTCATCGCGCCAGCGCTGCACAAAGGGCAAAAACGCAGTGCTGAGGGTTTTGTCCATCCAGGCTCGGCTGGCTGTTTCCATGGGGCAGGGGCCTTGAGTCGGGTGTGCTTAAGTTTGCACCAGTTTTTTGGTGTTTTGAATGCTCATCAAGATACCGGCACCCATGCCCAGTGTCACCATCGCGGTACCGCCATAGCTCATCAGGGGCAGGGGGACGCCCACCACAGGCAAAATGCCACTGACCATGCCAATATTCACAAATGCGTAGGTGAAAAAGATCAGCGCCATGGCCCCAGCCATCAACCTTGAAAACAGGGTGGGTGCATTGCCGGCAATCACCAGGCCGCGCACAATCAGGCAGGTGTAAAGCGTCAACAAGACCAGGCAACCCAACAGACCAAATTCCTCGGCGAGCACAGCAAAGATAAAGTCGGTGGTGCGTTCCGGAATGAATTCAAGATGGGTTTGAGTGCCCTGCAAAAACCCCTTGCCTGAGAACCCACCTGAACCCACTGCCACAGTGGATTGAATAATGTGAAAGCCTTTGCCCAGCGGGTCTTGTGTGGGATCTAGAAGGGTAAGAACACGCTGCCGCTGGTAATCGTGCATCAGTGTCCAGAACACAGGCAGGCTGGCCAGAAACAGCGCTGTTAGCCAGGCCAGAATTTTCCAGGAAAGCCCGGCAAAGAAAATCACGAAAAACCCGGACCCTAAAACCAGCAGCGCTGTGCCCAAGTCGGGTTGCTTGAGAATCAGGATGCCGGGAATTGCCAGAATGATCGAAGCCACTGCGAATTCTCGCCAACCCGATACGTTTTCTCTTTGCTGAAAAAACCACGCCAGCATGAGTGGCATGGAAATTTTCATGATTTCAGAAGGCTGGATCCTGATGAACCCCAGGTTAAGCCAACGCTGCGCCCCTTTGGATATGTCGCCAAACAGTTCCACAGCAATCAATAACAAGACGCCTGTGACATACAGAGGTACGGCGATGCGCATCAAAAATTGAGGCTTCAGGTTGGCGGTGACC
This sequence comes from Limnobacter thiooxidans, assembly GCF_036323495.1. NCBI lineage: Bacteria > Pseudomonadati > Pseudomonadota > Betaproteobacteria > Burkholderiales > Burkholderiaceae > Limnobacter > Limnobacter thiooxidans. The sequence continues at coordinate 3,190,193 of NZ_AP028947.1, read as the reverse complement.
CACATGACCCCAAAGGCGATCAACAAATTGCGGGAGTGGTCGAGAAAGCGCCCTTCAAAATCGAATGCCGCGCTGTATTGGGTGATCAAGGCAAACACCACCAATGCCAGCAGGATTGAACCCAAGACCGGGTCAAAAACCGTTAGGAAAGGTTTGACTCGAGGCCAAATGCGCTCGCGCTGAATAGGGCGGGACCTGTTCATTGAGGTGTCTCCTCTTCAAGAGGGGTCGGGTCCGGCAAGGCTGAGGGCGGTGCGTTTTCCGCCTTCAAGGCCCAGAACACGTCGAGAACCTGTTTGATGGCAGGGGCTGCAGACTGGCTGCCAAAACCTGCGTTTTCCACGATGGCTGCGAATGCAATTTCGGGTTGTTCCATGGGGGAGAAGGCAATGAACCACCCATGGTCACGGAGTCGCTCAGCGGAGGCTGCGCGGTCCTTGTAGGTCTCGCCTTTTTTCAAACCGAAGACCTGTGCTGTACCCGTTTTGCCGGCCACTTCATAGGTCACGTCCTTGAACACACCACGTGCGGTTCCTTCCAGTACCGCCCCCCGCATGCCCAGCTTCACTGAATTTACGTGCCTTTCCTGCAATTGGAGTTGCTTGAATGCTTCCAGCGGTTTTTCAGTGACCTGGCCGCTGACCGGGTTCTGATAAGCCCGAACCAGCCTGGGTGTAGCATTCATGCCGCCGCTGGCCAATACAGCGGTGGCATGGGCCAATTGAAGTGGGGTGTAGTTGTTGTAACCTTGGCCAATCGCTACGGAGACGGTTTCTCCGGAATACCATCGCTGCGCTTCCGGTCTTTTGAAAGCCTTGGTCTTCCATTCCCTAGAGGGCAAAACACCTGTTCGTTCACCATCCAGGTCAATTCCTGTGCGCGACCCAAAGCCAAAGCGACCCATGAACTCGGCAATCACATCTATTCCCATGTCGCTGCCCAGCATGTAGTAATAGGTGTTGCATGACTCGGCAATTGATTTGTACATGTCCACTACGCCATGCCCGCCAATTTTGTCGTCCATGAATCGACGCCCACCAAAATCATAATAGCCGGGGTCTCTCAGTCCATAAGAAGCTGTACGAAAACCGCCTTCCAGTGCTGCCAATGCCATGAAGGGTTTGAAAGTGGATCCCGGGGGGTAGGTGCCTGCCAACGGGCGGTTCAACAAGGGCCTGTCGATGCTTTCATTCAAGGCTTTCCAGTTCTCGGAGTCAATACCCTCAACAAACAGATTGGGGTCGAAGCTGGGCGCGCTGACCATGGCGAGGATGTCGCCGTTGCGTGGGTCGATGGCCACCAATGCGCCGCGCTTTCCTTCGAGCGCCTTCTCAGCAGCATTCTGAAGGCGAATGTCGATTGACAGCATCAGATTGTTGCCGGGTACAGCCGGCGATCTGGACAGTACACGAACCGCCCGGCCTCCTGCCGAGGTTTCCACCTCTTCAAATCCCGTTCGACCGTGCAGTTCCGTTTCATAACGCTTTTCAAGGCCGTCTTTGCCAATGTAGGCCGTGCCTCGGTAATTGTTGGTCTGGTCCAGTTCTTCGATTCGGTCCTGGTCTTTGGCAGAAATGCGACCGATGTAACCCAGCAAGTGGGCTGCATGTGGGCCATGTGGGTATTGTCTGAACAGACGTGCTTTGATCTCGACCCCGGGAAAACGAAAACTTTGTACGGCGAACCGTGCCACTTCCTCGTCGGTCAGGCGGGTTCGAATCGGGATGGATTCGAATCGTTTGGATTCTGCACGCAGTTTTTTGAAGCGGCGGCGATCCAGGGCAGAAATTTCGACAATCTTGCCCAGTTGGTCAATCATTTCGTCAAGCTTGTCAATTTTTGATGGTGTGATTTCAAGCGTGTATGCCGAGTAATTGTTCGCCAGCACGACCCCGTTGCGGTCCAGTATCAAACCGCGGTTGGGAACCAGCGGCACAATCGTAACCCGGTTGTCTTCCGCCTTGGACTGGTATTTCTCGTAGCTGACGACCTGTAGCCAAAGTAGCCGTGCTACCAGAACACCAAACAAGGCCACAACGAACACGCCTGCAATGAACAGTCTGAATTTGAACTGTTTGATCGCCTGTTCCGGGTGAGTAAACTCGGTCATATCGGGCGGTCGTTATCACGGTGTTGAGGCAACTTTTGAGGTGCCAGCAACAAAAACTGGGTAAGCGGCCACAGTGCGGCGGTGAGCGCACTTTCTGCAAACATCCAGGGGCCGGGGAATATTCCTCCGAACATGACCCGAATTGCGACGGTAATAGCCTGTGCCGCAAGAAGCAGGGGGAAAATATGAGCAGCCTGCATCACGGGTGAAAACCACATGACCCGGCGGTGGATTGTGATCGCAAAATAGGACAGCAAAGTGTAGGCCAGTGCATGCTCACCAAACACACTGGCGGTGTGCACATCCACCGCTGCGCCGAAGCACCAGGCCACACCAATCCCGATTCGTCGGGGTTGCCTGATATTCCAGAACACCAGCACCAAGGCCAGCAGGTCGGGTGTGATCCAGCTTCGATCCAGGGGAAGAAGTTTGAACAACAGCGCAGCTGACAAGGAAATCAGGATGAACCACGGGTTCACTGGCCTAAGAATCTCTGAATTCCCAAATGGGTTAATTGCCATTACTTCCCCCTTGCACTGCGGGCGTCGCTGAACCTGCGGGTGCAGCCAATGGCACTGAAGATGGCGCTAACGATGCTGCTGGCGTTGTTGTTGGGGTTGCTTGGGGGGCTGTCGTTGGTGCAGGAGGTCCTTCAATCGAAGCAGGTGCAGCTTCCTCAGGCGTCAGCGTTTCCCGTGCTGTATCCAAAACAAGTACGAAACGATGCTGTTCAACGCCGGCGATCGGTTCGCAAAAAATGCTGGCGAATGCGTATCTGGAATTCCGCTCTACGCGCATCACGCGCGCGACCGGTATTCCCCGTGGATAAACCCCGTCCAGGCCGGAAGTGACCAGCAGATCGTTGTTTTCAATTTCTGCATTGGCAGCCATAAAGCGCAATTCCAGCAGCCCACCGTCCAGTCCGCCGTAGGCCACGCTACGAAGGCCGTTTCGCAGGCTTTCAACCGGAATAATCTGCTCTTTGTCGGTGATCAGGCTGACCTCCGCCCGGCTGGGAAATGTCCGGGTGACCTGGCCCATCAGGCCAAGTTCGTCAATCACGGGCATGCCTTCGCGAATGCCTTGAATGGAGCCCTTGCCGATGATGATTTTTCTGGAAAACGGATCGCGCGCATCACTGACTACTTCGCTGAGGATGGCGCGCTTGACCTGCAGGGTATTGCCCACATTCATCAGCTTGCGCAGTTTCTCGTTCTCCACTTTCAGCGTTTGCAGTTCGTGAAGTCGTTGTTTGTCCTGAAGCTTTTCCAGCTGCAAGGCTTCATTCTCGGTTTTTAGTGAGCCCAGTGTAGTCACATACTCCAGCCCTGCTTCCCCTATTTCCAGGGGAAAGCTTGCAAGTCGCTGCACCGGGTACAGCACTGTGCCCACCACCTTGCGTACCACTTCCATAGCGCCAAAGCGGGCATCAAGAAACAGCAGGCCGACTGAAAGCGCAACAAAGAAGGCCAGCCGCACACGTGCGGATGGCCCTTGTTTGAACAACGGTGGTGGTGAGTACTCCATAGGCTTGTCTCTGGTTTAACGCCAGGCTGCGTGAGAAGCCAAAGTTAGAACCGGTTGCGTTTCTGCTTATTCACTCGTGAAAATGGTGCCCAACTTGTCCATGCGTTCCAGCGCAAGGCCACAACCCCTGACCACACAGGTCAATGGATCTTCGGCCACATGCACGGGCAAGCCGGTTTCCTCCATCAACAATCGGTCCAGGTCGCGTAGCAACGCGCCGCCACCGGTCAACATCATGCCGCGTTCGGCAATGTCTGCGCCCAGCTCGGGTGGTGTTTGTTCCAATGCGGATTTCACTGCTGACACGATTGCATTCAGTGGTTCGGTCAGCGCTTCCAGAATTTCGTTGGAAGAAATGGTGAAACGGCGTGGAATACCTTCAGACAAATTGCGGCCGGTTACTTCCATGTCTTTCACTTCCGAGCCAGGGAAAGCAGAACCAATCTGCTTCTTGATTGCTTCGGCTGTGGGTTCGCCGATCATCATGCCGTAGTTGCGACGGATATAGCTGATGATCGCTTCGTCAAACTTGTCGCCGCCCACGCGCACGCTTCCCGCGTAAACCATGCCGCCCAAGGAAATAATACCCACTTCCGTGGTGCCACCACCAATGTCCACAACCATGGAGCCTGAAGCTTCGGACACCGGCAAGCCGGCACCAATAGCTGCAGCCATTGGTTCTTCAATCAGATAAACCTGCGAAGCGCCTGCACCCAATGCGCTTTCACGAATGGCCCGGCGTTCAACCTGGGTAGAACCACAGGGCACGCAAATGATTATTCTGGGGCTGGGGGAAAACAGGCGGCTTTCGTGAACCATCTTGATGAACTGCTTGAGCATTTGCTCAGTCACGGTGAAATCGGCAATCACGCCGTCTTTCATGGGGCGGATTGCTTCGATATTGCCCGGTACCTTGCCCAGCATCTGCTTGGCTTCAAGGCCAACTGCAGTGATTGTTTTTTTGCCGTTGGGTCCGCCTTCCTGGCGAATTGCAACTACGGAAGGTTCGTCAAGAACAATCCCTTTTGTGCGGGCGTAAATAAGGGTGTTGGCCGTGCCCAAGTCAATGGCCAAGTCGTTTGATAAGTAGCTGCGTAGAAACCCAAACATGGTGATGTTCTAACCTGTATCGTGTAGTTGGAGAGCTGCCAAGCCCGCGAAGCTCAAAGTTGTCTAGAAGTTGTACGGCACGCCACTAATTATGGGACTTCACTTGTCAAGTGGCGTAACCACCGATGATAACCTATAAAATAAGACGACTTTGATCAACACAGACTTTCACCAAGCGGCATTTGCATCGATTAGAGTTGATGTTCAGGCCTGCTTGTCGGCGGAGAAAATTTATGTCCCTGGATTCCGGGCAAATTGGAAAAATTGCGGCTTTGTCGCGTCTGAAGCTGGCTCCTGAACAAGCCCAGGCCCTCGAGCAACAATTGAACAACATTATGCAACTGGCCGATCGCTTGAGCAGCGAAAACACCGATGGTGTCGAGCCCCTCGCGCATCCAATTTCATTGATTCAGCCTATCGCCTTGCGCCTGCGCGAAGACGCCGTGTCTGAAGCAGACAACCGGGTAGCCAACATGGCCAATGCGCCGGCCGCGGAGAAGGGCTTGTTCCTTGTGCCCAAGGTCATTGATTAAATCCCGAACGTTCATTGCAAAGTTGCCCCCTTTTTTATTACCAATCTGACATTGGAATGTGGTTTTAAGCATGTCTTCAGAACTTCAAAGTATTTCCCGGCTGCGAACGCTGCTGGATGAGAAAAAAACCAGTGCCACCGAGTTGGCGCAAGAAGCATTGCGCTCAGCAGGCCAGCAGTCCAGTTTGAACGCATTCGTGGACATTCGCGATGACCTCACCCTGGAACAGGCCAAGGTAGCCGACGCACGGCTGGCCGCTGGTGAACGCGGCGCTTTGTTGGGCATTCCAACAGCACACAAGGATATTTTTGTGACGCAGGGCTGGACCAGTACGGCTGGTTCAAAAATGTTGGCTGGCTACAAAAGCCCGTTTGATGCTGAAGTGGTGTCGCGTTTGAATGCAGCGGGGTCGGTCAGTATTGGCAAACTCAACTGCGACGAGTTCGCCATGGGGTCTTCTAATGAGAAAAGCGCTTATGGCCCCTGCTTGAACCCATGGGACACGCAGGCTGTTCCCGGTGGTTCATCAGGTGGGTCTGCTGTGGCGGTGGCTGCAGGCGTGGTGCCGTTCACCACGGGTACAGACACGGGCGGCTCGATTCGCCAGCCCGCTTCACTGTGCGGTATCACCGGCATCAAACCCACTTATGGCAGTTGCAGCCGCTACGGCATGATTGCCTACGCCAGCAGCCTGGACCAGGCTGGCCCCATGGCCCACAGCGCGCGCGATTGCGCGCTGGTATTGAATACCATGGTCGGTTTTGATGTGAAGGACAGCACCAGCGTGCAGCGCCCAGCGGTTTCCCAAGGCATGCGCGAAGACTTCACCGCCGGATTTGGCAAACCCCTGCGCGGTGGCGATGGGGCAAAGCCATTGGCTGGCATTCGTGTGGGCTTGCCCGCCGAGTTCTTCGGAGAAGGCTTGGCCGCCGACGTGCGAGCACCAATTGATGATGCACTGAAACAGCTTGAAGCCATGGGCGCCACGCTGGTTCACATTAGCCTACCCCGTACGGAATTGTCGATTCCTGCTTATTATGTGATTGCGCCTGCGGAAGCCAGTTCAAACCTGTCACGCTTTGATGGCGTGCGTTATGGCCACCGCGCAGCCGAATACACCGATTTGAAGTCCATGTACGAGAACTCACGCACCGAAGGCTTTGGTCTGGAGGTGCAGCGCCGCATCATGGTGGGCGCTTATGTGCTGTCACATGGCTACTACGACGCCTATTATTTGCAGGCCCAGAAAATTCGCCGCCTGATTGCGCAGGATTTCCAAGCGGCTTTTCAGCAGTGCGACTTCATTGCTGGTCCGGTCAGCCCCACTGTGGCCTGGAATCTGGGTGAAAAGTCTGCCGACCCGGTTCAAATGTATTTGGCCGATATTTACACCCTCAGTACCAGCCTAGCCGGATTGCCTGGCATGAGCGTGCCCGTGGGCTTTGGCGACAAAGGCCGCCCGGTGGGCATGCAGTTGATTGGCAACTATTTCAAGGAAGGTGAGTTGCTGGCTTTGGCTGATCACTATCAGGCCGCCACCGATTGGCACCTTCGCACACCGTTTTAATTAAAGGATCACGCCATGCAATGGGAAATTGTGGTGGGTCTTGAAACCCACACCCAGCTAACCACGGAATCAAAAATTTTCTCCGGCGCCAGTACGGCTTTTGGCGCCGAGCCCAATGCGCAAGCCTGCGCAGTTGACTTGGCCTTGCCAGGCGTGCTGCCGGTGATGAACAAGGCAGCAGTGCAGCGCGCCATCCAGTTTGGTTTGGCGGTGGGTGCCAAGGTGGCAGAGCATTCGGTGTTTGCCCGAAAAAACTATTTTTACCCTGATTTGCCCAAGGGCTACCAGATCAGCCAGTTTGAAATTCCAGTGGTGCAGGGCGGCACCGTCAGCTTCTTGCTGGGCGACCAAATGAAAACAGTGCGCCTTGTGCGCGCGCACTTGGAAGAAGATGCCGGCAAAAGCCTGCATGAAGACTTCGCCGGGCAATCAGGAATTGATTTGAACCGCGCAGGCACGCCCTTGCTGGAAATTGTGACTGAGCCTGATATGCGCTCGGCCGAAGAGGCCGTGGCCTATGCAAAAACACTGCACACTTTGGTGACCTGGCTGGGCATTTGTGATGGCAACATGCAGGAAGGCAGTTTCCGCTGTGATGCCAACGTGTCCGTTCGCCCAAAGGGTGAAAGCAAATTGGGTACGCGTTGCGAAATCAAGAATCTGAACAGCTTCAAGTTCTTGCAGGCGGCCATTTTGTATGAGGCACAGCGCCAAATCGAAATCATCGAAGATGGCGGCGTAATCAAACAAGAAACACGCCTTTACGACCCGGATCGCAATGAAACCCGATCCATGCGCAGCAAGGAAGATTCGGAAGACTACCGCTACTTTCCAGACCCAGATTTACCACCACTCATGATTTCTCCAGAATGGGTTGAGCAGGTGCGCTCAGAAATGCCTGAATTGCCGGGGCAGAAGCAGGCGCGTTACACCGGCGATTTGGGCTTGAGCGAATACGATGCTGTCACCCTGACGGCCAGCCGCGCCATGACCGACTACTTTGAGTCAGCTCTTGCGGTGGCGGGTGCCGACAAAGCAAAACCTTTGGCCAACTGGTTGTTGGGCGAGTTCTCTGCCAGCTTGAACCGCGACGACAAAACCCCCGCCGAGTCGCCGATTGCCCCTGAACTGATGGCTGCTCTGGTGAAGCGCGTGGTCGATGGCACTTTGAACAACAAAACCGCGAAAGTTGTTTTTGCTGCCCTGTGGGAGGGCAAGTACAGCGACGTGGATGCGTGCGTCAAGGGTGAAGGGCTGGAGCAGATTTCCGATTCTGGCGCTGTTGAAAAGATGATCGACGATGTCTTGGCAGCTCACCCAGGTCCTGTTGCGGAATACAAAGCGGGCAAGGAAGCCTCCTTTAACTTCCTGGTGGGGCAAATCATGCGCGCTGCGCGTGGCAAGGCCAACCCGGCGCAGGTGAATGAGATTCTGAAAGCCAAGCTGAGCTGAATTCACTGGCTGGGGTGATTTATTGCCTTCCCGGCGTGCCTTGCCCGATTCCGCACGAAAAACCGCTGATCCCTTTTTGAACGAAGGCTTTGTATTCACATCAACCCGACAAAACACACGGTCGGGTTGATGTGTCGCGCCGCGCGCGAACATTGAATCCTTGTTCAAAAGGGGCGGTTTTCCTGAATGTGCGGAACAAGCAAGCGCATTGCCGGGAAGGCTTTGAACCCAGCCTAGGTACGCAATCATCAGGCCGCTCGTCAGCCACCTGTCGTGAATTTAGGCACTGCCGGTGTTGCAACCTCGGTGTGATTGCTTTTAGGCGCGCGATGAATCACCGTCGGGTTTGGGCTCAATCGGCAGCGATGTTCCAGTCGCTTCGCCATTCAAGAAAACCTGCCCGTTTGAATTCACATGCAACGTTCGGCTGCAAGCCGACAACACACTCGACCATCTGTTTTGTCGAGTGTGTTGAGTCAATGTGAATTTCAAAAAGGGAAAACCAGGTTTTCAGGCGAGGCGACTGGAATTCGCGCTGATGGGCTTTTCATACCCGGCGGCGGTTGCTCCAAATTCGCGCGAATGGGTAAAAACCAGTTCGCGAATCACAATGGGTAATCGTAGTCCGCAATCAACGGCGCATGGTCCGAAAACTTCTTGGCTTTGTACACGCTGACCTCGCGAATATGCTCCCGCAATGTCGGGCTGACCATCTGGTAGTCAATGCGCCACCCCACGTTTTTTGCATAAGCCTGCCCGCGGTTGCTCCACCAAGTGTAACAACCATCCGTTTCTTCGGGATACAGCACGCGATATGCATCCACCCAGCCGCGTTTGTTCATCACGTCGCCAATCCAGGCGCGCTCCTCAGGCAAAAAACCGCTGTTTTTCAGGTTGCCTTTCCAGTTTTTCAGGTCGATTTCCTGGTGGGCAATATTCCAGTCCCCACAAAGCACCACAGGTTTTGTTTTTGCTTCAACTTCCTCAAAAACCGTTGCAAAATGTTCTAAAAACCGGAATTTGGCCAGTTGACGATCTTCAGAGCTGCTGCCGGAAGGGAAATAGATCGATGACACAATCATGTTTTCGAATTCGGCAGTGATCATGCGTCCTTCTGCGTCGAACTCGTGGTTATTCAGGCCGTAAGTGACGTTAAGTAGCTTTGTTTTGCTGTAAATCCCCACGCCGCTGTAGCCCTTTTTCTCTGCTGCCTGGAAATAACCCGTGTATTCCCCGGGTTGCAAGTGCTCGGGCCCCAAGTCGGCCAGGTGGGCTTTGATTTCCTGTACGCACACCACATCGGCCTGGCTTTCATTCATCCAGTCGAAAAATCCTTTTGTGTGTGCAGAACGAATTCCATTCAGATTTGCTGAGATAATGCGGGTCATTGTTTGAAGTCTGTTTTAGGGATTGATTGTGGTCGATTCAAATCAAAATTTGCAGGTACTTTCCGATCAGTTTTTGCAGTTTGCTGTCGAGAAGCAGGTCTTGCGCTTCGGTGAATTCAAAACCAAGGCGCGAAGAATGTCACCGTATTTTTTCAATGCGGGTTTGTTCAACACGGGTTCGTCTTTACAAAAACTCAGTGAATTTTACGCACAAACCTTGATGGAACAAACCACGCAGCGTGGAATTGAGTTCGACATGCTGTTTGGGCCTGCTTACAAGGGCATTCCTTTGGTGGCTGGTGCCACGATGGAAATGGCTCGTCGGGGTAAAGATGTACCGTATGCCTTCAATCGCAAAGAAGCCAAAGACCACGGTGAAGGCGGTTCATTGGTCGGGGCTCCTTTGGAAGGGCGGGTCGTTATCGTGGATGACGTTATCTCCGCAGGTACTTCCGTGCGAGAATCCGTGGAAATCATCCGTGCCAATGGCGCTGAACCCGCCGCCGTTTTGATCGCTTTGGACCGAATGGAAAAAGGTATGCGCGATGGGCAGGACACCCAGCATTCAGCCGTTCAGGAAGTTGAGCAGCTGTATGGAATCCCGGTGATTGCAATTGCCAACCTGCAAGACCTGTTGCGTTACCTTCTGACCCGTCAGGCGGCCAATGTACGTCTGGCTGGCTGGTATGAAAAAGTGAAAGAATACAGAAGTCGCTATGGTGTGTAGCGTCTCCTGATTAAAGGTCTGCCTGCAAAAAAAGGCTGCGTCCGCCAGAAACGGAACGCAGCCTTTTTTGCTTTCATGTCAGTGAGGTCACAACACAACAGACACCAGTTTATGACCCGACAAGGCCCGGTAGATGTCGTCCAATTCATCCTGGTTATTGACATAAACATTGCAGGTCAGGCTCAGGTAATTGCCTTTGCTGCTTGGCCGCATATTCACCCCGGCAACATCAAAGCCCGGATTCATCGCCAGCAGCAAATCACAAATCACCTGTGAGAACTCAGGTACGTTTTTCCCCATGACCTTGATTGGAAAGTGACAGGGAAATTCGATCAGGCTTTTCTTCGGTTCTCCAGACATTGGCTGATTCATCTTTTTTACTCTTCAAACCACAGTTTTGCGGAGTCAACCAGTCGACCGAAAATGCCCGCTTCTTCCACTGTAGCCAGCGCCAACAAGGGTACCTTGCCAATTGTTTCGCCGTTCAGGGTCAGTTTCAGATGGCCAAGTTCGGTACCAGCAGGGATCGGGGCAATCAGGGTGTTCTTCTTCTCCACCGTGGCTTTCAGTTGCTTGGCCATGCCGCGTGGCACGTTAATCAGCAGGTCCCTGGTCACGCCCAGCTTCACTTCTTTGGACTGGCCTTTGTACACGTCGCTGGCACTGATCGCTTGGTTGGCTGAATAAAGCTTCACTGTTTCAAACATCTGGAAGCCATAATTCATGAGCTTCAGGCTTTCCTGGGTACGTGCCTGATCCGAGCTTGTGCCCAACACCACTGACAGCAATCGTCGGTCAACGCCGTTTGGCAGCTTCCGGTTGGCTGAACTGACCAGGCAGTAGCCAGCAGATTCGGTGTGCCCTGTTTTCATGCCGTCTACCGATGGGTCGATCCACAGCAAGCGGTTGCGGTTGGGCTGGCGAATGCCGTTGTAGGTGTATTCCTTGGTCGAATACATCTTTTTGTAATACTCGGGGAAGTCGAGAATGATGCGTTTTGCCAAAATGCCCAGGTCACGCGCTGTCGTGTAGTGCTGTGGATCTGGAAGACCAGTTGAATTCTTGAAGTTGGTGTCAGTCAGGCCAAGGCGTTTTGCTTGCTGGTTCATCAAGGTCGCAAAGTTGTTTTCGTCGCCGGCCAGCAATTCTGCAATTGCACGGCTGGCATCGTTGCCGGATTGAACAATCACGCCATACAGCAATTCTTCTACTGTCACAGGTTTGTTGGGTTCAACAAACATTCGTGATCCTTCAGCCTTCCAGGCATAAGGAGAAATAGGTACTTGCTGATCCATGCGGATCTGTTTGCTTTCCAGTGCCGCGAACGCCATATAAGCTGTCATCAGCTTGGTCAATGAGGCCGGGTCAAGCCGTTCACGGCTGTTGAATTCTGCCAAGGTCTGTCCCGTGGTCAGGTCAAGAAGCATGTAGCCTTTGGCGCCGATTTCAGGAGCGGGCGGCATGACGCTGGATTGGGCAATCGCTTGATGTGAGGTGATGCTCAAGCCGAGAATCAACGACAGCTGACCCAAATGGCGTTTGAATCGGGAAAGTCTTGAATTAAACAAGTAATACGCTCCTGTATTAAAAAATTGGAAGAATTCGGCTGGGCGTTCAGCTTGGGTAGTAACGCACAACCAGCTCTTTGAGTTGAGGCAGTTTTCCGTGAAAAAAATGTTCCACGCCCGGCATGACAATCACCGGCACGTTGGTGCCGTTAGCCCACCGAAGCACGTCTGTCAAAGGCACCGTGTCATCCACTTCACCGTGAATCACCAGTGTGTTCTCCGGGACAGGTGCCACGGAAAACCGGCTCGTTGCGGTGCCAACCAGCACCATTTTGCCAACTGAGACCTCTGTTTTACGCAGACGTTCAGCAGCATGGCTTGTGACAAAAGCACCAAAAGAAAATCCAGCCAATGCGACGGGCTGATTCTGCAAATCTGCTGACAACAGTTTGGTCCGGGCCTCTTGGGTCAATTGAACCAGGTCTTCACATTCTGCGTTGCCGTTGTCATGTGCGCCCGCGCTTTGCCCAACACCACGAAAGTTGAATCGAACCGTGATATAGCCCAGTTGCAGGAAAGCCCGTGCCAGTGTCTGTACCACCTTGTTGTCTTTGGTGCCGCCGAACAGTGGGTGAGGGTGTGCAACCACGGCCAGTCCAACGGGAGAACCAGTTGGTTCGTCAATTGACACTTCAATGGGGCCAGCCTGACCTTCCCACAACTCATGTCGGGTTCGCGGATTCATGGCAGTCGCAGGCGCTCGACAATTTGACCGCCCACCAGGTGGGAATCAATGATTTCATCCACATCAGTGATGTCCACGTAGGTATACCAAACTCCTTCGGGGTACACCACCATCACCGGGCCTTCGTCGCAGCGGTCCAGGCAGCCTGCCTTGTTCATGCGTATCTTGCCTTGCCCGTTCAATCCCAGTTTTTTGATGCGGTCTTTGGCATGCGCATGGGCAGGTGTGGCGTGGCAGTCTGCGCAACAGCTTTCATTGTTTGCGCGTTGGTTGGTGCAGAAGAAAACGTGTTTCTCGAAGTAGCTCATGACTTGGTGGGTCCGCTCGGGTACTGGGGTTGAGTCCTTATTATCGCCGAAAACGCCGTTCTGGCAGGCTTAAAAAGGTCAAAACAGTCAGCGCCAGAATTGGCCACAGCTCACTGACCCATCGACCGGCTTCCTGCAAGCTGCGCAAGATGGTCAGTGCTCCGCCGCCCGAGGTCGTCATTTCCGGGTCGTATACTCCGGGTAGCAGCAGGGTGATCAACCAGCCTGCCAACAAATGGATCAGTCCAATTCTTGCCAGGTGATGGGGCGATACAGGCATCATCGAAATGCTGAGTGCCGCCACAAACGCAATGGCCAGGCTCAGGCCGTGAGCTTCAAGCCACCGTTGGGTCAGGTAAACCCAGGCTGATGAGGGGGCGATAACCAGGTAATCCAGCAAGCGTATTGCCAGCGTCAAGACAATCAGCACGATCAGCAAGCGAGTTCTGGGTGAGCCCGCCTGTGTTTGTGCAAGCCCGATCATCCAGGCGCACATCAAAAAGCAGTAGTTGATGAAAGTTGGCGCAACGGTTTCAATTCGAAGCAGCAAATCAAGGGGAAGTCCAAATGGTGTGCCGTGTTGCAGCGGCCCGGGAATTTCAAACAGGTTGCCCAGCCACAGCCCGGTGCTGAATGCGGGGTTTTGTGGAGGCAAAATACTGAGAAACCACAGGCAGAGCAGGCCCATGCCGATCCACGCGCGTTGTATCAGCCAATGCTCCAGTCGCTGGTTTAGCAGAGGCGCTATGCGGTGGTGTGCAGTGACGTAGATGCCAACCAATACGCCAATGGCGCCGCCGATCCCGTTGGTCACCACGTCCATTTTCGAGGGTACACGGGTTGGCAGAAATGTTTGCAAAGACTCCAGCGCCAGCGACACCAGAACACAAAGCACCACAACCAATATCTTGTCGAATGTTCTGGGTTGCCGATTCAGCCCCAGCAGCATTAAAACCCCCAGGGGCACATACCCTGCGATATTCAGGAATACGTCTGCCCAAAGCACTTTCTGATGTACGGGTATCCAGGGGCCGAACAGAAACTCAAGCGGACCGATACCGATGTGGCGCCAATCTGTGTAAGGGAAAAGGCTGAGGTGAATCACCACGCAGGCGTACAGGCTCGCAAACATCAGAATTCCGGTGTAAGGCGTCCTTTTGAGCAGGCTGGCGTGGATTGGAGACATTGAGTTTGAACAATTCCTTGGTTTTGTGTCCCTTCCGGGGGTTAAGATGAGCAAAATTTTGCAACTTGAGACCAACTACCCCGATTGATGTTAACCCAAGCCGATGTGCACTGGATTGAACTTGATTCAGTCGACTCCACAAATGATTACCTGAGTCGCGCCTACCAGCAAGGCCGGGTGTCGGGCTGCGCCGTTGTGCTGACCCAGGCACAGACAGCAGGTCGAGGAAGGGCTGGCCGTAGCTGGAAAGCTGTGCCAGGGGCAAGCCTGTGTTTCTCGCTGGGTTTGCCCGTGGCTGGGTACCAACTTCCATTTTTGCCCCTGTGCGTGGGTTTAGCAGTTGCGGAGGTGCTCGAACGGTTTGAGGTGCCTGTGCAATTGAAATGGCCCAACGACTTGATTGTCGGCGGACAAAAGCTGGGCGGTGTGTTGTGTGAGTCTTTCCATACCGGTTCGGGCGCGACCACGGTTATCGGAGTGGGGCTCAACGTTCATCCAGTTGATGTGCCGCAGGCGCTTTCGGGTGCGGGTGCAAGCTGTCTGGTTCAATGGGTTGACGCGTCCATATTGCCTTCATTGCGCGAGCTTGCAGAGGCGTGTGTGTTGTCTATCCTGCACCAGGTTGAGGCAGCCCGGGCCCAAGGTATATCAGCCTTGTTCAAGCAGTTCGCATTGAGAGATGCCTGGCTTGGGCTGGAAGTTGTTGTGCTGGAGGAGGGCAAGGCCCTGTTTTCAGGGCGGGCGATGGGAATCGACGAAAACGGTGCTTATCTGATTAGCACCAGCAATGGTTTGCGTTCGGTGATAGCAGGCGATTTGTCACTGCGGGTGGCTGCATGAACCAAACCCCGGTGTTGCTGTGCATGGATGCGGGAAACACCTTGGTGAAGTGGTGCCTTTTTGACAACTTGCAGCAGAATTTCTCCAATGCAATGAATTTTTCAAGTCAGCCAACCTCAGAACTCAAGCCTTTTGAAAACGCTTGCACGGTGTTGGGCGATCTTTTGTCCTCTGTATTGAGTGACCTTGACAACCCTGTGGCTGCAGTATTGTTGTGCAATGTGCTGGGTCCAGATTTCGAGCGGGCCGTGCGACGCCTGTGCGAGCAGCACCATGTGCCGTTGCATGTGCTTAGCGTCAATACGAAAGTGCCAATGCGGTCTGCTTATGAAAATCCGTCCCAGTTGGGTAAAGACCGTTGGGCTGCGTGTTTGGCGGTTTCGCAAAACAGCCATGCCCAGGTTAACTTGTTAGTCAGTTTTGGCACGGCCACTACTGTTGATGCCGTTGTCGATCAGGCTGGCTGGCAGCATCTGGGCGGTTTTATTGTGCCAGGCCTGCACACGATGTTTGACAGCCTTCACGTCAATACCGCGGAATTGCCACCGGTTAGATTGGGGGTACCCGCTTCACACCTCGATTCAGGTTTTTGGCCGGGGACGACCCAACGAGCCATTGGGGAGGGTGTAGGGCGCATGCAGGCGGCCTTTGTCCAATCCTTGGTCAATCAGTTGGCGCATCAATATGAGCAAACCCCGGTTGTCTGGTTTTCCGGTGGGTTCGCGCACCAGATGGTGATGTACTTTCCACAGGCTCATTTGCTTGAACACGCAGTATTCAAGGGCCTAGTGTTCGACTACCAATGTTCAGTGCAGGGCAGATCATGAATGGTTGGAAAGTCTTGGTGGGGGTGCTGGTTGTCACCAATTTTGCCTGGTTGGGCTGGGGGCTGCTTGAAAGCGGCGCCGGTTTGAAGCAAATGGAAAGCAGCGGGCTTCGCTCAGAATGGGTGACCATTGAGAAACCCTGGCAGCAAGCTGTGGAGGTGGCGCGCAGCAATGCCCCTGTTGCACCCAAAATCAACCTGAAGGAAGGGTTGGCGCAACTGGATTCGGCCATTGAAAGCGCCAGCAAGCAGGTTTTTGAGGACCCAAAAAACAATCAGACCTGCTTGCAGTGGGGGCCCTTGCTTCAAAGTGAGTCTGCCCGTGTTGCGGATTCTCTCTCCAACTGGGGGGGGGAGACAGACCGGTTGGAAAGGCAGGTCCCTGTTGGCTACGTCGTGTTTCTGCCTCAAGAAATC
The DNA here is from genome assembly GCF_036323495.1 of Limnobacter thiooxidans. NCBI lineage: Bacteria > Pseudomonadati > Pseudomonadota > Betaproteobacteria > Burkholderiales > Burkholderiaceae > Limnobacter > Limnobacter thiooxidans. The sequence continues at coordinate 3,173,949 of NZ_AP028947.1, read as the reverse complement.
GTCAACACTGGTGTGGGTATCGATCAGTTGTCAGGTAAGGGCATCACTGACATGTTTTACATCACCACCCCTGGGCCCTTGCAAGGCACCATTTCACTGGGACTTTTTCGCGATGTTGAGCGTGCAAATGTACAAAGGGATGATTTGATCAAGCGTGGGGTCGCCGGTGTTCAGATTCGTGAACGCTTGGGGCCAGTTCGCGTGTTTTTTGAATTGAGGGGAACGCCAGATCAAATCAAATCCGTGCAGTCCATTTTTGAGCTCAACAGTAAAGGCGAGCTCAAAGCCTGTGGCACTTAAAGATCGCCACTCCGGTCGTTGGCCAGAAAAGCCTGATTCAGTGTTGTGCCTTCCGCATTCACACCTTTGCTCCAGCAAATCACTTTGAATGCCTCACCCATGTCCGCTTCATTAAGCAGGGTGTTCAGGTTTTGTCGTAGGTGCGCACCACGGGTGGGGTGGGTGAACTCAGGTTGCTGAGTCGCCAACTCAAGAATGCCGTGACCCAGCAAAAATTCGCCTTGGTGGGAATACCCTTCCAGTTCCCCGCCGCAGCTACTCAAGGCCGAATACACCGCACTGAAATTCACATGAGCGGTCAAATCCTGTTCACCCACTTTGGCTAGAAAATCGTCGTGTGCAGTGTGGCGGCTTGTTGCGCGCAGAGTGCCCTTGTGTCGTGTGGGAAGGTAATACAGAGCCCCATGAAAGCCGTAGTCAATCATCAAGGCAATGCCATTTAAACGGTCGGTGACGGTTTTTACCCAAGCAATGCTTTGCTCGGCCACTTCAGACTCATACCCTTCAGGCCAAGGTCCGTGCTGGGTCTGCAGTTGAGTCACGGTGGTTGCAAATTGGGGGTCGGCGGCTTGCCACACCAATTGAAGCGCACCGTCGACCTGTTGAACCCAGGCCTCAAGCGGTCCGGTATTGCTCCATTTGAATCGTCGCACGGGTGTGGCATCCAGAACCTCATTGCCCAGAATGACGCCATTCAGCTTGTCGGGTAAAGTACTCAGCCAGCGCACTTTTTTTTCAATTTCCGGGCCGTGTTGGGCCATCAGGTTGGCCAGTTGCACCAATTTCAACCCACCCGACACATCCACGATGTTGTACTGGGTGATCAGATCGCCTGCTGTGGCCAACACATCACAGGCCAGTTTGCCAGTGCCGGCTCCGAATTCGTACACCACGCCGCCACAGCGGGGCAGCACTTCCCGAATTGCCTTCCCCAAGGTTTGGCCAAACAGGGGGCTTAATTCCGGGGCAGTCACAAAATCGCCTTCCCCGCCGAATATGCCTTCCCCCCGCGAATAATAACCGTACTGAGGGTTGTACAAGGCAAAATGCATAAACTCGTCAAAGCGAGTGGCTTGATTAAAATTCGACAGCATGGGGCGGGTCTGGTTTAGAATAGCGGGTTGTTCTTTTAAAAATCAAAGCCTTGTATTCTAACCGATGATGTACGAAACGCCACAATCCACCCCGCAGTTCGCCCTGGTAACCGGGGGCGCAAAACGCCTGGGCCGTGCCATCGCGCTTGAACTGGCTCGCGCTGGCTGGTCGATTGTGCTGCATTGTCGGAATTCGCTTGCAGAGGCAACCCAAACAGCCACAGAAATCGAAGCGCTGGGCGTTCGCTGCGTGGTGGTGCAGGCCGACCTTGAAAACCCTGACGAAGTGGAAGCGTTGTTTGACGAGGCTGAGCGTGCAGGCCCTGTGCGGTGCGTGGTTAACAATGCCTCCCTGTTTGAATTTGACTCTGGTGAAACATTCAAGCCCGCTCTTTTTCACCGTCACATGGCATCCAACCTCGCTGCCCCCATTCAGCTTGCACGGCGCCTGTTTCAGCACGTTCCTGAACAAGAACAGGCGGTGGTTGTCAACCTTCTGGATCAGAAACTCAAAAACCTCAATCCTGATTTTTTGAGCTACACCTTGACCAAGGCAGGCCTGGAAACCGCAACCACCATGCTGGCCATGGAACTCGCCCCCAAAGTGCGTGTAGTGGGCGTGGCACCGGGCCTTACACTGATTTCCCATTTGCAAACCGATGCGCAATTCGAGCAAACCCATCGAATTTCGCCCTTGAATAAATCTTCCGAGCCCCAGGACATCGCCAACACGGTGTTGTTTCTGGTGCAAAGCCGCGCCATCACCGGTACCACCATCCTTGTGGATGGCGGACAGCATCTGGTGCCCATGTCGCGCGATTTCAGCATGATGACCCCATGACAGACTGGTTTTTTGACTCCCGCCTTGCCGATTGCCGTCGCGTGTTTATCCGCGACTTTGACGTGTCGGCCGCCATTGGCGTTTTTCCTCAGGAGTTGGGGCGAACACAGGCTGTGCGCATCAACATCGATTTTTGGGTGAAATGCGCATCCACACCGTCGCAACGTGACCTGCTGGTTGACGTGGTCGACTACGATTTCGTGCGGCCTGGTATTCACGGTTTGATTCAGGCTGGTCACATCGGTCTGCTGGAAACACTGGTCGACAAAACACTGGCTCTGGTCTTGGAACACCCGAAGGTGGTTGCCGCCCGAGTGCGTGCCGAAAAATCCGAGGTTTACCCCGACTGCGAATCTGCCGGCGTGGAGGTATTCCGCTTTAAATCTTCTGCGAGTCTTTAATCATGTCGCTGCTCACCGAAAACCCCGCTGAAACCTCCATTCAAACAATCACCATTTTCCCCAGTAAAGCGGAACAGAAAGAGGTGTTTGAATTCAATAAACTGGAGAAACGCCTGACCAAGCAGGTTGGCCAAGCCATCGCCGATTTCAACATGATTGAAGACGGCGACAAGGTCATGGTGTGTGTGTCGGGCGGAAAAGACAGTTACGGCTTGCTGGACATCCTGTTGTTGCTGCGTCAGCGTGCGCCCATCAATTTCGACATCATCGCGGTCAATCTGGACCAGAAGCAGCCAGGTTTTCCGGAAGAAGTGTTACCCAATTACCTGCGCAGCATCAATGTGCCTTTTCACATCGAAGAGCAAGACACTTATTCCATCGTCAAACGAGTCATTCCTGAAGGCAAAACCACCTGTTCACTTTGTTCGCGCTTGCGCCGGGGTATTTTGTATCGCGTGGCGTCTGAACTGGGCGCCACCAAGGTGGCCCTTGGGCATCACAAGGACGACATTTTGCAAACCCTGTTGTTGAACCTGTTTTATGGTGGCCGCATCAAGGGCATGCCGCCCAAGCTGGTTAGCGACAACGGTGAGCACACGGTGATTCGCCCCTTGGCCTATTGCCGTGAGCGCGATTTGGCCCGCTATGCCGAAGAGAAAAACTTCCCCATCATTCCGTGCAATTTGTGCGGCAGCCAGGAAAACCTGAAACGCAAGGAAATGGCAGCGCTGCTCAAGCAGTGGGAAAAGCACAACCCGCGCTGGATCGCCAACCTGTTTACCTCATTGTCCACTGTGGTGCCTTCGCACCTGATGGACCGCAAGCTCTTCCCGTTCGAAACAATCCGGCCTGGCGCGGTGCTCGAAGACGGTGCCGGCGACAAGGCGTTTGATTCGGATGACGAGTGCTAAATAGCCGGGTTCGGCTGTTTGGTGCAGGTTGAATGCTCATTGCCTTTCGGGCTTGGCGGGCTTTGTTTCCCTTTGTTGATTCTTGCTCGGTGCATGCGAAACGCCAAGCGTGTTCGCATCCGGCCCTTCGGGCCAGCACCTTGCTTTGAATCAAACCGCGAAGCCCGCCTTGAATCGCCCGCAAGCCAACAGCACACAACCTTTCCTATCAGCCGACCCTGCGTGCGCTCTCCGTCACTTCAAAAACAGCTTGTACGCCGGGTTCTCGGTTTCGTTCACCGCCGGGTAGCCCAGTTGTTGCACAAACTTGTCGAACTCGGCATGGTCTGCCGGTGGCACCTGGATGCCCACCAGGATGCGGCCATAGTCCGCGCCGTGGTTGCGGTAGTGAAACAGGCTGATGTTCCATCCCGGGTTCAACGCAGTCAGGAACTTGGTCAGCGCGCCCGGGCGCTCCGGAAATTCGAATCTGTAAACCAGTTCGTTATTCGCCATACTTGAGCGGCCACCGACCATGTGGCGCAAATGCAGCTTGGCCATTTCGTCATCGGTCAGGTTCAAGGCGTCAAAACCCGAATCGATAAAGCGCTGTTGCAACTCGTCGGCCTGGGCGCGGTTGCCAATCTGGATGCCCACAAAGATATTGGCTTTGGCGGACTCCGACATCCTGTAATTGAATTCCGTCACATTCGTGGGGCCAAGCAGGTCGCAGAATTTCCTGAAACTGCCGCGCTCTTCCGGCACGGTGATTGCGAAAATTGCTTCCCGCTGCTCACCCACTTCAGCCCGCTCGGCCACAAAACGCAGGCGGTCAAAGTTCATATTCGCGCCACAGGAAATGGCAATCAAGGTTTGGTTTTGCAGGCCCATTTCAGCGGCATACTGTTTCAAACCGGCCACCGCCAATGCACCTGCGGGCTCCAGAATACTGCGTGTGTCCTGAAACACATCTTTAATCGCGGCACAGGCCTCATCAGTGGTCACGCGCACAATGCCGTCCACATACTGTTCGCACAGGCGGAATGTTTCCTCGCCTACCAGTTTGACCGCCGTTCCATCGGAGAACAGGCCCACTTCAGCCAATGTTACGCGTTGGTGCTTTTCCAGACTTTGGGCCATGGCGTCCGAATCCACGGTTTGTACACCGATGATCTTGATGTCAGGTCGCAGTTGCTTCACATAGGCACCCACACCTGCAATCAGGCCGCCGCCACCAATTGCAATGAAAATGGCGTGAATCGGGCCTTGGTGCTGGCGCAAAATCTCCATACCCACCGTGCCTTGCCCGGCAATGACGTCAGGATCATCAAATGGGTGGACGAAGGTCAATCCCTTGGCCTGCGCCAGTTCACTGGCATGTGCAGCGGCATCGCTGTAGCTGTCGCCAAACAGCACCACATTGACCCACTCGCCGCCAAAGCGTTTGACTGCATCAATTTTCAAGGCGGGCGTGGTCGTGGGCATCACAATGGTTGCCAGACACTTCATTTTGGATGCTGACAGCGCCACACCCTGGGCGTGGTTGCCCGCCGAAGCAGCAATGACGCCCCTTTCCAGTTGGATCGGGGTCAAGTGCGCCATCTTGTTGTAGGCCCCGCGCAGCTTGAAGCTGAACACCTCCTGCATGTCTTCACGCTTGAGCAACACATGGTTGCCGGTTCGAAGCGACAGGGAGTGGGCTGGCTCAAGCGGAGTTTCGATGGCCACATCGTAAACCTTTGCGGTCAATATGCGTTTTAGATAGTCAAGACCCACAAAGCACCTTTTTATGACTGATTTTCAAGCAAATTTCGGGCTTTTACCCCGGTAGGCTACACTTTACAGCATGTGTTCAATCCCGATTGTCGGCTTGCGCGTTTGCGCCGCATCTCCCCGTCGCCTTGGGGCATAATTTAGAGTCAGATTATTCAGGACAGGTTCAAACCCCAATGTCACAATCCAAATCGGCGAAATCCAAAGCAAAACCCAAGGCACAGAAATCCCTAGGGAACACCGTCCCGGCCTTCGTATTTGGCATGGTTTTTGGTCTGGTCATTGCCTTGGCTGTGGCCCTGTTTGTCAGCAAGTCACAGTTGCCATTCTCCGGAGCGGAAACGCAAGGTGCCGTTCCAAACGTTTCGCCTGGTCCTGGCAACAATGCGCCCGACCCCAATTCGGCCATTTACAACAAGGCCAATGCCAACCAGCCTTCAGTGGTCACCACCGACCCTTTTCAGCAAGGCACGGAACCTCAGCCAGCCGAAACCGCTCCAACCACGCAAGCTGAACCCGTTGCGCAAACGATCTACTTTTTGCAGGTTGGAAGTTTTCGCAATCGTGAAGACGCCGAGCAATTGCGTGCGCAGCTCGCTTTTGTTGGTACTGAATCCGAAATTTCCGTTGGAGAAGTCAACGGAAATGTAGTAAATCGCGTTCGTGTTGGGCCATTTGGCAGTGCGAATGAAGCCTATCAGGCCCGAATCCCTCTCACCAAAGGCGGGTTCGAGGCCACCGTGGTCAAGGAGTAAATACAATGAAACGTCGTGAATTGATTCAAGGTGCAGCGGCACTTGGTGTAACCAGTCTGCTGGGTGGCATGTCCCCCGCAATTGCCCAGGATTCGGGTGCGTTCCGCAAAGTCCGTAAAGAGGTGCCACGCTCTACACCAGGCAAAATTGATGTTGTCGAGTTTTTTTGGTACGGTTGCATTCACTGCTACAACTTCGAGCCCAAGGTCAATGCCTGGCACAAAAAGTTGCCAAGCGATGTGATCTTCAACAAGGTACCCATCGTGTTTCAAAGTCAACGGGTTAACTTTCAGGGGCATCAGCGCTTGTATTACACGTTGGAAGCCATGGGTAAACTGGATCAGGCGCACAGTAAAGTGTTTGAAGCCATGCACAAAGACAAGAAATTGCTGGCGGATGATGCACAAATTTTTGACTTTGCCGAATCAATCGGTCTGAAGCGTGAAGAGTTCGCCAATGTGTTCAAGTCTTTTGGTGTGAATGCAAAATGTGCTCAGGCCAAGGCCCTGTTTGAGTCCTATGGTGCCGACGGGGTCCCAACCCTTGGTGTAGATGGCAAGTTCTTCACCTCGGCCTCTATTGCCGGTTCTGAAGACAACGCGATTCGGGTGGCCGAAGCCCTGATCAAGCGACAGCGTCAAGCTTAACGACACGGGGGATCAGTATGCTGGCATGGGTCGGAACGTTCAGGGGTATTCAGGCAGTCTTGTTTTTACCCTTACTTGGTGTAGTGGCCGCCTGTTCCAGCGTTCCCTTGGATCAGCCTGGTCCGCCTACTGTTCAGGTCAGCAAAGCCCCGGTAGTCAAGCCGCAGCCTCCAGAGCCGGTCAAGCATGAAAACTGGGAACCCGCCCCACAGGGGGGCGGCTACTACCTGGATGATGGCCCGGGTGATCTGCGCCCAGCCAATCTCGATGAATTGCCCTCAGCACAACCTCAGCTGGAACCGATCGCCATTCGAAACACCCGTCCCTATACTGTGATGGGACAAAGCTTTACTCCACAGACATCTCTGGAAGAGCCCTATCAACAAAAAGGCCGGGCGAGTTGGTACGGCAAAAAGTTTCACGGTGCCAAAACGGCAAACGGCGAAATCTACGACATGCACCAGATGACCGCAGCGCATCCCACTTTGCCTTTGCCCAGTTATGCGAAGGTCACCAACCTGTCCAACGGCAAGTCTGTGATTGTCCGTGTCAACGACAGAGGGCCATTTTTGCGGGGGCGCATTATTGATCTCAGCTACGCCGCTGCTTTTCAGTTGGACTATATCAAGCACGGCAGCGCTGAGGTGATGGTTGAAAAAATGACCCCCGATGCGATTGCGCAGTACCACGCCGAAAGAAACGGTGGGCGTGCTGTTGCGCGCAGTGCTTCGGTTGAACAGGTCAGTATGGCAAAGCCTTCGGCACTGGCACCTGTCAGTCGAACGCCGCTTTACCTGCAAATAGGTGCATTCGGCAACAAGAGCAATGCCGAGGCCCTGGTCGGTCGGGTTGTCAGCAGCCATGAAAGTTTTGGCAAAGCCAGCCAGATTCTCTCCGAGTCTGGCATCCATCGGGTACTGGTCGGCCCTTTTGCCAATATCGACCAAGCCAATGAAGCAGCCATTGAACTCAGTGCCTTCGTCGAGGTTCAGCCTGTCATCAAACAAGACTTGATCCTGCCCTGATCGTCCCCATATCTCTCCACACGCGTTTGAAACGCGCCACATTTCTGAAAGGATAGGCATGGAGCAATATCACGGCACCACCATATTGTCGGTTCGGCGAGGCAACCACGTGGCACTGGGAGGTGACGGTCAAGTCACCTTGGGTCACATTGTTGTCAAAGGCTCAGCCCGCAAGGTTCGTCGCCTGCATCACAACAAGATCTTGGCCGGGTTTGCCGGGGGCACCGCAGACGCTTTCACCCTGTTTGAGCATTTTGAGGCTCAACTGGAAAAACATTCTGGCCATTTGTTGCGCGCGGCTGTTGAACTGGCCAAAGAATGGCGTACCGACAGAATGTTGCGTCGGCTTGAGGCCATGCTGGCTGTGGCAGACGAAAATCATTCCCTGATCATTACTGGTAATGGCGACGTACTTGAGCCAGAACAAGGGCTGGTGGCCATTGGTAGTGGTGGGTCCTACGCTCACTCTGCAGCCAAGGCACTGCTGGAGAACACCAACCTGTCGCCCGAGGAAATCGTCAAGAAGTCCCTGACGATCGCAGGTGAGCTGTGTATTTACACCAATCAGCATCACACCATTGAAGTGTTAGGTGCGCCTGCATCTTCTTCGAAAGAGTAACGTTCATGAAACCATTGACTCCCTCAAATATTGTTGAAGAACTCAACAAAAATATCGTTGGTCAGGACGCCGCGAAACGCGCTGTGGCCGTGGCCCTGCGCAACCGGTGGCGTCGCATGCAGGTGCCCATGCCTTTGCGACAGGAAATTACGCCCAAAAACATACTCATGATTGGCCCGACCGGTGTCGGCAAAACTGAAATAGCGCGCCGTCTGGCCAAATTGGCCAACGCACCATTCATCAAGATTGAAGCGACAAAATTCACCGAAGTTGGCTATGTCGGGCGCGATGTGGACACCATCATTCGCGATCTGATTGAAATCGCACTCAAGCAGGTGCGTGAAGAAGCGCAGGTCGGCGTGCTCGAAGAGGCCAAGTCGGCTGCGTTTGACCGTGTACTTGATGCACTCCTGCCGCCAGCCCGCGATTTCGGTTTCACTGAACAATCGGCTGCACCCACAGAGGAAAACCGAACCCGCATCCGTTTTCGCGAGAAACTGTTTGCCGGTGAGCTCGATGACAAGGAAATCGAAATTGAAGTGGCCGCTGCGCCACCATCGCTGGATGTGGTTGGTCCCCCCGGTATGGAAGAGCTCACAGGCCAATTGCAATCCATGTTTCAAAACATCTCGGGCGGCAAGAAGAAACTGCGCAAACTGAAAGTGTCCGAAGCGCTTAAAGCAATTCAGGACGAAGAGGCCGCAAAGCGGGTCAATGAAGAAGAGGTTCGTGCCCAAGCCATTGCCAGGGTTGAGCAGGACGGTATTGTGTTTCTCGATGAAATTGACAAAATTGCCACCAAGGCGGACGGCCGGGGCACCGATGTGTCTCGTCAAGGTGTGCAGCGCGATCTTTTGCCATTGGTCGAGGGCACCACGGTCAACACCAAATACGGCATGATCAAGACGGATCACATCCTGTTCGTCGCCAGTGGGGCGTTTCATTTGTCCCGTCCGTCAGATCTCATCCCCGAATTGCAGGGGCGTTTTCCAATTCGGGTTGAACTTGAGTCGCTGACGGTGGAAGACTTCCAGCGCATCCTCACCAGTACTGATGCCTGCTTGACGGAGCAATACAAAGCCCTGTTGGCGACAGACGGTGTGGAGTTGGTATTCACCGATGAAGGGGTTCGGCGATTGGCTGAAATCGCATTCACGGTGAACGAAAAGACGGAGAACATTGGTGCACGTCGCCTTTACACCGTGATGGAGCGCCTGCTGGAAGAGGTGGCTTTTCAGGCCAACGGTCAGCCCCAGTCCGTTGAAATTACAGCCGACTTTGTGGATTCAAGGCTGGGAGAAGCCGCCAAGTCTGAAGATCTGGCGCAATTCATTCTCTAGAATCTGTAGATCGGCGTTGCAATTTCATTTGTCCGGGTAGATTGGCTTTAAAATGCAATCTCGAACCCATTTCTACCCGGATAGTTTCATGACCGCTGACATTCTTACCCCCGCCATCAAAGCCAAGGTTTTGTCTGAGGCGCTGCCTTACATTCGCCGTTTTCACGGGAAAACCGTGGTGGTGAAATACGGTGGCAACGCCATGACCGATGTCAGCCTGCAAAAATCTTTCGCGCACGACGTGGTGCTGCTCAAGCTGGTCGGTATTAACCCGATCGTCGTCCATGGCGGCGGCCCTCAAATTGACGAGGCCTTGCGCCGTGTGGGCAAGCAGGGCACCTTCATTCAGGGCATGCGTGTTACCGACGAAGAAACCATGGAAGTGGTGGAATGGGTACTCGGTGGTCAGGTTCAACAGGACATCGTGATGATGATCAATGAACATGGCGGCAAAGCGGTGGGTTTGACCGGCAAGGACGGTGCCTTGATCCAGGCCCGCAAAATGAAACTGGCAGACCAGCACGAGCCAGGCAAGTTTCACGACATCGGTTTTGTGGGTGAAATTGCCTCAATTGAACCAGCCATTGTCAAAGCGCTGCAAGACGATGCCTTTATTCCTGTCATTTCTCCAATCGGATTTGGCGATGACGGGCATGCCTACAACATCAATGCCGATCTGGTTGCTGGCAAAATAGCTGAAGTCCTGAAAGCTGAAAAGCTGATCATGATGACCAACACCCCTGGCGTACTCGATAAAAATGGACAATTGCTCACTGGGCTTACGGCCAAGCGCATTGACGAGCTGTTTGCCGATGGAACAATTTCTGGCGGCATGCTGCCTAAAATTTCATCCGCCATTGAGGCAGCAAAAAGCGGAGTAAACTCAGTCCACGTGGTTGACGGTCGCATACCGCACTGCCTGTTACTTGAAATCCTCACTGACCAAGGCGTTGGGACCATGATTCGCAGCCACTGATTTCAAAAAGGCGCCCACAAGGGCGCCACATCCCAGGGGGAGACATGTCGAACAAAAGAATGCCGAATTTGTCTGTGACGGATGGGTTTGATTTTTTCAAGAAAATCTGGGGCAGTCTGCCCATTCCCAGTGTCATGAATCCCACCACCGACCTCGACGAGCTCGACAAGCGAATCTCCGATTTGAAGGCAGTTGAGCAGTGGCTGAATGTGAATCTCAGCATGCTCCGCGCTACCATTCAGGGGCTTGAGGTTCAACGTGGCACCATCGCCACCATCAAGTCTTTCAGTTCCAACATCGGTTTGGGCGCAGAACGCGCCGGCGATACCCCTCCAACCCTGAATGACGAGTTTATTCGAAAGGCCATGCAGGCTGCAGTAGCGCCGCCTCCAGTACCTCGGGTTGAGCCAGTGACCACCAAAACACCCGACCCTGAACCCGAATCATCCGCTTCCAGTGAGTCCGCTGCTGCCGCCCAGGAAACATCGAATGCAATCGTGACCAATGCCACGGCCTGGTGGGGGCTGTTGCAAGAGCAGTTCAACAAAGTGGCTGCAGCTGCTGTGGCCAATGCCGAGCCAGGCGAGACTGCGTCAAAACCCAAAACCAAGCGGTCAACCTCCGCCGTCAAAAAATCCGCCAGCGCCGCCAAGACGACTCGCACAACCCGTTCAAGGACTTAGATGTTTCGTTTTGGCCATGCCACACATCCCAACTGGAGAGAAGCACTTGAACTCGTGTTGGTGCAGCTTGAAGGCCAAATGCAGCTTGAGCAGTTCGCAGCGGACATTACCCGGCCCCAAAAGCTGGGGCTGATCTACGTTACCGAGGCTTTTGCACCCTCCATGCCCCTGATCTTGCAGGGCTTGCGCCAGCGCACCGGTTACAAGGACTGGGTTGGCGGTATCGCCCCGGGTGTGTGCAGTAGCGGTGTTGAGTATTATCAGGAGCCAGCCATCGCAGCCATGCTGATGGAGTTTCCCGCTGATTCTGCCAGGGTTTTCTCAGGAAAAGTGCCCCTTCCCAAGCCGGGTACGGTCAATGCCTCGGGTCGTGATGTCATGGCTTCAGCACTTATCCACGTGGATCCGCTGACAGAAGATATTGACGACTTGCTTGAAGACCTGTCCCTGAAAGTCAGCAGCAACCAGGTTTTTGGTGGGCTGGTCAGTGCAGGTAGTGCGCACACGCATGTGGCCATTGAACCATTGTCCGGCGGAGTGTCCGGCGTGGTATTCGCCAGCGGTTTGCCCCTTGAGGTTCGCATGACACAGGGGGTTCAGGTGGTCGGTGTGGAACATGAAATAACGGCTTTGCGCGGCAACTTTGTTGAAGAGTTGGATGGTTTGCCCGCACTCGACGTACTGCTAACTGACTTGGGTCTACAACCCGATACCGATGAATCGAATTCTGCAGATCACGCCGCCGATGTATTGGCCAAACGGTTTGCACATGGATTGTTTGTTGGCCTGACTGACCGGGCTTTGGCAGAATCCGCAATCCTTAAAGGGTACGCCGCAGGTCGTTCTGAAGCCCATCAACTCAAGGTTCGCCCCGTCGTTGGTATGGATCCCAACAAGAAATCCCTGGCGGTGGCCGAAGACTTCAAGCTCGGCGACAGGCTCTCTTTCTGTACAAGGGATGAAAACTCGGCCCGGGTTGATCTCACCCGCATGTGCGCAGAATTGCGCGAGGATCTGGACGCGCCCGCGCCCAGGCTGAATGAACTGCAGGCTGCCGGGTTTTCTGGAATACATTCTCGACGCAAACCACGTGGTGCGGTGTACATTGCCTGCAATGGCCGTGGTGCTTCGCTTTTCGGGTTACAGGGCGTGGAACAGCAAATTGTTCGCGAGCAATTGGGTGACATTCCCCTCATTGGCTTTTCAGCCAATGGAGAAATTTTTAGGGGTGCCTTGTATGGCTACACAGGTGTATTGGCTTTGTTTTTCTAAATTAAATTATTTGACATGAATATCCTGATACTTGCTGCTGGCAAAGGCACCCGGATGAAATCTGCCTTGCCCAAAGTGCTTCATGCCGTGGGCGGTCAATCCATGCTGAGCCGTGTGCTGGATACATCCTCGCAATTTGCAGACCCCAACATTGTAGTGGTGGTTGGGCATGGTGCCGAAGAAGTTCGGCGTCATCTTTCGGACAGTGAGGCCATTCGTTTTGCTCTTCAGTCCGAACAGCTTGGTACTGGCCATGCGGTGCGTTGTGCAATCGATTCCCTGGCGGACCACCCAGTTACCCTTATTCTGTATGGTGATGTACCTCTGATTCAATTTGAATCCCTGCAGCCGCTGGTTCAAGCTGCACTTCAGGGCCAGGTCGGGTTGCTGACCTTGAGCATGGCCAACCCCCAGGGTTATGGCCGCATTCTTCGCGACAGCGACGGCGCGGTCATTGGCATTGTCGAACAGAAGGACGCAACTGCTGAGCAGCAAGCAATCACCGAGATCAATACCGGTATTCTGGCCTGCCCCACCTCTGATCTGAAAAACTGGGTTGGCAAGCTGGGTAACAGCAATGCGCAAGGTGAGTATTACCTCACCGACATCATCGCGATGGCACACGCAGACGGTTTGCTGGTGCGCACAGCGCAGGCTGGGTATGGCTGGGAAGTGTCTGGTGTGAATTCCAGAGTTCAGCAAGCCGAACTTGAGCGCGTCTGGCAGTTGCATCAGGCTGAAAAACTGATGGCTGAAGGCGTCCAGCTCCTTGATCCTGCTCGCATTGACCTTCGTGGCACGGTGCAGTGTGGCGCCGATGTAGTCATTGATGTCGGTTGTGTATTTCAAGGTCAAGTTACTTTGGGGGATGGGGTGTCCATCGGGCCTTATTGTGTGCTGAACAATGTATCCATTGCTGCAGGTACTCGGGTCGAAGCTTATTCGCACCTCGCCGATGCCACAGTGGGCGAAAACGCCGTCATTGGCCCTTACGCCAGGCTTCGTCCCGGTGCAAAACTGGGTGATGAAGTGCACATCGGCAATTTTGTCGAAGTCAAAAATGCAAGCATTGCCCGGCAATCCAAAGCCAATCACTTGGCCTACATTGGTGATGCCGAAATTGGCGAACGGGTCAATGTGGGGGCGGGAACCATCACCTGCAATTACGATGGTGCAAACAAACACCTCACGGTGATTGAGGACGATGTATTCATTGGTTCCGACACGCAACTGGTTGCACCCGTCACCGTGAAGAAAGGCGCCACCCTGGGGGCTGGTACCACTTTGACCAAGGACGCTCCAGCGGGTGCCCTCACCGTGTCCCGTTCCAAGCAAATCACGATCGAGGGCTGGAAGCGCCCGGTCAAATCAACAAAAAAATAAAAGGACTACTGTTCATCATGTGTGGAATTGTCGGTGTACTCTCAAAAACCAACAGCGTGCCCGTGCTGATTGATGGCTTAAAAAAACTCGAATACCGCGGATACGACTCTGCCGGTTTGGCCATTCAGTCTGACGTTGACCGGTCCATTCACCGTGCACGCAGCGTAGGTCGTGTTGTCGAACTCGACGCCACCACCAAAGCCCTGACCGCCCGCATGGGCATCGCCCACACCCGGTGGGCTACCCATGGGGTGCCCAGTGAGCGCAATGCCCACCCACATGTCAGCGAAGGGCGGGGCATTTCTGTCAGCGTGGTGCACAACGGCATTATCGAAAACCACGAAGAACTCCGCAAATCACTCACCGCGGAAGGTTACGTGTTTCAGTCGGACACCGACACGGAGGTGATTGCTCACCTGGCCCATAAGCACCTGGTCCAAGGTCTGCCATTGTTGGCTGCCGTACAAGCCACGGTAAAACTGCTGGAAGGTGCTTTTGCAATTGCCGCGATTTGTAACACGGCACCCCTGACTTTGGTGGCCTCCAAGAAAGGAGCGCCCCTGTTGGTAGGGCACGGTGACGGGGAGTTCTTTCTTGCATCCGATGCGTCTGCTCTGGTGGCCCACACCAAGCTGATTACCTACCTTGAAGAGCGCGACGTGGTTTTGTTGGAAACGTCAGGTGTGTCGTTTTTTGACGGCGAGGGCATGCAGGTTGAGCGCGAAATCATCGAAAGCCAGTTGTCAGCCGATGCAGTGGAATTGGGCCCTTACGCCCATTACATGCAAAAAGAAATCTATGAACAACCGGGGGCCATTGCGGCCACCCTTGAAATGGTCAGCAACGCCTCTGCGGTGAAGCCCGAGCTGTTTGGTGCGCAAGCCGGCGGTGTTTTGCCCGGCATTCAACAAGTACTGATCCTGGCCTGTGGCACCAGCTACCACGCCGCCTTGGTGGCACGTTATTGGCTAGAGTCCATTGCAGCTTTGCCCACCAGCGTGGAAATCGCTAGCGAATACCGTTACCGGACCAGCGTCAGTCTGCCCAATACACTGGTGATCACCATTTCCCAGTCAGGCGAAACCGCCGATACGCTGGCTGCACTTGAGCATGCCAAGTCTCAAGGCATGGTTAATGCACTCTCCATTTGCAACGTACCCGAATCTGCGTTGATACGCGCCAGCAACCTTCGCTTCCTGACCCGCGCAGGTCCCGAAATCGGCGTTGCGTCTACCAAGGCCTTTACCACCCAACTCGCAGCCCTGTTCACCTTCACCATGGTCATGGCCAAATTGCGGGGGAAACTTTCTGAAGATCAGGAGAAAACGCTTCTTACCCAGTTGCGTCACCTGCCCTCCGCGATGCAGAACATTCTGGCGCTTGAGCCCGAAATCAAGGCGCTTGCAGCCAGCTTCGCAGAAAAGCGCCATGCCCTTTTCCTGGGTCGTGGTGTGCATTACCCCATCGCCATGGAAGGCGCCTTGAAGCTCAAGGAGATCAGCTATATTCACGCTGAAGCGTATGCCGCCGGCGAGCTCAAGCATGGTCCTCTGGCCTTGGTGGATGCGGACATGCCGGTTGTGGCCGTGGCACCCAAAGACACCCTGATTGAAAAGTTGAAATCAAATCTTCAGGAAGTGCGCGCACGCGGTGGCGAGCTTTACATATTCGCCGACCGTGACACCAAAATTGAAGAAGTGGATGGTGTGCACGTGATCAACCTGCTTGATCACGCCGGGCATTTGTCCCCGATTCTGCACACCCTGCCTCTACAGTTGCTGTCCTACCATGTCGCCTTGGTCAAGGGAACGGATGTGGACAAACCGCGCAACCTGGCCAAGTCGGTTACGGTCGAATAACTGACTCCTGTTCATCGGCCTTGAATTTTTTCAGGGCTTTTTCCGAGCCTTGCAGTCGGCTTAAACCTTCAGCCACCCGGTGAAACAGGCCGGGTGCCAAAACCAGTGGTGCAATTGTTTTTGGCGCAATAATCTTGCGTTGGCGCTTCTCAATTCCACGGTACATGGAGGCGATGACCTGTTCCGGCTCTACTGCGCCAAAGGCACCTTTGTGCCCGCCCCACAACACGCCCGCATTCACTTCCTGAATCATGGCTGTGTTGGTGAAGGTAGGGTGTACACAGCCCACATCGATCCCGTCCGAAGCCAGTTCCTGCCGGGCAACATCCGCCAGTGCCTCCACAGCAGCCTTAGAGGCGGCATAGTGCCCCATCAGCGGTGTGTGAATGGCTGCAGCAAGGGAAGAAATGATCTGCAAATAGCCCCGGGTCTCCCTTAGGTAAGGAATGCCAGCGCGGATGGTGTTGAACACACCGTGCACATTCACCTGCATCACAGCATCAAAATCTGCCGGGTTCATGTGCTCAATTGAGCCCATTTTCAAGATGCCGGCGTTGGCCACAATTACATCGATGCGGCCAAATCGTTCCTTGCATTCCGCCATCGCCAATTCAAGGTCTGCAGGTTTACAAACATTGGCCTGGCAGCCGGCAATCGAATCACCGCCCAGCAACTCGCCTTGCTCAAAAACAGCTTCTGCATTCAGGTCGACAACAAAGGCCTTGCCGCCGTTGCTTACCACCCGTGCAGCCAAACCCGCGCCCAAGCCGCGCGCGCCACCTGTCACAAATACCACCTTGTTCTTCATGGTCTATCAATCCTGTTGTTCAAAGAGTTTCAATGAATGTGATGCAGTCGATTGCGAATCTTTCCGGCGTTTCTTCCATCGGGATATGACCCACACCCCGGTAAATTTTCAGTTCCGAATTGGGCATGTCCCGGTGGAAACGGCTCGCCATGTCGATACTGACCCAGCGATCCTTGTCACCCCACACAATCAGTGTTTTGGCTTGAACATCGACGAGCCTTTCCGCGCCCAATTCGCCATCCGTGAATACGCCAACCATCTGGCCGACGGCGCTTCGGTTGGGTTTGTGCATGAACAATTCGAGGTAGCGGTTCATTACCTCTTTCTTTATCTTTGTCTTGTCCCCGTACACATCGCGAACCGCCATTCGCAACAGAAATGCTGGAATCGTATAGCGTGTCAGCCAGGCAATTGTTTTGAACGTAAACAGCCGAATGTAAACCGGCAGCGGCTGCTGATATCCAACTGCATCGGAAATTATGAGTCCCCTGACCCTTTCAGGATGGCGCTGGGCTTGATCCCAGCTCAAAAAGCCGCCAAATGAATTGCCAACCATCACACACTTTTTGATGTTCAGTTCATCCAGCAGGGCATCTACAAATTGCTGGTAAAACGCAACATCCATCTTCCGCGCAAAACCTTGCTCATCCAGCACAGGGCCGGTGAGTCCAAACGGGGGCAAGTCAAATCGAATGACCCGAAACTGTTTGCTCAGTTGTTTTGCGGTCTCGTCCCAAGTGTGCAAACTCGCCGCAAATCCGTGAATCATCACCACATCGGGCCCGCTGCCTTCAATGCTCACATGCACATCAATTCCCATGCATTGAACAAAAACTGACGTGCTCAAGCTGTACTTGTCGCGCAAAGTTAGCTTGTCTGGTCCGGCAAGGCCAAACTCCTTCAGCAAAGTATTCAAGCTTTGTCTCCAATGTTTTGTTTCATCACAGTTTAGGAGTACACAAACTTTCCAGGAACTTGATTACAATCGGGTTTGTTGATATTTTCGGACAAATCCATTTCGCCATGCCTGCCCGTCGAACTGTAGCCAGCGTCAAAATTCTCTGTGAGCTTGGTATCCGGCTGGGCTCCCCACTCAATGCCTTGTTGACTGGCTCCTCGATTTTGCCGGCTCAGTTGGACGACCCGCACCTGGAAATCAATCCAGATCAGGAATTGCAAGTGATTCACAATCTGGTTCGCTTGCATGGCAAGGTGCCAGGTCTGGCGCTGATGGCCGGTGCTGAATACCATCTCACCACCTACGGTATCTGGGGTTATGCGTTGATCACCAGTCCGACATTTCGGCAGGCGGTGGAATTGGGTTTGCGTTACCTTGATCTCACGTTTGCCTTTGCAAGGGTCGAGTTGAAAGAATCCGACGGCACTGCAGCAATCATTCTGACAGTGGATCATTTGCCGCCGGTTGTGCGTTCTTTCGTCGCCGAGCGCGACAGTGCCGCCATCCAGGTGCTGCAGCGGGAGCTTTTCGGTGTCAGCCTGCCCTTGCGTGCCATGGAATTCACGCATCTGCCCTGTGCGCCATTATCCCAGTATGAAGCGATGTTTGGTTGCACGCCTCAGTTCAATGCGCCCCATAACCGGGCTGTTTTCGACGAGCAATGGTTGGGCCTTTCATTGCCCAAATCCAACGAAACAAGCACCAAATTTTGTGAAACCCAGTTAGAGAATCTGTTGTCGCGGCGCATGCAGCGGGGCGGTGTTTCCGCCTGGTTGCGCAACAAGCTGCTTGCAGACATTTCATCCTCGCCCAGCCTGCAGCAAATTGCCACTGATCACTTCATGACCGAGCGAACCTTGCGAAGGCGCCTGACCGATGAAGGCACCAGTTACCGCGATTTGCTCACTGAAGTGCGTCAAACCATGGCAGAGGAACTGTTAACGTCAACTGGGTTGAGTGTGTCCGAGGTCTCCGCAAGACTCGGATACTCCTCACCTTCAGCGTTCATCCATGCATTTCAGAAGTGGCACGGTTGCTCACCTCGCCAGTTTCTGGATGCTCGACCTAAGCAGATAAAGGGCTACTAAACCTGGGAGTGCCGCGAAGGTGGAAAATATGAAGAAGTTGCTCCATCCATACGCATCCACCACAAAGCCGGCTGGTGCCGCCAGGTAGACCCGGCCCATGGCGGCCAACGAGGAAAGCAGGGCGTACTGCGTGGCCGAAAATTCTTTGCTGCAGAGGCTTGTCAGCAGTCCCACAAAGGCCGCGGTACCCATGCCTCCGCACAAATTCTCGACAAATACTGCGCCCCCCATGGCCCATATATCGGGTTCCATCACCGACAGCAACCAGAACGACAAATTCGATATGGCTTGCAAGGCGCCGAACAGCATCAACGACCCATAAAGCCCCATGCGAGTCATCAGCGCACCACCCAAAAATGCTCCCATCAAGGTTGCAATCAGGCTGACCGTCTTGTTCACAGCGCCCACTTCGGTCAAGGTGAATCCGAGCCCTTTCAGCAAAAACGCAGTAGTCAACGAACCTGCAAAGGCATCGCCCACTTTGTAAAGCACAATCAGCAAAAGGATCCAGATAGCCGCCTCTTTGCTCAGGAAATTGCGTGCCGATTCTTTCACGATGCCAAACAGTTGACGTTTGCTTTCGCGGCGCAATTCGTCTTCCGGCGTATCGGCCGAGGGGCTGAATGCCGTGATCACCGCACAGGCAGCAATCAAAGCAGCCATCAGCAGGTAGGTGCCAGCCCACCCAAGCACTTCACCGGCCAGAATCAGGGCCAGTCCCCCGGACACCAGCATGGCCACCCGATAGCCTGTCACGTAGTACGCCGCGCCCAAGCCACGTTCCTGGGCGGGCAGCAAGTCGGTTCTGTACGCATCAATTGCCATGTCCTGGGTTGACGAGCAAAAGGCAATTGCCACCGCAACTGCCGCCACTGTCCACGCAGAGTGAACATCCACAAAGGCCATTGTTGCAATCAGGGCTGCGCAGGCCAGTTGCATCAGCGCAATCCATCCCCGTCGCTGATCAAAAAAGCCGGGTTTCAAGTAATCGAGAAAGGGCGACCAAAGAAATTTGTAGGTGTAGGGAAATCCAACCACCGCATAAAGACCGATTGTTTTTATATCCACATTCTCGACTGCAAGCCACGCTTGAAGGGTACTTCCTGTGAGGGCAAGGGGCAGACCGCTCGAAAAACCAAGAATTAATAAACAAATAAAGCGGAAAGAGGGCATAAGGTGTTGACGTTGTCTAAAAAAGTATCCATAATCCGGGGTTCTCTTTTGGAGAGATGCCCGAGTGGCTAAAGGGGGCAGACTGTAAATCTGTTGGCTTACGCCTACGTTGGTTCGAATCCAACTCTCTCCACCAAGAATTCAAGCAGTTTAACCGAGTGCGCCCCTGAAAAGGGGCGGATAAGGTGTGCGGGTGTAGCTCAATGGTAGAGCTGAAGCCTTCCAAGCTTATGACGAGGGTTCGATTCCCTTCACCCGCTCCAGGCTTTAATAGAAAGTTGCTCATGTGGCTCAGTGGTAGAGCACTCCCTTGGTAAGGGAGAGGTCGGCAGTTCGATCCTGCCCATGAGCACCATACCGTTATAACCGCACTCCTTTGGTTGGGTGCTCGCACCGAGGTCGTCATGGCAAAAGAAAAGTTTGAGCGTAAGAAGCCACACGTAAACGTTGGAACGATTGGTCACGTAGACCATGGCAAGACAACATTGACAGCGGCGATCACAACAGTGTTGGCTCGTTTGAGCGGTCACGGTGAAGCCAAGGGCTACGACCAGATTGATGCGGCACCGGAAGAAAAGGCGCGTGGCATTACAATTAACACAGCGCACGTTGAGTACGAGACAGAAACACGTCACTACGCGCACGTGGATTGCCCAGGTCACGCTGACTATGTAAAGAACATGATTACCGGTGCGGCGCAGATGGACGGCGCGATCCTGGTATGTTCAGCCGCTGACGGCCCCATGCCACAGACACGTGAGCACATCTTGTTGGCCCGCCAGGTTGGCGTGCCTTACATCATCGTGTTCCTGAACAAGTGCGACATGGTGGACGACGAAGAGTTGCTGGAACTGGTTGAAATGGAAGTGCGCGAGCTACTGTCCAAGTACGACTTCCCAGGCGACGACGTGCCAATCGTGAAAGGTTCAGCCAAGCTGGCCCTGGAAGGCGACACAGGCGATTTGGGCGAAGGCGCGATCAAGCGTCTGGCCGAAGCCCTGGATACCTACATTCCTACACCAGAGCGCGCAGTGGACGGCACCTTCCTGATGCCAATCGAAGACGTGTTCTCCATCTCCGGTCGCGGTACGGTGGTAACTGGCCGTATCGAGCGTGGTGTGGTTAAAGTCGGCGAAGAAATCGAAATCGTGGGTATCAAGGACACAGTCAAGACCATTTGTACTGGTGTTGAAATGTTCCGCAAGTTGCTGGATCAAGGTCAGGCTGGTGACAACGTGGGCGTGTTGCTGCGTGGTACCAAGCGTGAAGACGTGGAGCGTGGTCAGGTGTTGGCCAAGCCCGGTTCAATCAAGCCGCACACAGGCTTTAGCGCCGAAATCTACGTGTTGAGCAAGGAAGAAGGCGGACGTCACACTCCATTCTTCAACAACTACCGTCCTCAGTTCTACTTCCGTACAACCGACGTGACAGGCTCGATCAGCCTGCCCGAAGGCAAGGAAATGGTTCTGCCAGGCGACAACGTGTCAATCAATGTTGAATTGATTGCGCCAATCGCGATGGAAGAAGGTCTGCGTTTCGCGATTCGCGAAGGTGGCCGTACTGTAGGTGCCGGCGTAGTTGCCAAAATCACCAAGTAATCATTCGGGTTTTTTAGGGCAATAGCTCAATTGGCAGAGCGTCGGTCTCCAAAACCGAAGGTTGTGGGTTCGATTCCCTCTTGCCCTGCCAAATTTGGTAGGATTGCCGCCGCTGAATAACTTCAGCGGCGGCTTACATTTTAAGAATATGGCGCAGAACGACATTCAAACAATCTCCACTGGGCAAGACAAGCTGATGCTTGTGCTGGCGGTCGCTTTTGCGATCGGTGGTGCTATTGCGTACCAAGTGTTGTCCGCAGAAGACTTCTTTATTCGCCTTGGCGTGGTTCTGCTTGGTGTGGGTCTGGCTGTAGCCAGTTTCCTTCTCTCCCAAACCGGTAAGCGGTTCGTTGGGTTTGCCAAAGACTCCGTTAATGAGGCCAAGAGAGTGGTCTGGCCTACCCGCAAAGAGGGTATGCAGATGACCGGCGTGGTTTTCGTATTCGTGCTGATCATGTCCATTTATTTGTTGCTGGTTGACAAAACGCTTGAGTGGGTCTTTTACGACTTGATTTTGGGGTGGGCAATATAATGTCAAAACGCTGGTACGTGGTGCACGTATACTCTGGCCTTGAGAAGAGTGTGCAGAAATCGTTGCAAGAGCGCATTGACCGTTCTGAGTTCTCTGATCTGTTTACCCAGATTCTTGTGCCCTCTGAAGAGGTTGTTGAGATCAAGGGTGGACAAAAGTCCATTTCCGAACGCCGTTTCTTCCCTGGTTATGTGTTGGTGGAAATGGAAATGACTGATGACTCCTGGCATTTGGTCAAGAATACCCCGAAAGTCACGGGTTTCATTGGTGGAACCGGAAACCGCCCCACGCCGATTTCCCAGAAGGAAGTCGACAAGATCATGAAGCAGATGCAGGAAGGTGCTGAAAAGCCACGTCCCAAGGTGCTTTATGAAGTGGGTGAAATGGTTCGTGTCAAGGAAGGTCCTTTTGCTGATTTCAATGGCAATGTGGAAGAAATCAATTACGAGAAAAGCAAGCTCCGCGTATCTGTGACCATTTTTGGTCGTGCCACGCCTGTCGAGCTGGACTTCCATCAGGTCGAAAAGGTCTGACGAAGAAATAAGTTTTCACGCCGCCTGTATTTAGTTGCTGACAGGAGAAACGGTAATTCGAGCAACAAGAGGAGCAGTGCAAGCTGCGCTTGAACTCACGGAGAAATTTCAATGGCCAAGAAAATCATTGGCTTTATCAAGCTGCAAGTTCCAGCAGGTAAAGCAAACCCATCACCACCCATCGGCCCAGCATTGGGTCAACGCGGTTTGAACATCATGGAATTCTGTAAGGCATTCAATGCCCAAACCCAAGGCTTGGAGCCAGGTTTGCCAATTCCAGTGGTAATCACCGCCTTCGCAGACAAGTCTTTCACGTTCATCATGAAGACGCCTCCTGCGACAGTGTTGATCAAGAAAGCAGCAAAAATCACCAAGGGTTCTCCACGTCCTCACCTGGACAAAGTGGGTAAGATCACTCGTGAACAAGCTGAAGAAATCGCAAAAACAAAGATGCCTGACCTGACCGCTGCTGACATGGATGCTGCTGTTCGCACCATCGCTGGCTCAGCGCGCAGCATGGGTATCGTGGTGGAGGGTCTATAAATGGCTAAGTTGTCAAAACGCACTCAGGCATTGCGCGCAAAAATCGATCGCAATGCGTTTTATCCCATTGAGCAAGCTCTGGGCCTGGTAAAAGAAACAGCAACCGCCAAGTTTGATGAGTCAGTAGATGCTGCCATTCAATTGGGCGTTGATGCACGTAAATCAGACCAAGTAGTTCGTGGTTCAGTGGTTTTGCCCGCCGGTACAGGCAAGACGGTACGTGTGGCCGTGTTCGCGCAAGGTGCCAAGGCTGAAGAAGCCAAAGCCGCCGGTGCCGACATCGTGGGTATGGACGACCTGGCTGCTGAAGTGAAAGCAGGCAACATGAACTTCGACATCGTAATTGCGTCTCCAGACACAATGCGTATCGTTGGTACGCTGGGTCAGATTCTGGGTCCTCGCGGCCTGATGCCAAACCCGAAAGTCGGCACTGTAACTCCTGATGTGGCCACGGCTGTTAAAAACGCCAAGGCTGGTCAGGTTCAGTATCGTACAGACAAGGCTGGTATCGTTCATTGCACAATCGGTCGCGCATCGTTTGATGTGGACAAGTTGAAGTCCAATCTGGCGGCATTGCTAGAGGCATTGAACAAATCGAAGCCAGCATCGTCTAAAGGTGTGTATCTGAGAAAGATTGCCGTATCCAGCACCATGGGTGGTGGTGTACGCGTTGACCAGACTACAGTTTTGGGTCAATAAGAAACTTTGGGCTGAAGCGCCGGGTTCTCCCGGTGCTTCAGGTTGTCAAAGACCGTTGGAGAAAGAAGGTTTGCTTGCAGGCCTGATTTTTTAAAAAACCATCCAACCTAGATGGCGGTCCCGAGTAAAAGTAATGAATTTACGTTCAAAGCTTGATTTCGGTCGCCTGTTTTAAACAGTGCAATAAGCGCTTCTTTTTGGAGAAAGACCGTGGCATTGAATCGCCAAGAAAAAGCAGCAGTCATCGAAGAGATCACCAGCCAGTTGGCCAGTGCTCAATCCGTGGTTGTTGCTGAATATCGTGGTCTGTCTGTAGAAAGTGTGACGCAGCTCCGCAAGGATGCTCGTGCAGCAGGTGTTTATTTGCGTGTTCTGAAAAACACATTGGCAAAGCGAGCCATTGCAGGTACAGCCTTTGAGGCTTTGTCCGGCAATATGGTTGGCCCGCTGATCTACGGTATCAGTGCTGATCCCGTCGCAGCAGCCAAAGTGTTGGTTAATTTCGCGAAGACAAACGACAAACTCATCTTGACCGCTGGTGCTTTGCCAGGCCAGGTTATGGGTGCTGACGGTGTGAAGGCTTTGGCCACCATGCCAAGTCGTGATGAACTTCTGTCGAAATTGCTGGGCACGATGCAAGCACCTATCGCAACATTTGTACGCACTCTTAACGAAGTGCCTACGAAATTTGTTCGCGGTGTGGCTGCCGTTCGTGATCAGAAAGAATCGCAAGCTGCTTAACTTTTTTCAAGATAGCCGAATCAAACTTTTAACTGGAGAATACTCAAATGGCAACTAAAGCCGAAATCCTCGACGCCATCGCTGGCATGACCGTACTCGAACTGTCCGAACTGATCAAAGAAATGGAAGAGAAGTTTGGCGTTTCTGCTGCTGCCGCTGCTGTAGCAGTTGCTGCACCTGCCGCTGCTGGTGCTGCTGCCGCTGAAGAGAAGACAGAATTCGACGTAATTCTGACTGCTGCTGGCGAAAGCAAGGTAAACGTAATTAAAGTAGTACGTGCATTGACCGGTCTTGGCCTGAAAGAAGCCAAGGACCTGGTTGACGGCGCACCCAAAGCTGTTAAAGAAGGCGTTTCCAAAGCTGAAGCTGACGACGTCAAGAAGCAACTTGAAGAAGCTGGTGCGAAAGTCGACGTTAAGTAATGTCGGTTTTTGAAATGCCCGGGGGTTTTTGCCTCCGGGCTTTTTGCGCTTGAAAGAGCGATTACAACCAGAGTGTGTTAAGCCATGTGTAGAACACATGCATATCGCTTAATCCGCTCGACATCAGGACAGAAAATATGTCTTACTCTGCCACCGAGAAAAAACGCATACGCAAAAGCTTTGCGAAACGGCCTCCAGTTTTGGATGTTCCGTATCTTCTCACCACTCAACTTGACTCCTACACTGACTTTCTTCAATTGGGATTGCCCATTGAGAAGCGTGCCGAACAAGGGTTACAGGCGGCGTTCCAGTCTGTATTTCCGATTGTGTCCCACAATGGCTATGCGCGCCTGGAATTCGTTCAGTACGCGCTAGGTGAACCAGCTTTTGACGTCAAGGAATGTCAGCAGCGTGGATTGACATTCTGCTCCCCGCTGCGCGCTCGCGTTCGCTTGGTTCTTCTTGATCGTGAGGCCAGCAAGCCCACAGTCAAGGAAGTCAAGGAGCAGGAGGTGTATATGGGCGAACTGCCCCTGATGACTCAAAACGGTTCTTTCGTGATCAACGGAACCGAGCGTGTGATCGTGTCCCAGTTGCATCGGTCACCCGGCGTGTTTTTTGAACACGATCGCGGCAAGACACACAGCTCGGGCAAATTGTTGTTCTCGGCACGAATCATTCCATACCGTGGTTCATGGCTGGATTTCGAGTTTGATCCGAAAGATGTTCTGTATTTCCGTGTTGACCGTCGTCGCAAGATGCCCGTCACGATCCTGCTCAAAGCCATCGGCATGAAAAACGAGCAGATCCTGGCCAGCTTCTTTGATTTCGACCAGTTCGAAATCAAATCCGAAGGCGCGTCCATGGATCTGGTCACTTCCCGCCTGAAAGGCGAAGTTGCCAAGTTTGACATCGTCGACAAAGCCGGCAAGGTTTTGGTTCAAAAAGACAAGCGGATCAACGCAAAACACATTCGTGATATTGAGGCTGCGGGCCTGAAGAAAATTTCCGTACCGGAAGACTTCCTCATTGGTCGTACGCTGGCCAAGAACATTGTGGACGGAAGCACGGGCGAAGTTGTGGCGTCTGCCAACGATGAAATCACTGAAGAAATCATGGGCAAGATCCGTGATGCCGGTGTAAAAACCATCGAAACAATTTTCACCAACGAACTCGACCACGGTGCCTACATTTCTCAAACTTTGAGAACTGACGAAACAGCAGATCAAACTGCTGCACGTGTGGCCATTTATCGCATGATGCGTCCAGGCGAGCCGCCCACAGAAGAAGCTGTTGAAATGTTGTTCAACCGCTTGTTCTACAGCGAAGACTCCTACGACCTGTCACGTGTGGGTCGCATGAAATTCAACCGCCGTGTGGGCCGTCCGGAAGTGGAAGGCGCCATGGTTCTGCAGGACGACGACATCCTGGCCGTGATCAAGATCCTGGTGGATCTGCGCAACGGCAATGGTGAAATCGATGACATCGATCACTTGGGTAACCGCCGTGTTCGCTGTGTGGGTGAATTGGCCGAAAACCAGTTCCGCGCAGGTCTGGTTCGCGTTGAGCGTGCCGTGAAAGAGCGTCTGGGTCAGGCTGAAGCCGAGAACCTGATGCCGCACGACCTGATCAACTCCAAGCCAATTTCTGCAGCAATCAAGGAGTTCTTCGGTTCTTCCCAGTTGTCGCAGTTCATGGACCAAACCAACCCCCTGTCTGAAATCACGCACAAGCGTCGTGTTTCAGCCCTGGGCCCAGGCGGTTTGACGCGTGAGCGTGCCGGCTTTGAGGTTCGTGACGTACACACCACCCACTATGGCCGTGTGTGCCCGATCGAAACACCGGAAGGTCCGAACATTGGTCTGATCAACTCCATGGCGATGTTTGCTCGTTTGAACGAGTACGGCTTCCTGGAAACACCTTACCGCAAGGTTGAAGGTGGTGTTGTGTCCGATGAAATCGTTTATCTGTCAGCCATTGAAGAAGGTCGTTATGTGATCGCCCAGGCGAACGCTGAAATTGACGACAAGAAGCGCCTGGTCGGTGATCTGGTTTCCTGCCGCGTTGCAGGGGAATTCGAGTTGATGGATCCGTCCGGCGTTGAGCTGATGGACGTTGCACCAGGCCAGATTGTGTCCGTGGCTGCATCATTGATTCCGTTCCTCGAACACGATGATGCGAACCGTGCGTTGATGGGTGCAAACATGCAGCGTCAAGCTGTGCCATGTCTGCGTCCAGAAAAGCCGTTCGCAGGTACCGGTATCGAGCGTACCGTAGCCGTTGACTCGGGTACAGTAATCGTGGCTGACCATGGCGGTGTTGTCGATTACGTCGATGCAAACCGCATCGTGATCCGCGTGAACGACAATGAAGTGGAATCTGGTTCAGTGGGTGTGGACATCTACAACCTGACCAAGTACACGCGTTCCAACCAGAACACCAACATCAACCAGCGTCCAATCGTCAACAAAGGCGACATCATTGCCAAGGGCGATGTGATTGCGGACGGTGCATCCACTGACTTGGGCGAATTGGCCTTGGGTCAAAACATGCTGGTCGCGTTCATGCCCTGGAACGGTTACAACTTCGAAGATTCAATCTTGATCTCCGAGCGCGTGGTTGCTGAAGACCGCTACACCTCAATTCACATTGAAGAATTGTCCGTTGTAGCCCGTGACACCAAGCTGGGCTCCGAAGAAATCACACGCGACATTTCCAACCTGTCCGAAGCCCAATTGTCACGCCTGGACGAATCCGGCATTGTGTACATCGGTGCTGAAGTACAGGCTGGTGACGTCATGGTTGGCAAGGTCACGCCAAAAGGCGAAACCCAGCTGACTCCGGAAGAAAAGCTGCTGCGTGCAATTTTCGGTGAAAAAGCCTCTGACGTAAAAGACACCTCACTGCGCGTGCCTTCCGGCATGACTGGTACGGTGATCGACGTTCAGGTGTTCACACGGGAAGGCATCGTACGCGACAAGCGCGCTCAGTCCATCATCGACGACGAACTGAAGCGCTATCGCCTCGACTTGAACGACCAGATGCGTATTGTGGAAGCTGATGCTTTTAACCGTATTGAGCGTTTCCTCGTGGGCAAGGTGGCCAACGGTGGTCCAGCCAAGCTGGCCAAGGGCACCAAGATTAGCGCTGAATACCTGAAAGAAGTGGATCATCACCACTGGTTCGATATTCGCCTTGCAGAGGAAGAAGCTGCTGGACAACTCGAAACATTGAAGAAGTCCATTGAAGACAAGCGTCACCAGTTTGACTTGGCTTTTGAAGAAAAGCGCAAGAAGTTGACTCAAGGCGATGAATTGCCACCGGGCGTTTTGAAAATGGTCAAGGTTTACCTGGCAGTCAAGCGTCGCTTGCAGCCAGGTGACAAGATGGCCGGTCGTCACGGTAACAAGGGTGTGGTCTCCAAGATCGTGCCTGTGGAAGACCTGCCTCACATGGCTGATGGCCGTCCTGTGGACATCGTGTTGAACCCGCTGGGTGTACCTTCACGTATGAACGTGGGTCAGATTCTTGAAACCCACCTCGGTTGGGCGGCCAAGGGCATTGGCGATCGCATCAATGAAATGTTGCGTGAGCAAAATGCTGTAGCCCGCCTGCGCGAATACCTGCACAAGGTCTACAACGGCACAGGTACCACTGTTGATCTGGATTCCCTGACGGATCTGGAAATCATCAACATGGGCAAGAACCTGACCAAGGGTATGCCATTCGCCACGCCGGTATTCGACGGCGCGAACGAAGAAGACATTCTGGAAATGCTCCGTCTGGCTTACCCCGACGAAGATCCTCGCATGCAGGCTTTGGGCTTTAACGAGTCCAAGACCCAGGTCACGCTGTATGACGGTCGTACTGGTGATGCGTTTGACCGCAAGGTCACCGTCGGTTACAAGCACGTGCTGAAACTGCACCACTTGGTCGATGACAAGATGCACGCCCGTTCAACTGGACCATACTCTCTGGTGACGCAGCAGCCATTGGGCGGTAAAGCCCAGTTTGGTGGTCAGCGTTTCGGTGAGATGGAAGTGTGGGCGCTGGAAGCCTATGGCGCATCGTACGTTCTGCAGGAAATGCTGACTGTGAAGTCAGACGATGTGAATGGTCGTACGAAGGTGTATGAGAATTTGGTCAAAGGTGATCACACGATTGATGCTGGTATGCCGGAGTCTTTCAACGTACTCGTGAAAGAAATCCGCTCACTCGGTATTGATATTGATCTGGACCGTAATTGATCGGTCGCGACGGAGGTATTTAAATGAAAGCTTTATTAGATCTGTTTAAACAGGTCCAGCAAGACGAGCAGTTCGACGCAATCAAGATTGCGATCGCATCGCCCGATAAAATCCGTTCGTGGTCTTTCGGTGAAGTCAAAAAGCCAGAAACCATCAACTACCGCACGTTCAAACCTGAGCGCGATGGTCTGTTTTGCGCCAAAATTTTTGGTCCAATCAAGGACTATGAGTGCTTGTGCGGCAAGTACAAGCGCCTGAAGCATCGCGGCGTAATCTGCGAAAAGTGCGGCGTTGAAGTGACGCTAGCTAAGGTCCGCCGTGAGCGCATGGGTCACATTGACCTGGCCTCGCCTGTTGCCCACATCTGGTTCCTGAAATCCTTGCCATCCCGCTTGGGTATGGTTTTGGACATGACCCTGCGGGACATTGAACGTGTTCTGTACTTCGAAGGTTTCGTCGTTGTCGAGCCAGGAATGACTCCGCTCAAGCGTGCGCAGCTGCTGACCGAAGAAGACTACTTGGCCAAGCAGGAAGAGTATGGTGACGACTTCGTCGCGTTCATGGGTGCTGAAGGCATTCGCGAACTGTTGAAGTCGATCGACATCGATCGCGAAGTGATTACCTTGCGCGACGATCTGGCGACCACCAATTCAGAAGCCAAGATCAAGAAGATCGCCAAGCGTCTGAAGGTACTTGAAGGTTTCCAGAAGTCAGGCATCAAGCCTGAGTGGATGATCCTCGAAGTGCTGCCCGTGCTGCCACCAGAATTGCGCCCATTGGTGCCGCTGGACGGTGGTCGTTTTGCGACCTCTGACCTGAACGACCTGTATCGTCGCGTCATCAACCGCAACAACCGTTTGAAGCGTCTGCTGGAATTGAATGCCCCTGACATCATCGTGCGCAACGAAAAGCGCATGCTGCAGGAAGCGGTGGATTCATTGCTGGACAACGGTCGTCGCGGCAAGGCCATGACAGGCGCCAACAAGCGCCCATTGAAGTCATTGGCCGACATGATTAAGGGCAAGGGCGGTCGTTTCCGTCAAAACTTGCTGGGCAAGCGCGTGGACTACTCCGGTCGTTCCGTGATTGTGGTGGGTCCACAGCTCAAATTGCACCAGTGCGGTTTGCCCAAGCTGATGGCGCTCGAATTGTTCAAGCCATTCATTTTCAATCGCTTGGAAGTGATGGGTATTGCAACCACAATCAAGCAGGCCAAGAAATTTGTTGAAAACCAGGAACCCATTGTTTGGGACATCCTGGAAGAAGTGATTCGCGAGCATCCGGTCATGTTGAACCGCGCGCCAACGCTGCACCGCTTGGGTATTCAGGCTTTCGAGCCTGTGTTGATTGAAGGCAAGGCCATTCAATTGCACCCACTGGTTTGTGCCGCGTTCAACGCCGACTTTGACGGTGACCAAATGGCGGTTCACGTGCCTTTGTCTCTGGAAGCCCAGATCGAAGCGCGTACCCTGATGTTGGCCTCCAACAACGTGCTGTTCCC
Source organism: Limnobacter thiooxidans (assembly GCF_036323495.1). NCBI lineage: Bacteria > Pseudomonadati > Pseudomonadota > Betaproteobacteria > Burkholderiales > Burkholderiaceae > Limnobacter > Limnobacter thiooxidans. Next base: position 3,143,248 of record NZ_AP028947.1, on the reverse strand, counting down.
TGCCAACGGCGATCCCTCGATCGTACCGTCACAAGACATCGTGCTGGGTCTGTACTACACAACTCGCGACCGAGTGAATGGCCGCAACGAAGGCATCATGTTTGCTGACGTGGGCGAGGCAAACCGCGCATACGACAACAAGGAAGTTGAATTGGCCACGCGCGTAACCGTGCGTATCACCGAATTCGATGTCAACAAGGAAACAGGCGAAAAGACCTCCAAGCGCACACGTTACGAAACAACCGTTGGTCGTGCCTTGCTGTCAGAAATCCTGCCACCAGGTTTGCCATTCTCCTTCATCGATCGTCCACTGAAGAAGAAGGAAATTTCTCGCTTGATCAACGCGTCATTCCGTCGCTGTGGTCTGCGTGAAACCGTGATTTTCGCCGACAAGCTGATGCAGTTTGGTTTCCGCATGGCGACACGCGGTGGCATTTCGATCGCCATGGGCGATATGGTTGTACCTGCTCAGAAGCAGGTCATCATCGCTGCGGCTGAAGCCGAAGTGAAAGAGATTCAATCTCAGTACACCTCCGGTCTGGTTACCCAGGGCGAGCGTTACAACAAGGTGGTTGACATTTGGGGCCGTGCAGGTGACCAGGTGGGCAAGGCCATGATGGAACAGCTGGCGACTGAGCCTGTGATCGACCGCAACGGCAACGAAGTGCGTCAGGAATCGTTCAACGCGATTTACATGATGGCCGACTCCGGTGCGCGTGGTTCTGCAGCGCAGATCCGACAGCTTGCCGGTATGCGAGGCCTGATGGCCAAGCCGGATGGCTCCATTATTGAAACACCGATCATCGCGAACTTCCGCGAAGGTCTGAACGTATTGCAGTACTTCATTTCCACACACGGTGCGCGTAAGGGTCTGGCCGACACGGCTTTGAAAACTGCCAACTCCGGTTACCTGACACGTCGTCTGGTTGACGTGACCCAGGATCTGGTTGTTGTTGAAGACGATTGTGGCACCACCAATGGCGTGGCCATGAAGGCCCTAGTAGAAGGTGGTGAAGTCATCGAAGCGCTGCGCGACCGTATTTTGGGTCGTGTGGTTGTTGCCGATGTCGTCAACCCTGAAACCCAGGAAACCGTGTTCGAAGTGGGCAAGTTGCTCGACGAAGATGCGGTTGAACTGATTGATCATCTGGGTATCGACGAGGTGCGCGTGCGCACACCGTTGTCTTGCGACACACGCTATGGCCTGTGCGCCAAGTGTTATGGCCGCGACCTGGGTCGTGGTTACCTGGTCAACAATGGCGAGGCTGTCGGTGTTATCGCGGCCCAGTCCATCGGTGAACCTGGTACCCAGTTGACCATGCGTACGTTCCACATCGGTGGTGCGGCGTCCCGTGCAGCTGTGGTGTCCAGCATTGAAGCCAAATCGAATGGTGTCATTCGCTTTACCGCAACAATGCGCTACATCACAAATGCAAAAGGCGAGCAGATCGTTATTTCCCGTTCGGGTGAAGTACTGATCACCGACGACTTTGGTCGTGAGCGCGAGCGTCACAAGGTGCCTTACGGTGCAACATTGGCTGTGTCCGACGGCAACCAGGTCAAGGCTGGCGCCATGCTGGCAACCTGGGATCCGTTGACACGTCCAATCGTGACCGAATATGCCGGCAAAATCCGCTTCGAGAACATCGAAGAGGGCGCCACTGTTGCCAAGCAGATTGATGATGTAACCGGTTTGTCCACTTTGGTGGTTATTGATGCCAAGCGTCGTACCGCTGGCAGCAAGGGCGAGCGCCCACAGGTTAAATTGATTGATCCACAGGGCAATGAAGTCAAGATCGCTGGATCAGACCATTCCGTGAACATCAGCTTCCCAGTTGGTGCGCTGATTACTGTGCGCGACAACCAAGATGTGTACGTGGGTGAAGTACTGGCGCGTATTCCTCAGGAAAGCCAGAAAACCCGTGACATTACCGGTGGTCTGCCCCGCGTGGCCGAATTGTTTGAAGCCCGTTCTCCAAAAGATGCCGGCATGTTGGCTGAAGTGACTGGTACGGTCTCTTTCGGTAAGGACACCAAGGGTAAGCAGCGTCTGGTCATCACCGACCTGGACGGCGTGTCACACGAGTTCCTGATTCCCAAAGACAAACACGTGCTGGTACACGATGGTCAGGTGGTGAACAAGGGCGAATCCATTGTTGACGGTCCTGCAGATCCACACGACATTCTGCGCTTGCTGGGCATTGAAGCCTTGGCGCGATACATCGTGGACGAAGTACAGGATGTTTACCGCTTGCAGGGCGTGAAGATCAACGACAAGCACATCGAAGTGATTGTTCGTCAGATGTTGCGTCGCGTGATTGTGGATGATCCGGGCGAAACCGGCTTCATTCCTGGTGAACAGGTCGAGCGCTCCGAGTTGTTGGATGCGAACGACAAAATGCGCAGTGAAAACAAGCGCGAAGCAAGCTACCAAAATATCTTGCTGGGTATTACCAAGGCGTCCTTGTCAACCGACTCGTTCATCTCGGCTGCTTCCTTCCAGGAAACAACCCGTGTATTGACCGAAGCGGCCATCATGGGCAAGCGCGACGAATTGCGTGGTCTGAAAGAAAACGTGATCGTTGGTCGCTTGATTCCTGCTGGTACAGGTATGGCGTTCCACAAGGCACGCAAAGACAAGGAAGGGCGCGAAGCTGAAGAGCTGCGCCAGATGGAAGCTGAACATGATCCACGTGCGCAAGCCGAGGCCTTGTTCAACATGCCAGCCGCTGAGGGTTCTGACGAAGCCTAAGTTGTTGACGTGAATATGAAAGGTGGTGTGAAAACATCGCCTTCATGATTGACCCGTGATTGTATTTTGGAATACAATCGCGGGCTGAATTGGCTGCGGGTCTGCCCGCGGCCCTTTTGTTTTTTTAACCGGAACTGGAACTATGCCAACCATTAATCAACTTGTGCGCAAACCACGCACCAGTGTGACCATGAAAAGCAAGAGCCCCGCGCTTGAGGATTGCCCTCAAAAGCGTGGCGTGTGTACTCGTGTTTACACAACAACTCCAAAAAAACCAAACTCTGCGCTGCGTAAAGTAGCCAAAGTTCGCCTGACCAACGGCTTCGAAGTGATTTCCTACATCGGTGGTGAAGGCCACAACCTGCAGGAACACTCTGTTGTCTTGATCCGCGGTGGTCGTGTGAAAGACTTGCCTGGTGTGCGTTACCACATCGTACGTGGTTCACTCGACTTGCAAGGCGTTAAGGATCGTAAGCAAGCTCGTTCCAAGTATGGTTCGAAGCGTCCTAAAGCTGCCAAAGCCAAGTAATAAGCCAGGTAATTTATTACATTGGTCAATTTAAAACCGCATTCCGTGCGGCACACATCTGGTGTGTCGAGTAAGCAGATGCATAAGTGGGATTGCCCACGCTGAAGATAAAGGAATAGTCAAGATGCCACGTCGTCGCGAAGTGCAGCGCAGAGAAGTGCTGCCAGATCCAAAGTTTCAAAGCACAGAAGTAGCCAAGTTCATGAACGTCATCATGTTGTCTGGCAAGAAAGCTGTTGCTGAACGCATTATTTACGGTGCTTTTGACAGCATCTCAACGAAAGCTGGTAAAGACCCACTCGAGGTGTTCAACGCCGCGATCAACAACGTAAAGCCTGTTGTTGAAGTGAAGTCTCGCCGCGTCGGTGGTGCGAACTACCAAGTTCCGGTGGAAGTTCGTCCCTCACGTCGTTTGGCCCTGGCCATGCGTTGGGTGCGTGAAGCAGCCAAGAAGCGTAGTGAAAAGTCTATGGATCTTCGCCTTGCAGGTGAACTGCTAGAGGCAGCAGAAGGTCGCGGTGGTGCGATGAAGAAGCGTGATGAAGTGCACCGCATGGCTGAAGCCAACAAAGCCTTCTCGCATTTCCGATTCTAAATTTAACTGGAGTAGCAAATGGCTCGTAAGACGCCCATTGAGCGATATCGTAACATTGGTATTTCCGCGCACATTGATGCCGGAAAAACCACAACGACTGAACGTATCCTGTTTTACACAGGCGTCAGTCACAAGATTGGTGAAGTGCACGACGGTGCGGCCACCATGGACTGGATGGAGCAGGAACAAGAGCGCGGTATTACCATTACCTCCGCTGCAACAACCTGTTTCTGGAAAGGCATGGACAATTCCTACCAGGAACACCGCTTCAACATCATCGACACCCCAGGGCACGTGGACTTCACGATTGAAGTTGAGCGTTCCATGCGTGTGTTGGACGGTGCTTGCATGGTCTACTGTGCAGTAGGCGGTGTTCAGCCCCAGTCTGAAACTGTTTGGCGGCAAGCCAACAAGTACAAGGTGCCTCGTTTGGCCTTCGTGAACAAGATGGACCGTACCGGTGCCAACTTCTTCAAGGTGGTCGAGCAGATGCGCCTGCGCTTGCGTGCGAATCCTGTTCCTATCGTGATCCCAATCGGCTCGGAAGAAAAATTCCAGGGCGTGGTTGATTTGATCAAGATGAAAGCGATTTACTGGGATGAAGCATCTCAGGGCATGAAGTTTGACTACCGTGAAATTCCTGCGGAATTGCAAGCTGAAGCGGACAAGTGGCGTGAGCAGATGGTTGAGGCTGCTGCCGAAGCCTCTGAAGAACTGATGAACAAATACCTTGAAGAAGGTACCTTGTCTGAAGAAGAAATCATTCTTGGTATTCGCACCCGCACCATCTCGACTGAAATTCAGCCGATGTTGTGTGGTACGGCTTTCAAGAACAAAGGTGTACAGCGCATGTTGGACGCGGTTATCGACTTCCTGCCGTCACCCGTGGATATTCCACCAGTGTCCGGTACAGACGAAGACGAAGAGCCGATTGTTCGCCATGCCAACGACGAAGAGAAGTTGTCTGCCTTAGCATTCAAGCTGATGACCGACCCGTTCGTAGGTCAGTTGACATTCGTTCGCGTGTATTCCGGTGTATTGAACAAGGGTGACTCTGTTTACAACCCGGTGCGTGGCAAGAAAGAGCGTATTGGCCGTATCGTTCAGATGCACGCCAATAACCGTCAGGAAGTCGAAGAAATTCGTGCTGGCGACATCGCTGCTTGCGTGGGCTTGAAAGACGTGACCACGGGTGAAACCCTGTGTGATCCTTCAGCGATCATTACCCTGGAACGCATGGTGTTCCCGGAGCCGGTGATTGCGCAGGCTGTAGAGCCAAAAACCAAGACAGACCAGGAAAAAATGGGTATCGCCTTGGGTCGTTTGGCTGCAGAAGATCCTTCATTCCGTGTTCGCACAGACGAAGAATCTGGTCAAACCATTATTGCTGGTATGGGCGAATTGCACCTCGAAATTATCGTGGACCGCATGAAGCGTGAATTTGGCGTAGAAGCCAACGTAGGCAAGCCGCAAGTGGCTTACCGCGAAACCATCCGCAATACCGTGAAAGAAGTCGAAGGCAAGTTTGTTCGCCAGTCTGGCGGTCGCGGTCAGTACGGTCACGTGGTTCTCCGCGTTGAGCCAAACGAAGCGGGCAAGGGTTTTGAGTTCCTCGACGAAATCAAAGGTGGTGTTGTTCCTCGTGAATACATTCCTGCGGTTCAGAAAGGTATTGAAGAATCCCTGAGCAATGGTGTATTGGCCGGCTACCCGGTTGTTGACGTTAAAGTGGCCTTGCACTTCGGTTCATACCACGACGTTGACTCCAACGAAACAGCGTTCAAAATCGCTGCTTCAATGGGTTTCAAGGAAGGTATGCGCCGCGCAAGCCCCGTGCTGCTCGAGCCAATGATGGCTGTTGAAGTTGAGTCACCAGAAGACTATGCTGGTACTGTGATGGGCGATTTGTCATCACGTCGCGGTGTGGTTCAGGGTATGGACGATATTCCTGGTGGTGGCAAGGCAATTAAGGCTGAAGTGCCTTTGGCTGAAATGTTTGGTTATTCCACAACATTGCGCTCCCTGACTCAGGGTCGTGCAACGTACAGCATGGAATTCAAGCACTACAGCGAAGCACCCAAAAACGTTGCAGACGCTGTGATCAGCGCCCGCGCCAAATAATTGAAATCAAAGAACTGAAAAGAGGTATTTGCAATGGCAAAAGAAAAGTTTGAGCGTAAGAAGCCACACGTAAACGTTGGAACGATTGGTCACGTGGACCATGGCAAGACAACATTGACAGCGGCGATCACAACAGTGTTGGCTCGTTTGAGCGGTCACGGTGAAGCCAAGGGCTACGACCAGATTGATGCGGCACCGGAAGAAAAGGCGCGCGGCATTACAATTAACACAGCGCACGTTGAGTACGAGACAGAAACACGTCACTACGCACACGTGGATTGCCCAGGCCACGCTGACTATGTAAAGAACATGATTACCGGTGCAGCGCAGATGGACGGCGCAATCTTGGTGTGTTCAGCCGCTGACGGCCCCATGCCACAGACACGTGAGCACATCTTGTTGGCCCGCCAGGTTGGCGTGCCTTACATCATCGTGTTCCTGAACAAGTGCGACATGGTAGATGACGAAGAGTTGCTGGAACTGGTTGAAATGGAAGTGCGCGAGCTACTGTCCAAGTACGACTTCCCAGGCGACGACGTGCCAATCGTGAAAGGTTCAGCCAAGCTGGCCCTGGAAGGCGACACAGGCGATTTGGGCGAAGGCGCGATCAAGCGTCTGGCCGAAGCCCTGGATACCTACATTCCTACACCAGAGCGCGCAGTAGACGGCACCTTCCTGATGCCAATCGAAGACGTGTTCTCCATCTCCGGTCGCGGTACAGTGGTAACTGGCCGTATCGAGCGTGGTGTGGTTAAAGTCGGCGAAGAAATCGAAATCGTGGGTATCAAGGACACAGTCAAGACCATTTGTACCGGTGTTGAAATGTTCCGCAAGTTGCTGGATCAAGGTCAGGCTGGTGACAACGTGGGCGTGTTGCTGCGTGGTACCAAGCGTGAAGACGTGGAGCGTGGTCAGGTATTGGCCAAGCCCGGTTCAATCAAGCCACACACTGGCTTCAGCGCCGAAATCTACGTGTTGAGCAAAGAAGAAGGCGGACGTCACACTCCATTCTTCAACAACTACCGTCCTCAGTTCTACTTCCGTACAACCGACGTGACAGGCTCAATCAGCCTGCCCGAAGGCAAGGAAATGGTTCTGCCAGGCGACAACGTGTCAATCAATGTTGAATTGATTGCGCCAATCGCGATGGAAGAAGGTCTGCGTTTCGCGATTCGCGAAGGTGGCCGTACGGTAGGTGCTGGCGTAGTTGCCAAAATCACCAAGTAATACTTGATATAAGCCCGCACCATCTGTTTGGTGCGGGTAACACAGAGGTGAGCCAAAAGATCAGTTTGGTCACACTCTTTCAGCTCTTTAGGACGCAACATGAATAACCAGAAAATTCGTATTCGCTTGAAAGCATTCGACTACAAACTGATTGATCAGTCTGCACTCGAAATCGTGGAAACTGCAAAGCGCACTGGCGCAGTTGTCAAGGGTCCGGTTCCTCTTCCAACGCGTATCAAGCGTTTCGACATCTTGCGTTCACCACACGTGAACAAGACATCACGCGATCAGTTTGAAATTCGTACGCACCAGCGTCTGATGGACATTGTTGATCCAACCGACAAAACAGTTGATGCACTGATGAAGCTGGATCTGCCCGCGGGCGTGGATGTAGAAATCAAGTTGCAATAAATCAAATTAACGCATATACTCTTTGGCTAACCTTTTCATAAGGTTAGCTTTAGATAGAATTTAATTATTCGGCCAATCGTAGCCGAAATTGGAGAAATCATGAGTCTAGGCCTTATTGGTCGCAAGATCGGCATGATGCGCATCTTTACTGACGCGGGTGTTTCTATTCCCGTGACAGTGGTAGATGTGTCTTCTAACCGTGTTGCGCAGCTCAAAACACTCGAACAAGACGGCTACACAGCCGTTCAGTTGGCCTACGGGTCACGTCGTGCCTCCCGTGTCGTCAAGGCGCAGGCTGGTCACTTCGCTGCAGCTTCAATTGAAGCAGCTTCTTCCCTGGTTGAATTCCGTGTTGACACTGCCAAGCTTGCAGAATTGCAAGTCGGTGCTGCTGTCTCCGCCGAAATTTTCGCGCCCGGTCAAAAAGTTGACGTTAGCGGTGTAACGCAGGGTAAGGGTTTCAGTGGTGCAATCAAGCGTCACCACTTTAGCTCCCAGCGAGCTTCCCACGGTAACTCGATCTCCCACAATGCCCCCGGTTCAATCGGTATGGCTCAGGATCCAGGTCGTGTATTTCCTGGTAAGCGCATGGCTGGTCAGTTGGGTAACGTAAACCGCACAACCCAGAATCTGGAAGTGGTGCGTGTTGACGCCGAGCGTGGTCTTCTTTTGATCAAGGGTGCAGTGCCCGGTTCAAAAGGCGGTCAGTTGTTGGTCAAGCCGGCTGTCAAGGCAAAGGCGTAAGGGGAACCAGATGGAATTGAAAGTCATAAGTGATTCTGGGCAGGCCTCTCAAACTGTTCAGGTTTCCGATGTGGTGTTTGGTCGTGAATACAACGAACCGCTGATTCATCAGCTGGTAGTTGCTTATCAGGCCAATGCTCGTCAGGGTACGCGTCAGCAGAAAGACCGTTCGGAAGTTCGTGCTTCTACGCGCAAGCCCTGGAAGCAGAAAGGTACTGGCCGTGCTCGTGCTGGTGCTGTGTCCAGCCCACTGTGGCGTGGAGGCGGCAAAACATTCCCAAATTCTCCCAATGAGAATTTCACGCAAAAGCTGAACAAGAAAATGTTCCGTGCTGGTGTGTGTTCGATTCTCTCCCAGTTGAGCCGTGAAGGTCGCCTGGTGGTGGTTGAGTCCTTGGGTCTGGAAGCGCCAAAAACCAAGCTGCTTGATCAGAAGTTGAAAGGCATGGGTCTTGATTCTGTCTTGATGATCGTGGACTCGGTCGATGAGAATTTGTACCTGGCATCCAGAAACTTGCCCAATGTGGCAGTGGTTGAGCCGCGCTATGCAGATCCGCTTTCCTTGATCTATTTCAAGAAAGTGGTTGCAACCCGCGCTGCAATCGACAAACTGCAGGAGATGTACGCATGAACACCCAGCGTTTAATGAAAATTCTGTTGGCACCCATCGTCTCTGAAAAGAGCACCATGCTGGCCGACAAGCACGAGCAAATCGCTTTCAAAGTGTGCTCCACTGCAACAAAGCATGAAATCAAAGCGGCTGTAGAACTGTTGTTCAAGGTTGAAGTTGATGCGGTGCGTGTTGTCAATATTGCTGGCAAGCAAAAGCGCTTTGGCCGAACAATCGGACGTCGCTCCGATACGCGCAAGGCCTATGTCGCGCTGAAAGCAGGTCAGGAAATTAATTTCTCGGAGGCTGCGTAACATGCCATTAGTTAAATTAAAGCCAACATCGCCTGGCCGTCGTGCCATGGTGAAAGTGGTGCACCCGCATCTGCACAAGGGTGAGCCTTACGCTCCGCTGCTCGAGAAGAAGTCAAAAACTGCTGGCCGTAACAACAACGGTCACATTACTACCCGTCACATGGGTGGTGGTCACAAGCAGCACTATCGCATGGTTGACTTCAAGCGAAACAAGGATGGTATTCCTGCGAAAGTGGAAACCATTGAGTACGATCCAAACCGGACGGCCCACATTGCCCTAATTTGCTACGCAGACGGCGAGCGCGCATACATCATCGCGCCACGCGGTTTGCAGTTGGGTCAGGTTGTGTTGAACGGTTCTGAAGCGCCGATCAAGATTGGCAACACTCTGCCGATTCGCAATATCCCCGTAGGTACCACTGTACATTGCGTAGAAATGTTGCCAGGCAAGGGTGCCCAGATCGCGCGTTCGGCAGGTGGCTCCGCCATGCTGTTGGCCCGTGATGGTACTTACGCTCAGATGCGCTTGCGCTCCGGTGAAATTCGTCGTGTGCATATTGAGTGCCGCGCCACCATCGGTGAAGTCAGCAACGAAGAGAACAGCTTGAAGAAAGTGGGTAAGGCTGGTGCTACACGCTGGAAGGGTATTCGCCCAACAGTTCGTGGTACAGCGATGAACCCGGTTGATCACCCTCACGGTGGTGGTGAAGGCAAGACCGGCGAAGGCCGTGTACCTGTTAGCCCATGGGGTCAGCCGACAAAAGGTTATCGCACTCGCAACAACAAGCGTACCAATTCGATGATTGTTCAGCGTCGTCACAAGCGTTAAGTGGGGTAAACAGATATGTCTCGTTCATTAAAAAAAGGTCCTTTCTGCGACGCCCACTTGATCAAAAAAGTAGAGGCTGCTGCAGCAACCAAGGACAAGCGTCCAATTAAAACCTGGTCCCGTCGCTCGACTGTTCTCCCTGAGTTCATCGGTCTGACAATCGCTGTACACAATGGCAAGCAACACGTGCCTGTGTATATCAATGAAAACATGGTTGGTCACAAGCTCGGTGAATTTGCGTTGACACGCACTTTCAAGGGTCACGCGGCTGACAAGAAGGCCAAGCGATAAGGGGTAGGAAATGGAAACTCGTGCAATTTTAAAGGGTGTTCGCTTGTCTCCTCAGCGTGGCCGTATGGTCGCTGATTTGATTCGCGGAAAGAAGGTTGACCAAGCCTTGAACATCCTGGCTTTCTCACCACAGAAAGCGGCATTGATTGTGAAGAAAGTGTTGGAAAGTGCAATTGCCAATGCTGAGCACAACGATGGTGCTGATGTAGATGAGTTGAAAGTGAAAACAATTTATGTGGAAGAGGGGCCTGTGTTGAAGCGCTTTACAGCGCGCGCCAAAGGTCGCGGCAATCGTATCACTAAGAAGACCAGTCACATTTATGTGACGGTTGGAAACTAAGGGGGTTACATGGGTCAGAAAATTAACCCTACGGGCTTTCGCCTGGCGGTATCACGCAACTGGGCTTCTCGCTGGTACGCATCGAATAGTGATTTCTCCAAGATGCTTCTTGAAGACATCCAGGTTCGTGATTTCCTGAAAAAGAAGTTGAAGAACGCATCTGTAGGCCGAGTGCTGATCGAGCGTCCTGCCAAGAATGCTCGCGTGACAATCTATTCCGCCCGTCCAGGCGTAGTGATTGGCAAGAAAGGCGAAGACATTGAGCTGTTGAAAGCCAGCTTGCAGAAGCTTGTTGGTGTTCCCGTTCACGTGAACATCGAAGAAGTTCGCAAGCCTGAAATCGATGCGCAACTGATTGCGGATGGTATCTCTCAGCAACTTGAGCGCCGCATCATGTTCCGCCGTGCGATGAAGCGCGCGATGCAGAATGCCATGCGCACAGGTGCACAGGGTATCAAGATCATGTCTTCAGGACGTCTGAATGGTATCGAGATTGCCCGTACAGAATGGTACCGTGAAGGCCGTGTGCCTTTGCATACACTGCGCGCCGACATCGATTACGCGACCAGCGAAGCCGCAACAACTTACGGCATTATCGGTATCAAGGTTTGGGTCTACAAGGGCGATACCTTGGGACGTGGCGATGTGGCAGCAGCGCCGGTCGAGGCAGAAAAAGAAGAGCGCCGTCCGCGTCGTCCTTCAACTCGCCCAGCTGGTGCAGGTGCCCGCAAGGCACGCAAACCCGAAGGTGCTAGCGCAGCAGCTAGTGGTGCAAACAAAGAGGAAGGCGCTGCAAGCACTTCCTCAGAACAGTAAACTAGGAGCGCATGATGTTACAGCCATCACGTCGCAAATATAGAAAAGAGCACAAAGGCCGCAATACCGGTCTGGCCACTCGTGGTGCAAGTGTGTCTTTTGGCGTTTACGGACTGAAGTCCACTGGCCGTGGTCGATTGACTGCACGTCAGATCGAATCTGCCCGTCGCGCAATGGTTCGCCACATCAAACGTGGCGGTAAGATTTGGATTCGCGTGTTTCCGGACAAGCCGATTACCAACAAGCCTGCAGAAGTTCGTATGGGTAATGGTAAAGGTAACGTCGAGTTTTACGTGGCTGAGATTCAGCCAGGTAAGGTGCTCTACGAAATGGACGGTGTGAGTGAAGAGCTGGCACGTGAGGCGTTTCGTCTTGCAGCGGCCAAGTTGCCTCTTCCTTGCGTGTTCGTAACACGTCAGATTGGGAGTTAATAAATGAAAGCTTCTGAATTGCGCGGTAAAAGCGCTGCAGAATTGACGAAAGAGTTGGAAGAGTTGTTGCGTGCGCAGTTTTCATTGCGCATGCAGGCTGCAACGCAGCAATTGACCAACAACTCCCAGTTGGCAAAAGTACGTAAAGACATCGCACGTGTTAAGACTGTGATGACTCAATCGAAGAGGTCCGCATGAGCACCGAAGCGAAAGTAAGTTTGAAGCGCACCTTGGTTGGTCGCGTAGTTAGTGACAAAATGACGAAATCAGTTGTTGTGATGGTGGAAAACCGCATCAAGCACCCGATTTACGGTAAGTATATTGTCAAATCCCACAAGTACACTGCACACGACGAAAGCAATGAAGTCGCAGAAGGTGATCTGGTTGAGATTTGTGAAGGTCGCCCAATTTCCAAGACAAAATCCTGGAGTGTGACCAAAGTGTTGGAGAAAGCAAAAATCATTTGATTTTTGTCTTGCTCAAGTAATTCAAGCCTGCTATTATAGCAGGCTATCTTTTCAACCCATGCGGGACCAAAACTGGTTGCGAAAGCAGCTAAGTTGGTTTGACAATCCATGATACAAATGCAATCACGGCTAGATGTAGCCGACAACACGGGTGCGCGTTCTGTAATGTGCATCAAGGTACTTGGTGGATCCAAGCGCCGTTATGCGGGCATTGGAGACATCATCAAAGTGTCCATTAAGGATGCGGCCCCTCGTGGTCGCGTCAAAAAAGGCGAGATCTATAACGCAGTGGTCGTTCGTACGGCCAAGGGCGTTCGTCGCCCTGATGGTGCGTTGATCAAGTTTGACAGCAACGCAGCGGTTTTGCTCAATGCAAAACTAGAGCCCATCGGTACCCGTATTTTTGGCCCAGTGACACGCGAACTTCGCAATGAGAAGTTCATGAAGATCGTGTCTTTGGCTCCAGAAGTTCTGTGAGGGAATTATGAACAAAATTCGCAAAGGCGATGAAGTGCTGGTGCTTAACGGCAAGTTCAAGGGAAAGAAGGGCGTAGTGCTCTCCCGTGTGAACGATGAATACCTCCTGGTTGAGGGTGTGAACATCGTCAAGAAGCATCAGAAGCCTAATCCTATGAAGGGAGATGTTGGTGGTGTTGTTGACAAGACAATGCCTATCCACCAGTCCAATGTCAGCTTGTTTGACAAAGAGACAGGTAAGCCATCTCGTGTAGCTGTCAAGAAAGTTGATGGCAAGTCCGTGCGAGTTCTGGTGAAAACCGGTGCTCAGTTGGCAAACTAAGGGGGCCGTCGTGTCACGTTTTCAAGAGTTTTATAAAAACGAAGTGGTTGGGCAGCTGTCCAAGCAATTCGGTTACAAGTCTGTGATGGAAGTGCCTCGCATTACCAAGATCACCCTGAACATGGGTGTTGGTGAGGCTGTCAACGACAAGAAGATTATCGAGCATGCTGTTGGTGATCTGACTAAGATTGCGGGTCAGAAGCCTGTTGTAACCAAGGCCAAGAAGGCGATTGCGGGTTTCAAGATTCGCGAAGGCTATCCAGTGGGTTGTATGGTTACATTGCGTGGCGAGCGCATGTATGAATTCCTGGATCGTCTGGTAACAGTTGCTTTCCCGCGCGTTCGCGACTTCCGTGGTGTATCTGGCAAGTCGTTTGATGGTCGGGGTAACTACAACATCGGCATCAAAGAACAGATTATTTTCCCTGAGATCGAGTACGACAAAATCGACGCGCTTCGGGGTCTTAACATCAGCGTAACTACGACAGCGAAGACAAATGATGAAGCCAAGGCTTTGTTGACCGCTTTCAAGTTTCCGTTCCGTAACTGAGGTGTGACGTGGCCAAATTATCTTTGATTAATCGTGAGAAAAAGCGCGCAGCCTTGGTGAAGAAGTATTCTGCCAAGCGCGATGCCTTGAACAAGATCGTGAAAGACCAATCTGTCAGTGAGGCAGAGCGCTATGAGGCACGCTTGAAGTTGCAAGCACTGCCAAGAAATGCGAACCCGACTCGCCAGCGTAACCGCTGCGAATTGACTGGTCGTCCCCGCGGCACATTCCGTTTGTTCGGTTTGGCCCGTAACAAGATCCGTGAAATTGCCATGCGTGGTGAGATTCCTGGGATCACTAAGGCAAGTTGGTAAGGGGTTCTAATTATGAGTATGAGTGATCCAATCGCCGACATGTTGACCCGCATTCGCAATGCTCAAGGCGTTGACAAGGTTTCGGTTGAGATGCCTTCCTCTAAGGTGAAGGTAGCTATTGCACAAGTTTTGAAGGATGAAGGCTACATTGAGAGTTTCTCAATCGTGGGTGAATCAGCAAAACCTGTTTTGAAAATTGAGTTGAAGTACTACGCGGGTCGCCCCGTGATTGAAAAGATCGAGCGCGTTTCTAAGCCTGGTTTGCGTATTTACAAAGGTAAAGACGAGATCCCTGAGGTGATGAACGGTCTGGGTGTTGCAATCGTTTCAACTTCCAAAGGCGTGATGACTGATCGCAAGGCCCGTACCACTGGTATCGGCGGCGAAGTTATCTGCTACGTGGCTTAAAGGGGTAATGAAATGTCTAGAGTAGCGAAAGCTCCCATTTCTGTGCCTTCAAGTGTGCAGGTGACCATTAACGGTCAGCAGGTTTCGGTGAAGGGCGCAAGCGCAGAACTGAAGCTGAATGTGAATACTTTGGTGATGCCTGTTTTTGAAAATGGCATTCTATCTGTCAAGCCAGTGGTTGATACAACTGATGCCAATGCGCAGGCCGGTACGGCCCGTGCGTTGTTGGCCAATATGGTCAACGGCGTAAGCAAGGGCTTCGAGCGCAAGCTTCAGTTGGTAGGCGTGGGATACAAAGCCGCAGTTCAGGGTGATTCCATTAACCTGGCGCTGGGTTTCTCTCACCCTGTAGTTCACAAATTGCCCGCAGGTGTCAAGGCCGAAACGCCAACACCTACCGAGATCATCTTGAAGGGTGCCGACAAACAAGTGATTGGTCAGACTGCTGCGGAAATCCGCGCTTATCGTCCACCAGAGCCTTACAAAGGCAAGGGTGTGCGTTATTCGGATGAGCGTGTGGTTATCAAAGAGACCAAGAAGAAATAAGGCGCCAAGAGGTAAATCATGGAAACTAAACAAGAAGCACGTGCCCGTCGTGCAAAACAAACCAGACGTCGTATTGCACTTGCTCGTGCTACCCGTTTGTGTGTGTTCCGTACCAATTCCCACATTTATGCCGCGGTTCATTCTGCGGATGGTGGTCAGGTTTTGGCTGCTGCATCAACGAACGACAAGGATTTGCGTGCCCAGCTGGATGGCAAGTCCGGCTCTAACAAGGCAGCTGCTGCCTTGGTTGGCGCCACAATTGCCAAGCGTGCGTTGGCTGCTGGCATCAGCGAAGTTGCTTTCGACCGTTCAGGCTTTGCCTACCATGGTCGCGTTAAAGAACTGGCTGACGCTGCGCGTGAAGCTGGCTTGAAATTCTAAGGAGTGATCATGGCAAGAATGCAAGGTAAAAATGCCGCGCCTGAAGCGCGTGATGACGGCCTCAAGGAAAAAATGATCGCGGTTAACCGCGTGACCAAGGTTGTTAAGGGTGGTCGTATCCTCGGCTTCGCTGCACTGACAGTTGTTGGTGATGGTGATGGCAGTGTGGGTATGGGCAAGGGCAAGTCCCGCGAGGTGCCAGTGGCCGTTCAAAAGGCCATGGAGCAGGCTCGTCGCCAGATGGAAAAAGTGTCACTGCGTGATGGCTCCATCCATCACATTGTGTACGGCCAGCATGGCGCCTCCAAGGTGTTCCTGGCTCCAGCGCAAGAAGGTACTGGCATTATTGCCGGCGGCCCAATGCGCGCTGTTCTGGAAGTTGTGGGTGTTCGCAACATCGTGGCCAAAAGCCACGGTTCGTCGAATCCTTATAACCTGGTTCGCGCAACTCTGGATGCTTTGGGCAAGTTGCAAACCCCAGCTGAGATCGCTGCCAAGCGCGGCCTGTCAGTTGAAAAGTTATTTGAGGCTTGATCATGAGCGGATCCGTAAAAGTCACGTTGGTTAAGAGCATTATCGGCACCAAAGAAACTCACCGCGCTACCGTGCGTGGTTTGGGTCTGCGTCGTATTAATCACAGCCGCGTGCTGGTTGATACACCCGAAGTGCGTGGAATGATTAACAAGGTTTCATACCTGTTGAAAGTTGAGGCTGCATAATGGAATTGAATACACTTGCACCCGCCCCGGGCAGTAAGTTTAACCGCAAGCGTGTGGGTCGTGGTATCGGCTCTGGCTGGGGTAAAACTGCTGGTCGCGGTCACAAGGGTCAGAAGTCACGTAGCGGTGGATTTCACAAGGTTGGCTTCGAAGGCGGTCAGATGCCTATGCATCGTCGTTTGCCCAAGCGTGGTTTTTCCTCACGTACTGCGGCATTCAACGCACAGATTCGTTTGACTGATCTGGATACATTGGCTGTTGATACAGTGGACATCTTGACGCTGAAACAGGCTGGCCTTGTGCCCGCCCAGACTCTCGCGGTCAAGGTAATCCTGGCTGGTGAGATCAAGCGTGCCGTTGTATTGAACGGCATCAAGGCAACGAAAGGTGCAGCCGAGGCCATCGCGGCCGCTGGCGGCTCCATTAACGCTTAAGAGAGCATCGCGTGGCCTTTAACCCATCTACATTAGCGTCATCCAACAAGTTCACTGATTTGCGCAAGCGTCTTGTGTTCTTGTTGCTGGCTCTGATTGTGTATCGTATTGGCGCACATATTCCAGTCCCTGGAATCGATCCTTCTCAGTTGAAGCAGCTGTTCGACAGCCAGCAGGGCGGCATTCTTGGCATGTTCAACATGTTCTCGGGTGGTGCTCTCTCCCGCTTCACGGTTTTTGCCCTGGGTATCATGCCCTATATTTCGGCATCTATCGTGATGCAGTTGGCCAGCGTCGTGGTTCCGCAATTGGAAGCGTTGAAGAAGGAAGGTGAGGCAGGGCGTCGCAAGATTACCCAGTACACCCGATACGGCACTTTTTTCCTTGCCACTTTTCAAGCCATTGGTATTTCCATTGCACTTGAATCACAGGCTGGGCTGGTGATTGATCCAGGTATGGCGTTCCGTTTTACTACGGCTGTGTCTCTGGTAACAGGCACCATGTTTTTGATGTGGCTTGGAGAGCAGATCACTGAGCGTGGTTTGGGCAATGGTATATCCATCCTGATTTTTGCAGGTATTGCTGCGGGTCTTCCCGGCGCGATTGGTGGTTTGTTTGAACTGGTCAGGACCGGTGCGATGAGTTCTTTGGTCGCATTGTTGATTGTTGTGCTTGCAATCGCCGTAACTTATCTGGTTGTGTTCGTGGAACGTGGCCAACGGAAGATCACGGTGAATTATGCCAAGAGACAAGTGGGTAACAAGATCTATCAAGGTCAAACTTCGCACTTGCCGTTGAAGTTGAATATGGCGGGAGTAATTCCACCAATTTTCGCTTCCAGTATTATTTTGTTGCCTGCGACTTTGACAAGTTGGTTTGGTTCCGGTGATGGTGCGGTAGTTGGTTTCCTGAAGGAAGTTTCTCAGACTCTTTCTCCCGGACATCCTCTCTACATGTTGTTATATGCCACAGCGATTGTGTTTTTCTGCTTCTTTTACACTGCATTGGTGTTCAACAGCAGGGAGACAGCAGACAACCTGAAGAAAAGTGGTGCGTTTTTGCCAGGAATTCGTCCAGGTGAGCAAACATCTCGTTACATCGATAAGGTGCTGACTCGTTTGACTCTGATTGGGGCTGCCTACATCACCTTGGTGTGTTTGCTTCCTGAGTTTCTGGTTTTGGGATTGAGTGTGCCGTTCTATTTCGGCGGTACGTCTCTGTTGATTATTGTAGTTGTTGCGATGGATTTCATGGCTCAGGTTCAGGCCTACGTGATGTCCCAGCAATACGACAGCCTTTTGAAGAAATCAAGCTTCAAAGGCTCTGGATTAACGAGGTAGTGATTGTCTAAAGACGACGTTATCCAAATGCAGGGAGAGGTAGTAGAAAACCTCCCTAACGCCACTTTTCGAGTGAAATTGGAAAATGGCCACGTGGTGCTCGGTCACATATCAGGAAAAATGCGAATGAACTACATCCGCATCCTTCCTGGTGACAAGGTGACGGTTGAGTTGACACCGTATGACTTGTCCAGGGCACGAATTGTTTTTCGAGCCAAGTGAATTGGTTCTTTTTGGAGTTACGCCATGAAAGTTCAGGCTTCTGTGAAAAAGATTTGTAGAAAATGCAAAGTGATCAAGCGCAAAGGCGTTGTTCGCGTAATTTGTTCCGAGCCGCGTCACAAGCAGCGTCAAGGTTAATAAAAGGGGATTTAAATGGCTCGTATTGCCGGCATTAACATTCCAAGCCACCAGCATACCGTTATCGGTCTGACTGCTATATTCGGCATTGGTCGTTCCACCGCCAAGAAGATTTGTGCAGTGACCTCCATTCCTGAGTCCAAGAAGATCAAGGATCTTGACGACGCAGATTTGGAAAAGCTGCGCGACGAAGTGGGCAAGTACCTGACTGAGGGTGATTTGCGTCGTGAAGTGACCATGAACATCAAGCGTTTGATGGATTTGGGTTGCTACCGCGGCTTCCGTCACCGTAAAGGTCTGCCTGTACGTGGTCAGCGCACACGCACGAATTCTCGCACTCGCAAGGGTCCGAAGCGTGCTGGCATCGCACTGAAGAAATAATCAGGTAATCATAGGAAGGTTAGCCAAATGGCCAAAGGAACAGCGAATAACCGCGCACGCAAGAAAGTCAAAAAGAATATTTCTGACGGTATTGCGCACGTACACGCCTCATTCAACAACACCATCATCACGATCACTGATCGCCAGGGCAATGCTTTGGCTTGGTCTACATCGGGTGCACAGGGTTTCAAGGGCTCAAGAAAGTCCACTCCCTTTGCTGCTCAGGTCGCTGCTGAGGTGGCTGGAAAGGCTGCACAAGAATGCGGTATCAAGACAGTTGAAGTGCTAATCAAAGGACCAGGCCCCGGCCGTGAGTCCAGCGTACGCGCCTTGAATGCATTGGGTATCAAAGTGACCAGTATTTCTGACATCACTCCGATCCCACACAACGGATGTCGTCCTCCCAAGCGTCGTCGCATCTAATTTTTTAAGACCATTGTTCGTCATATTAATTGGCGAACTGAAGCGATTCACATCGCGTAATGAAAGAGGTTTCAAGTGGCTAGATATACAGGTCCAAAATGTAAGTTGTCACGTCGTGAAGGCACAGACCTTAGTCTGAAAAGCGCACGTCGTAGTCTTGATTCCAAGTGCAAACTGGATTCCAAGCCAGGTCAGCATGGTCGCACTTCGGGTGCTCGCACCTCTGACTACGGTCAGCAACTGCGCGAGAAGCAAAAAGTGAAGCGCATGTACGGCGTGTTGGAAAAGCAATTCCGCCGCTATTTTGCCGAAGCTTCCCGCCGCAAAGGCAACACAGGTGAAACCTTGTTGCAGTTGCTCGAATCCCGCTTGGACAACGTTGTTTACCGCATGGGTTTTGGCTCTACACGCGCCGAAGCACGTCAGTTGGTGAGCCACAAGGCAATTCTCGTGAATGGCAAAGCCGTTAACATTCCTTCCTATTCAGTGAAGTTGAATGACGTGATCGCTATTCGCGAAAAGTCCAAGACGCAGGCTCGCATTGTTGAATCTGTAACTTTGGCCGAACAGATGGGTTTCCCTCTGTGGGTTAACGTAGATGCAAAGAAGCTTGAAGGCTCTTTCAAGAGCATTCCAGACCGTGCGGACTTGTCACAAGAGATCAACGAAAGCTTGATCGTTGAATTGTACTCACGTTAATTCGATTAACTGATCCGAGCGATCCCCAGCCTTATCGGTGTAACGAGCCGAGGGTACTGAAAAGGATTTTGAATGTTTAATGCCAGTTTGCTGAAACCGCGCATTGTTGAAGTCGAGACAGTCGGCCCCAACAGCGCAAAAGTTGTGATGGAACCGTTTGAGCGTGGCTACGGCCACACTTTGGGCAACGCGTTGCGTCGCGTGTTGCTGTCCTCCATGATTGGATACGCACCTACAGAGGTGTCAATCGCTGGAGTGGTTCACGAGTATTCGACATTGGATGGTGTACAGGAAGACGTTGTTGACCTGTTGTTGAACCTGAAAGGGATTGTTTTCAAGCTTGAGTCACGCGATGTAGTGACTGTGACCTTGAAGCGTGATGGTGAAGGCGTTGTGACGGCTGGTGATATTGAGCTGCCCCATGATGTCGAAATCATCAATCCTGACCACGTGATTGCTCATCTTTCACAGGGTGGAAAGCTGGACATGCAGATCAAGGTCGAGAAAGGCCGTGGTTATGTGCCTGGTTCCGTTCGTCGTTTTCCTGATGAACCAAGCAAGGCCATTGGTCGTATCGTTCTGGATGCTTCTTTCAGCCCGGTAAAGCGCGTTTCCTACGCAGTAGAGAGCGCACGTGTTGAGCAGCGTACAGACTTGGATCGCTTGGTGATGTCAATCGAAACCAACGGTGTCTTGTCGCCCGAGGAATCCATTCGTTTGGCAGCACGCATTTTGGTTGAGCAGTTGTCAGTGTTTGCCGCCTTGGAAAACACGGCAGAGCCTGAGGTTTCTCAGCGTGCGCCGCAGGTAGATCCTATCTTGCTGCGTCCGGTTGATGACCTGGAACTGACTGTTCGCTCGGCGAATTGCTTGAAGGCAGAGAATATTTACTACATTGGCGACTTGATTCAGCGCACAGAAAATGAGTTGCTGAAGACCCCTAACCTGGGTCGCAAGTCACTGAATGAGATCAAGGAGGTGTTGGCCGCACGCGGTTTGACACTGGGTATGAAATTGGAAAACTGGCCACCAGCCGGTCTCGATAAGCCCTGAGCTTAGCGTTTGTTAGATTGAAGGATATTTAAAATGCGTCACCGTCATGGATTGCGTAAACTAAATCGCACCAGCAGCCACCGCCTTGCTATGTTTAGAAACATGACCAACGCCTTGTTGCGTCATGAAGTGATCAAAACAACGTTGCCCAAGGCCAAAGAACTGCGCAAGATTGCCGAGCCTATCATTACGATGGGTAGGACACCTACATTGGCCAACAAGCGCCTGGCATTCAGCCGCTTGCGTGACCGTGAAATGGTGATCAAGCTGTTTGATGAAATCGGTCCTCGCTACGCAACACGTCCCGGCGGCTACATGCGTGTTCTGAAGTTTGGTTTCCGCAAGGGCGACAATGCACCAATGGCTTTGGTTGAATTGGTTGATCGTCCAGAAACAGCAGAAATCGTTGAGATCGCTGAAGAGCAGGCCTGATTCTTTTAAATCTGACTTTTAGTTTGTGCTGGCACCCTTGTCAGAACAGGCGAATTAGGCAGGTTTCTTTCAGTGTGATCATTCAATCGAAAAGCCGTATTAGCACCAGCTAATGCGGCTTTTTGATTTTTCAAGATGGACATTGCAACAAGCGTGGGAATTAATGTGGTGAGTGATTCAACGGTGTTGGAACTTGTTGACGTCAGAAAGTCATTTTTGGGCCGTGCTGTATTGGAGGGCTTGTCCCTTTCTTTGGCCTCAGGTGAATGCATTGCTTTACTGGGACCCAATGGCGCCGGTAAATCAACCACGATCTCACTTGCGCTTGGCTTGTCGGAAACTGACAGTGGTCGTGTTGAGCTGTTGGGGTTGAGCCTGCCGGGATCTGGCCATATGGCCCGACAGGAGGTGGGGGTAGTGCCACAGTACGACGCTTTGGATCCTGATTTCACGGTATTTGAAAATCTGTTGGTATTTGGCCGGTATTTCGGTCTTCACGGTGCGAAGCTGCGCGCACGCGCGGAGGAGTTGCTGAACTTTGCCCAACTGCAAAGCCGGCGCACCGACTCTGTTGCTACGCTATCCGGTGGCATGCGTCGGCGTTTGATGCTGGCGCGTGCCCTGATAAACAAGCCCAAGGTTTTGTTTCTTGATGAACCCACCACAGGGCTTGATCCGCAAGCCAAGCATGTTATTTGGGATCGTTTGGTGGATTTGAAGAAGCAGGGTGTGGCTTTGTTTTTGACCACGCATTACATGGACGAGGCGCAGCGGTTGGCTGATCGCGTTGCCATTCTTGATCACGGCAACATTGTCGTGTGCGACAAGCCCTCTGCCTTGATCAAGGATGTTGTGGGCTACGCAGTTTTGGAGTTGTGGGGTGCTGGTGCAGATGCCTGTGTGGCATCCATTCAACAGGCCAATCCCATGCCTGTTGAGCAACGGGGTGCGAATTACTATTTCAAGAATCATTGTGCCGACATCGTGTTCACTGGGCTCAAGGAGTCAAATCCAATGGGAGTTGACTTCATCTATCGCCCGGGCAATCTCGAAGATGTTTTTTTTAGCCTGACTGGCAGGGCTTTGCGTGATGATTAATGTCCATGCAGTGGTACAGGTGTGGCGCCGGAATTTCATGGTTTGGCGCAAGCTTGCTTTGCCTTCCTTGTTGGGCAACGTGGTTGATCCTGTCATGGCCTTGATGGCCTTTGGTCTTGGATTGGGTTCAATGTTGCCAGATGTGGGCGGTATGCCCTATCTGAATTATCTCGCTGTTGGCGCTGTGTGTATCAGCGCGATGAACGCACCAACCTTTGAAGCCTTGTACTCTGCATTTTCGAGGATGCATACACAGAAAACCTGGCAAGTGATCATGAATACCCCTGTGCGTTTGCGTGAGGTGGTGTTGGGTGAGTGCGCTTGGGCAGCCAGCAAGGGATTGATCAGCACGGGTGCCATGTTGTTGATTATTGCGTTGCTGGGCATTGGCGACTTGCAGTTTTGGTTACTTGCTTGGCTTGTCCTGGTGTTGGCCTGTTTGATGTTTGCCGGTTTTGGCTTGTGTGTGAATGCCCGGGCACCCAGTTACGATTTTTTCATGTTTTATTTCACCCTGGTGGTGACGCCGATGACCTTTTTGTCGGGCGCGTTCTTTCCACGGGCTCAGTTGCCTTCATGGCTGCAAATCATTGCTGACTACATGCCACTTTCCGTGGTTGTCGACGCATTACGCGGTATTTACGCAAGAGATTTCAGTGCCTTGCCAGCACTTTTGATGCAGATGGCAGTCTATTCAGCATCGGGTATCGGTTTGGCGATCTATTTGACAGAGCGACGTTTCAAACCAAAGGGCTAAGGGGCGGAGACGAGAACATGAACACAAATTGCTTTGTGGCTTATACGACAGTGGATTCAAAGACCAAAGCCACCAATCTGGCCCGGCAACTTGTGGAAAGTGGTGGTATAGCCTGCGCGAGTATTGTGGGCCCAATTGAGTCGGTTTATTTTTGGCAAGGGCAGTTGGAACAAACGCCTGAATGGATGTTGATGATGAAATGCTCTGAAAAACAGGTCGAAAAACTGAAGGCAGTCATTGTGGAATTGCACGAGTATGATTTGCCCGAATTGATCGTGCTTCCAATTGTGGACGGGCATTTGCCCTACCTGAACTGGATTGCTTCAACACAGGGCAGTGCATCATGAGCGCCATTCAGCAAGTATTGCGATATGCCAGTTTTATATTGGTTCTGTTGTATGCCATTTTTTTGGTGAATGCGCCAACAGCGCAGGCCAACGATTTTTTGGCCCCGGAAGAAGCCTTTCAGTTTGATTTGCGCATTCAAGATTCCGCCTGTGAGAAGGATTGCCTGATTGACGTACAGGCAACGGTTGCCCCCGGCTATTACCTGTACCGGGAGCGGTTTGCGCTCGAAAACCCAAAGGGTCTGCCCTTGCTGGAATGGGTGGAGCTGCCCAAGGGTGAACGAAAGTTTGACGAGTTTCTCAATCAGGACATCGAGGCTTTGAGAGGCAGTATGGCATTTCAGATCCGTTACAGCTTGGGTGAGCTGGCGGTCAAGGAAGCGAGCGCAGTGCTGGTGTCGCAGGGATGCGCAGACGCGGGGCTTTGTTATCCGCCCATGAGTACCCCCGTGACTTTCAGGGACAATGGATTACTTAAGGGAATGTTGGGTTCCGGTGGCATGGGGGGTTTGCTTGGTGGCAAGCAAGCTGACGTGTCGGCCGCAGGGCAATCTGTGGTGCCAGCCCTGCCTGCCAATGAGGCGGGTGATTTGGCAAGCCGTCTGGCTGCGCAATCGTGGGTTGTCGTGTTACCCGTGTTTTTTGGTCTGGGTTTGTTATTGGCATTTACGCCGTGCACATTGCCAATGTTGCCAATTTTGAGCAGCCTGGTGGTAGGTCAGCAGGTGGGTAATGGCAACAGTGGGCGGGCCAAGCCCATGGCGCTCGCGTTGGTGTACGTGTTGGGCATGGCCATGACCTATGCCTTGCTGGGCGTGTTGGCTGGTTTGACTGGTCAAAGCCTGGTGATGGCGATGCAACAACCGCTGGTGTTGTGGGGCTTCGGGGGCGTGTTGGCCTTGCTTGGCCTCGCGCTGCTGATGGGGTATTCATTGCAGCTACCCGCTGGCTTGCAATCGTGGTTGCAGGAGAAAACAGGTCGCTTGAAGGGCGGACAGTTCGTGCCGGTGCTGGTTATGGGGGTTTTGTCAGCGTTGCTGCTGGGACCCTGCGTGGCCCCGCCCCTTGCAGGCGCGTTGCTTTACATTGGTCAAACCGGTGATGCGCTGTTGGGTGGCGCTGCGTTGTTCTTGTTGGCCTTGGGTATGGGGCTGCCCCTGGTATTGTTTGCAGCCGGTGCAGGTGCGGCATTGCCTAAGGCCGGAGCCTGGATGACCTGGGTATCTGCTGCTTTTGGATTCGTGCTGTTGGCTGTGGCGGTGTGGACGATTACCCCCGTTACACCGGTTTGGGTCATCATGGCTGCGTGGGCTGTGCTGGCTTGTACGGCCGCGGCAGCGCTGTTTCATGGGGCCACCAGCATGGTGACCATGGGTTCGCGCGCTAAAGTGTTGAGCAAGGCCTTGGGTTTGCTGCTGACCTTGTTGGCGCTGATTTACATGATGGGCTTGTTCTCGGGCTCCAACAATCTTTTGCAGCCTTTGGCTGGAGCGGGCACCCAAGTGTCTGGTCTGCTGGGGTCGGCTTCTGCTGGGGTGTCCAGTAGCAAGCCTGAATTCGAGAAGGTGAAAAGCGAAGCCGCGCTTGCCCTGATTGATTCGAGCACCATGCCTGTGATGCTGGATTTCTATGCAGACTGGTGCGTGAGTTGCAAGGAGTTCGAGCTGTTTACGTTGACGGATGCAGCGGTCAAGGCGAAGCTGGATGGCATTCGATTGGTTCAGGTGGACGTCACTGACAATACCGAGTCGGATCAATTGTTGCTCAAGGAGTTCCAGCTGTTCGGTCCTCCGGCCATCCTGTTTTTTCCAGCCGGTGAAACAGGTGCAATCCACCAGGTGATCGGGTTTCAGAATGCGCAGCGTTTTGGTGAAACACTGGAACAAGTTCGACCCGGCCTGAAACTTTGAGGGCTTCTATTTCCCCATGTGGTTGCGCCGCGTGAACCAGAAAATCAATACGACAGATACCAGGCTGGAGATACCCATTAGTCCCAAGGTAATCCAGAAACCTTCAGGATTGTCTTGTAACGGCATTTGAACGAAGTTCATGCCGAAAATTCCGGTGATCAATGTCAGTGGCATGAACAGTGCCGTGATCATGGTCAACACTGTGACAATTTCATTGGTTTTGTGGGCCATGGCCGAGAAGTGAAGCTGCACTGCCGTTTCTGTATTGGCGCCCAATCGACGGGTTTGGCTGACCACGCGTTCAAGATGCTCAAGTGTGTCACGTGCGTTGACTTGCAGGGATGGCGCCATTCGGCTTTCACGCTCCAGATCCTCCTGCCAGTCAGTCAATGCGTCGCGCTGGTCTTGCGCCACCGATTCAAGCCGGTTCATTTCGTTTCTTGCCGCGAGCAGGGCATTCCAGTCCTGAAAGCGTTTGCGTGGGTTCAGCAGATCGCGTTGCCAGCGCTCCAGTTGATCCGAGATTTCCATTCGGGTTTCAAGAAACCGGTCTGCCATGTTGCTGACCAGTTGAATCATGAGTTCGTTGGGGTCAGATGGAGCTCGCTTGAACTTCAGGAAACTTTCGATTTCTTCCACATTGCGCGATGAGGCTTTGTCCAGAAACTGACTGGCGAGTGAAAAGGCGGGGCTGTCTTTGGGGCGAAGTGTCACCAGCAGTTTGGGCGTGATGATAAAAAATACGGGTCGGGTTTTGATGCTGAGCCGGTTGGTGTCGTCGAACAAGGGCTTGTTGGACAGGGTCCTGATGATCAGGATGCTATAACCGTCGCCGATGTCAAAATGACTGGGATGGAAGGTGTTCCGAAGATCTTCGTGATGAAGTTCGTCCAGCTTGAATCCCAGCAAGGTTTCCACGCTGGGCATCCAGGCGAGTTCCTCGTCCAGTGATGCATCCAGCCACAGAAAGCCATCCTCGGGCAGGTTGTCTGGCGTCTCTTTGAGTCTCTTCAACTCCTGAGAATTCAGGTGCGTCCAGATGCCCATGTGCTTAACCTTGCTTGAGCAGTTTTGCCGCGTCGAGTGCGAAGTAGGTCAAAATACCATCTGCACCCGCGCGCTTGAATGCCAGCAGCGATTCCATGACCACTGCGTTTTCGTCCAGCCAGCCATTCTGCGCAGCGGCCTTGATCATGGCGTATTCACCGCTGACCTGGTACGCAAAGGTGGGGCGTGCGAATTTTTCTTTCACGCGCCATAAAATGTCGAGGTAGGGCATGCCTGGTTTGACCATCACCATGTCCGCGCCTTCATCCAGGTCCATACCCACTTCCAGAAGCGCTTCATTGGAGTTGGCCGGGTTCATCTGGTAGACCTTTTTGTTGCTTTTTCCCAGGTTTGAACTGGAGCCTACGGCATCTCGGAACGGGCCATAAAATGCGGATGCATACTTGGCGGAGTAGGCCATGATGCTGGTGTGAATGCATCTGTTGGCTTCGAGTGTTTCGCGAATGGCACCAATGCGCCCATCCATCATGTCGCTGGGGGCGACGATGTCTACGCCAGCCTGGGCCTGGACCAAGGCCTGCATCTGTAGCATTTCCACTGTTTCATCGTTGAGCACGTAGCCGGAGTCGTCTATCAGACCGTCTTGCCCATGGCTGGTGAAGGGATCAAGCGCTACGTCTGTCAGCAGCATGAGTTCGGGGAAGCGTTTTTTCAGTTCGCGCACTGCATGGGGCACCAGACCCTCTGGATTCACTGCTTCCATGCCGTCGTCAGTTTTCTTCTCCGATTCGATAACCGGGAAAAGCGCCATGACAGGCACGCCCAGCTCGAGACATTGTTCTGCTTTGGCAAACAGCAAGTCGAGTGACAGGCGTTCAACACCCGGCATGGAGGCCACTGGTTCGCGTGTGTTGCTGCCGGGCACCACGAACACCGGATAAATGAAGTCGGCTGCACTCAAGGTGTGTTCGGCAACCAGTCGACGCAGTGCGTCGGTTCGACGCAAACGACGGGGGCGATGGTACAAATGCTGGGTCATGGTGTGTGGTCGCGGTCAGGGTACTGGGTTGATTTCGGGGTCGAGGTCAGCCACAGGCGGGCGAACCCAGTTGGACAGTTGGGTTTCAAGGTCAAGCATGCCTATTTTTTTCAAGGCCGACCACAGTTGCACCGTGATTTCATGGCCATTGACCCGATAGGGGTCGAGTGCTTTTTGGGTAGCACGCAACGCGAGAACCTGTTCCTGCCGGTTGAATTTGTCTGCCTTGGACAACATGATGTGAACGGGCAATTGGCGATGGCCTACCCACTTGATGAGGGCGTAATCCAGTTCAAGCAGGCCGCGGCGGCAGTCCACGATCAGGACGCAGCCAACAAGGCTTGGGCGGTCTGCGAGGTAGCTGCCCAGTTCCTTGTCCCACACGCTTTGGCTGGTCTGGGCCAGTTGGGCAAAACCGTAACCGGGCAGGTCCACCAGGCGGGCAATTGGCTCAGCCTGCTCAATGACATGAAAAAAGTTCAAAAGCTGTGTGCGGCCCGGCATTTTACTGGCATAAGCCAATTGCCGTTGTTTACACAGGGTGTTGATGGCCGTGGACTTGCCGGCGTTGGAGCGCCCGGCAAAAACGATCTCGGGGACGCTGGCGCCCGGGCATTCGACCATGCGAGATGCGGAGATCTCGAAATGCGTGTTGTGGAAATTGATTGTCATGCCCACATTTTAGATGCAAGAGTGGCTCTTGAGTGGTTATAATCTAGGGTTTGTGGAAACTTTGCTGGTGCGCCGCACCCCGCCTGAATTGAGCGGATGCAAATTTTTGGGTTGCTTTACAACTTTTTGATGGGTTTGACCATGCTGACCAAGCTGACGACGCCGAACAAGTCGATGATGTTAAAACTGAGTTCCATGTTTGCCGCTTTGACGTTCTCGATGTCTGTGGCTTACGCTGCCGGCCCCGCGGAAGTGTTCAAGCCGGATTTGGCCAAAGGCAATGAAATCATGCAACAGTGCGTGGCTTGTCATGGCGCAGACGGCAATGCTTCAGCACCGATTTATCCAAAAATTGCGGGTCAGCACGCTGAGTACCTGTACAAGCAGTTGTCCAATTTCAAAGCCGGTAAAAACGGTGAAAAGCCATTGCGCGAAAACGCGATCATGGCAGCATTTGCTGCTGGATTGTCCGATGAAGATATGAAAAACGTGTCGGCTTATCTGGCTTCGCAGAAGCAAACTTTGAGCGCCGCTAAAAACAAGGACACCTTGGCTTTGGGCGAAAAGATTTATCGCGGTGGTATTGCAGACAAAAAAATTCCGGCTTGTGCGGGTTGCCATAGCCCGACAGGTTCCGGCATTCCTGCACAGTATCCGCGCTTGGGTGGCCAGCATGCCCAGTACACGGAAAGCCAGTTGGTTGCATTCCGTGATGGTGTTCGTAACAACAGTGAGCAGATGAGCGTGATTGCCGCCAAGATGTCCGACAAGGAGATGAAGGCAGTGTCAGATTACATCGCAGGTTTGCGTTGAACATTTGACGCAACTGCTTGTCAAAAAGGGGCTAAACGGTAGCCCCTTTTTTTTCGGGCGAGAAGTACTAGGCATAAAACAACGGGGATAGGCGAGTGAGTAGTTCAGGAGACATCGCAAACAATACAAGCCCGCAGAGACGGGGCAGGCAAACCGCACTGGCCAACTGGCTGGAATTGCTGGGCTCGATGCGTTTTGCAATCAGTCTGCTTACTTTGATTTGCATTGCTTCGGCGATCGGCACGGTAGTGGGCCAATCAGACCCTTGGGTCAACTATGTGAACCAGTTCGGGCCGTTTTGGGCGTCCTTTTTCGAGCCCATGGGTTTATTTCGCATTTACAACGCGCCCTGGTTTATTGCTGTCATGGCTTTCCTGGTGGTGTCGACTTCCCTGTGTGTGTACCGCAATACGCCAAAAATGATCAAGGAAATGCGGGTGTATCGCGAGAACCTCCGTGAGGGCAGTCTGAAGGCTTTCGCCCACCGCTGGGAGGGACGTTTTAACGAGAAGCCTGATGTGCTGCCGGGCATCGTGACCGAGTGGCTGGAACACAAGGGGTTCAAGGTCAAGCAGTCTGTTCGCGAGAATGGGACCATGGTCGCCGCCAAGGCAGGCAGTGCGAACCGGTTTGGTTATATTGCCGCGCACCTTTCAATCATCGTGATTTGTGTGGGCGGTTTGCTCGACAGTGGAGTGCCGCTGCAAGTGGCGGTGTGGGCCACCGGCAAAACACCTGTGACAGGCGCCGAAATAAGCCAGGGTATTCCGGAGAAGGCACGTTTGGGTGAATCCAATCCCAGTTACCGTGCCAACTTGCTGTTGCCTGAAGGTGAAACCAGTCGTGTCGCTGTGCTGAACACTGACGATGGTTTGTTGATTCAGGATTTGCCCTTTGAGTTGACGCTTAAAGAGTTCCGGATTGATTTTTACAGCACAGGTATGCCCAAGTTGTTTGCCAGTGATGTGGTGGTGTTCGACCCCGAAACACAGGAACGCTTTGAAGCCACCATTGAAGTGAACAAACCACTGATTTACAAGGGTGTGACGGTTTATCAGTCCAGTTTTGATGACGGCGGCACCAAAATTCAGCTCAAGGGCATTCCATTGACCGGTGAGCGGGACTACCGCTTCGACCTGGATGGTGTGGTTGGTGGTGGCCGTGATTTGAGCCAGCTGGGCGAAAAGATGAATGGACTGCCCGCTGAGGTCCTGAAGGTGGAGTTCACTGCCTTTAAATCAATTAATGTGGAAGCATTGCCAGTCGAAAACTCAGGTTCTGTGGGTGTGGATGACCTGGCCTTGGGAAATGCCAATGCCCTGTCACCCTTTGAGACCAATCTGGCCAGTGTGTTGGGTCCCGGTGTGAAGGAAGATGCGAAGACCAAGTTCACCAATATTGGTCCTGCCATCACTTACAAGTTGCGAGATGAGTCTGGACAGGCTCGCGAATTCCACAACTACATGCTGCCGATCAATCTGGATGGGGGGCGTTACTACCTGGCTGGTGTTCGCGATACTCCGGCTGACGGCTTCAAGTATTTGCGCATTCCCGTGGATGACAATGGGCAGCTTGATGGTTTCATGCGTTTTCGCGCGGCCTTGCAAAGTGATGACATTCGCAGGGCTGCTGCCCAGCAGTTTGCGCTGCAGGCATTTGGCGATCGGGCAGACTCCGCTCAATTGGTGGCCAGTGTCTCGGACAGCGCTCGGCGAGCGCTGGAGCGATTTGCTGGGGTGGATGGTGGAATTTCAGGCTTGCCGGCCATTGCTCAGTTCATTGAAAGCACGGTGCCGGAAGGCGAAAGGGAAAAGGCGAGCGATGTGATTATTCGCCTGCTGCAGGGTGCCATGTGGGAGGTCTATCAGCTTTCCCGTACCACTGCGAATCTGGCGCCTGCAGTGCCCGATGAGGTGCACGGCCGTTTTGTGCAGGATGCGCAAATTGCCTTGTCTGACTTGTCCTTGTACGGCGCGCCGGTGATGTTCCAGTTGGACCAGTTTGACGAGGTGAAGGCCAGTGTATTCCAGTTGGCCAAGGCGCCTGGCCAATGGATTGTTTATTTGGGTTGTCTGTTCTTGTGCATCGGCGTATTTTCGATGTTCTACATTCGTGAGCGACGCGCCTTTTTCTGGGTGACACGCGATGCGGAGGGCTCACGGGTCATGATGGGTATGTCCACAACCCGGAAAACCATGGATTTTGAAAAAGAATACGAGCAGTTTGTGAGTGAATTGAACAGCAGGGCGACCACAAAAGCCGCCCCGGCAGGAGATGCAGTATGAGTTCGACTTGGGTCAATCAAACACCGACGGGTGGAAAAGCCAGCTTGCCCACAAAGAAGGCCGGCTGGTTTTCAAAGCGCTTTCATTGGAGTGATTTTGCATTTGCCGCATTGTTGCTGGCAGCTGCTGGTTATGCCTCGCAGCAATATCACAGTTTCATGGATATCTATGAAATCAGTATTTTGTGGAGCTGTGTGCCGGTTACCGCGTACATGGCCTACCGATGGGGTTCACTGAAGTGGTTGATCCTCAGCGTGGCGGGTTTGAGTTTGCTTTCAATTGCATTCTACGGGGGCGACCTGGCGGCAGCAGAGCAACGGTTTTTCCTGAAGTACCTGTTGTCCAGCCAGTCTGCGATTTTGTGGATGGGCGTGATGTTCGTGGTCGCTACCGTGTCGTACTGGATTGGCTTGGTGGGCCGTTCCCCCACGGCCAGCTTTGTGGGTACTGCGTTGACCTGGGGTGCGGTGGTAATCGGCTTTGCCGGCATGTTCATTCGCTGGTATGAAAGCTATTTGATTGGCCCGGATGTTGGCCACATTCCTGTATCTAATCTGTATGAAGTGTTCGTGCTGTTTTCGCTGATCACCGCAATTTACTATCTGTTTTACGAGCAGGTTTACAAAACTCGCCAGTTGGGTGCGTTTGTAATGCTGGTGGTGGTTGCGGCCGTGGGCTTTTTGGCCTGGTATGGTGTTGAACGTCAGGCATATGCCATTCAGCCTTTGGTGCCAGCGCTACAAAGCTGGTGGATGAAAATCCACGTGCCTGCCAACTTTATTGGTTACGGCACGTTTTCAATTGCTGCAATGGTGGCTTTCGCTTACCTGTTGAAGGTGTATGCCCATGCGCCCAGTATCAAGGCACTGATCCCAACCGGTATTCTGGGTGTGTTGATGTTCCTGGAGCCTTTGGTGTTCCGCAGTGGCGGCGTGTCTATTTACTGGGCGCTTTATCTGGGCATTGGTTGTGTGGTGGTGGGTGCGATTTTGCTCGCACGCAAGCGTATTGCCGATGCACTGCCTTCGCTTGAAGTGCTCGATGACGTGATGTACAAATCGATCGCTGTGGGGTTTGCTTTTTTCACTGTGGCCACGATTTTGGGCGCACTTTGGGCCGCTGAAGCATGGGGTGCGTACTGGCAGTGGGATCCCAAGGAAACCTGGGCTCTGGTCGTTTGGTTGAACTATGCAGCCTGGTTGCACATGCGTTTGGTGAAAGGCCTGCGCGGTGTGGTGGCCTCCTACTGGGCATTGGTTGGTCTGCTGGTGACCGGGTTTGCCTTCCTGGGTGTGAACATGTTCCTGTCGGGTTTGCATTCCTACGGTGAGCTGTAACAGCACCAAGCTGCCAAGATGATGACGAAAAAAAAGCCCCGATTAAAAACCGGGGCTTTTTTGTTGGATCGGCTGTTTATACATCCAGCTCGGGCCGCAACTGGTCTTCAATGGTTTCGCGCCGGCGGATCAAGGTGACTTCCCCGTTCTCGATCAGCACTTCGGCTGCACGGCCACGGCTGTTGTAATTCGAGGCCATGGTTTGCCCGTAGGCGCCCGCTGACAGGATTGCAAGGTAGTCCCCCTGCTCGATGGCCAGTGTTCGGTTTTTGGCCAGCCAATCACCAGATTCGCACACGGGGCCAACCACATCGTATTCCTGTGGCTGCGCATGGGCATTGTTTTGAACGGCCACCACACCGTGGAAGGCTTTGTACATGGCCGGGCGCATCAAGTCGTTCATGGCTGCATCCACAATGGCGAAATGTTTGCCTTCATTTTCCTTCAGGAATTCAACTTGCGTGAGCAAAACGCCCGCATTGCCCACGATGGAGCGGCCCGGCTCGAATGACAGGGTTGGCATGCTGCGCCCTTTGGACTGCGCCCAGTCTTTTACCTTGGCGATAAGACGGGGCAGTACTTCCGCAGGGGTGGGCGGTGTTTCATCCAGGTACCGAATGCCGATGCCGCCCCCCAGGTCCAGGTGATTGATCTCGATGCCATCCGCCGCGAGTTGGTCAAGCAGAGCCAGAACGCGATCCAGTGCATCAAAGTAAGGGCTGGCGTCAGTCAGTTGGGAGCCAATGTGGCAATCAATGCCGTGCACATTCAACCAGGGGTGCGCGTGCGCAAACTGATACACACGAGGCGCTGCGTTCATGGACACGCCAAACTTGTTCTCTTTCAAGCCTGTGGAAATGTAGGGGTGGGTTTTTGCGTCAACGTCAGGGTTCACGCGCAGCGACACATTGGCCATGCGCTGCATTTTTTCTGCAACCTGACCAATGCGGGTCATTTCTGCTTCGGATTCCACGTTGAAGCAACCCACACCCTGGCTGAGCGCGTATTCAATTTCCTGCGCTGATTTTCCCACGCCGGCAAACACTGCTTTTTGAGGTTTTCCGCCTGCAGCGATAACCCGTGCAAGTTCGCCTGCCGACACGATGTCGAACCCAGCCCCTTCCTGGGCCAATGCCTTCAGGATGTGGACGTTTGAATTGGCTTTGACTGCATAGCAGATGGTGACATTGGCGAGGCCTTCGCAAGCACTGGCGTAGGCGCGATAAGCTTCCTTGATGGAACTGGCTGAATACACGTACAGCGGCGTGCCGTATGTTTGGGCCAGGCCTGACAAATCGGTTTTTTCAAACTGAAGTTCGCCAGTAACCCCATCAAATTGCAGATGGGGGTTGAGGTCGCTTGGGTTCACTGAATTGTTTTGCACGGTAAAATCTGCTCGAATTTGTGGGGTTAGCGGTTTTGCTGTTGGTCTGGCTTGTCGTAGCCTGCCGGTTTGGGCAAGGGTGGTGGCGGTTCGGGCAAATAAAGCGCGCCGCGTTGGCCGCAGGCGTTCAGGCCCAGTGTAAACAGGGTGACAATGGCCAATGTTCTTAAAGGTGATTTTTTCATGACAGATACGGAATTCCAGGCGGTGGTGGATGCCACCTTGGTTCAAGTTGAAGAGTATATTGAATCCTTGGTCGATACGCTGGACCTTGATGCAGATTCAATGCGCTCGGGCAATGTATTAACCCTTGATTTTGAAGACAAAGGCAAGATGATTTTGAACAGCCAGGTGGCCAATCACGAGCTTTGGCTGGCGGCGAAGTCGGGTGGCTTTCACTATTTCCTGTTCAATGGCGAATGGGTCGACACCCGCAGCAAGGTGCCGTTCAAGACCCATTTCGTCGAATTGCTGACAGGCCAGCTTGGCATGGCCTGTCCTGCCCTGTAACCACTTCGTCCGCTGTTTTCAGTTCCCAAAAAGGCGCTCAATGTCGTCTTTGGGCGGATTTTTCGGACGGGCGGGTTGTTCGTAGGTGGTGCCGTCGCCTGCTGTTGGGTTGTTGTTCACAGGTGGTGCTTGGCCATCGCCTTTGAGCATCCCACCCAACCCCTGCAAGAAGTTGAATAGGCTGTTGATGTCGTCGCCACCACCATTGACGTCGATTCGCGCAACACCTGAACCAGGTCGATACTCGGTGTAGTAGTAATTACCATCCACGAAATCGATTCCTGCGGGTACCACCTGAGGTTTTTCCGGCAGGTCGGCCAAAGCCACTCTCATGTAATCGATCCAGATTGGCAGCGCCAGGCCGCCACCGGTTTCACGGGCACCCAGATTGCGGGGTTGGTCGTAACCGACCCAGGCAATGGCTGCAATGTCGCTGTTGTAGCCAGCAAACCAGGCGTCGTGGCTGTCGTTCGTAGTCCCTGTTTTTCCTACGATGTCACCGCGGTTCAATACTTTGGCGCGTGTGGCAGTGCCACGTTCTACAACTTCCCGAAGCAAGCGAGTGGTCAGGAATGCGTTGCGCGCGTCAATGACGCGGTTGGCTTCTTCACCCGCAACAGCTGGGCGGGCCCTGGCGACAATACGGCCGCTGCCATCGGTGATTTTTTCGATCAGGTAAGGCTTGATGCGATAGCCAGAATTGGCAAATACCGCGTAAGCGCTGGCCATTTGCAAGGGGTTTGTTGTGACTGCGCCCAATGCCATGGTGAGGTATGGCGGCACATTTGCAGCAGGGAAGCCGAACTGCGTGGCCCAGCGCTGACCATATTGCGGTGTAATTTCCTGGAGTACCCGAATGGACACCATATTTTTGGACTTGGCCAGGCCTTCCTTGAGAAGCATGGGGCCGTCATATTTGCCGTCGTAGTTCTTGGGGCTCCAGTCTTTGCCGCCGGGTGTGTCGGCAGGTACGAAAATAGGTTCGTCGGCCACGAGAGTGGTGGGAGTAACTCCTTTTTCAAGAGCCGCCGAATACACGAATGGTTTGAAGGCCGAGCCGGGTTGGCGCGTGGCTTGTGTCACGTGGTTGAACTTGTTGCGTGAAAATTCGAATCCGCCTGACAAGGCGCGAATGGCCCCGTCCTTGGGTGTGATGGCGATAAAGGCAGCTTCTACTTCCGGCAACTGGGTCAACATCAGCGGCTGGTCTTTGCGTTTCAAGATACGAACCACGGCGCCGCGTTTGAGGCGTTTGTTGGCAGGTGCGCGTTCATTGAGCCAACTAAGCGCAGGTTTCAGGCTGTCCCCAGTCAACCGGATTGGTTGGCCGGCACCCTGAGACACAACAACCTCTGTTGGGCTTGCGGACAATACCACCGCACTTTGCAGGAAGCCGTAGTCGGTGTAGTCGCTGATGTTGTCACCAATCACGGCCTCGGCTTCCTTGGCATCGCTGGGCAGCTCAATGTAGCCTTCAGGACCGCGGAAGTATTGCCGCAGTTCATAGTCCATGACGCTGTTGCGCAAGGCACGCTGCGCTGCACGCTGCTCCTTGGCGATCAGGGTGGTGGTGACAGTGATACCTGAGGTGTAGGCTTCTTCCCCGTACATTTCAACTGCGGCCTGGCGAGCCATTTCTGCCGCGTAATCTGCGTTGATGGTGAGGCCTGTGGTGGCTTCAACGTCGTCTCCGTTGGCTTTTCTGTTTCGGTAAACCAATTCGGTTTTCAGGGCTTGCTCAAACTGCGTGTCATCCAGGTAGTCCAGGTCATTCATGCGGCGAAGCACGTATTCCTGGCGAATCTTGGCCCTGTTCGGATTGACGATTGGGTTGAATGCGGAAGGTGCCTTGGGCAAGCCGGCCAGCATGGCAGCTTCTGCAGCATTGATGTCGCGCAGGGGTTTGCCGAAGTAAACCTGTGATGCAGCCTGGAAGCCGTAAGCACGTTGACCCAGGTAAATCTGGTTGATGTAAAGCTCCAGAATTTCATCTTTGGTCAAGTTGTCTTCGATCTTGTAAGCAAGCAGCACTTCGTACAGTTTTCGTGTCCAGGTTTTGTCCCGGGTCAGGAAAAAATTGCGCGCGACCTGCATGGTGATGGTACTGGCGCCCTGGGTTCGACCACCCGATGTGACGTTCGTGACCAATGCGCGAGCCACCCCCATGAAATCGATACCGCCGTGCTGGTAGAACCGATCATCTTCGGCTGCCAGAATGGCCTGCTGCATGACCAAAGGCACTTCGGTGATGTCGACCGGACGCCGCCTTTCTTCTCCGAATTCACCGATCAGTACGCCGTCGGTGGTCATCACCCGAAGGGGAACCTTGGGGCGGTAATCGGTCAGGGTATCGAGGTCGGGCAATTTCGGAAAAATCAGGGCCAGCGCAACACCGACCAGCAGTGCGCCGGAAATACCCAAGCCGATGAGCAAAGCCAGCACGGTGGCGATAAAGCCTTGGGGGTGTTGCTTGATGCGAGGTTTGTTTGAATTCACTGGGCGTTGGATGGAAACGGTGTTGGAGTAGGTGACATTGTAGCGTCCAACGCAGCCGAATTGCCCCAAGTTGACCCGAGTGGTGATTCAAGCGATCTCCCCCTACTGGATGGGCACTCCAATGAGGGTTAGCTGGATAGTCCGAATTCAATACTCTGAAGCTCTAACAGGCACAGAGTTCAAACATGAAATCAATCCGGAATATGTGGCTTAAATTGCAGAGAAGGGCGACCTACGCCCTGTCGATGTCGGTCAGCGGCGCCAGTTGTCGATGGGTCTATGGCGAAATAGACAGGCAACGCAGTCTTTCATTCAAATCGATTCTTGCGTCGGGCGGCGAAGACCTGGCTGGATTGCCTTCACAGGATGCCTTGATCCCGTCTGCGCCCCTTGAGCAAGCCATTCAGGGTGCGCTTCGCCGTTTGCCGGCTGGGGCTGTTCGCCCTCAATTTCTGGTGTTCTCCGTTCCCTCCAAGCATGCCTACCTGGGGGAGATCAGCGTGCCGAAAGACGAGCGTGAAAGCCTGATTCGCTACCAGATTCAGGAATTGATGGAGCTTGCCGCAGGGTCATCCGAGCGTGAAGCGGCTTTTGACTGGCAGCTGAAAGCCGAGCTGTCGGATGGCCACGTCAGCCTGGCCGTAGCAGGTATCGACCAAAGGCAGGTCGACGAAGTGCGTCAAGCCTGCCAGGCCAGCGGGCTGCAATGCCTTGGCATTACGCTGGATTCTGTCGCTGCGATGAACGGTTACCTGCAGATGGTGCCTGCCGCTTTGAAGCAGGTAGATATTCGTTTTTTGCTGCACGGTGAGCTTTCAAGAAACCGGGTGAGGCTGGGCGTTTTCTCTCAAGGGGTGTTGTTCAACGAAAGCTGGGAACACAGCGAAGAGGGCTTCTCGGTGGTGCAGGCCATTTCAGCATTGGAAAGGCTGGTTTCAACATGGACAAGGGACGGCGTGCCGGATGAAACCGCGTCCGTGAGGTTGATCCTCGGGGGCGAGTTGATGTACGCCAAGGGATGTGAGCTGACCGCCAAGCGAAGCCAGGTGTTGTCGCCGCGCTTGATGGATATTCCCCCGCGCAAAGAACTTCAAAACCGCTGGCACGATGATGTGGTGCCTTTCGGTGCATTGGAGGCCATGCCATGCGAGTAATACTTTTCAACCTGTTTCCCTACCGCGCTGACCGCGAGCTCAAGAACAGGCGCCGAGTTGTCCTTGAGTTGGCTGGAGGAATACTGGCAGGTTTGCTGGTTTGCAATGCGATAGGCAATGAGTTTGCCGATCGAGTGGCCAGGAAAAGTCAGTTTTTGAGCAATCTGGCAGCCATGGAGGCAGAAATGGCCGAGCGGGTGAAAGTGGTTCAAGACAAGAAGGACCGGGTTGCTGTTCTGAAGCGACAAGTGAATGCACTAAAAACAGTTCAAGCGGAATCCTTGCTGGCCAGTCAGTGGGTTTCGTTTCTGGATGCCACGGTGCCAGCAAGTGTGTCGATGACCCGCCTGTACGTTATCAAGGGTGTATTGCATGTCAATGGTTTCACCAACACGGTGTCAACACTGGCCAGTTGGGTGGATGACATGGAAGCGGGCAATACCTTGTTCAAGTCAGTGGACCTGGTGACTTTGATTGCACCGCGTGATGACGCAGAGGGGGCGACCGCACCCCGCCATGTCTTTGAAATTCGTGCCCAGTTGAGGGAGGCTAATCATGAGTCTCGATAACTGGAGTCTAGATGAGGCAACCGACCAGTTGATTCAACTGGGTCTGGCAAAACGACTCTTGGTTATTCTGGCCCTTTGGCTTGTGATGTCCATCGGGGCGTTCTTTGTGTTCTGGCAGGACGACCTGGAACAGGCCCGGCAGGCCGAAACAGAAATTCAGACTTCCCTGACCCAGCTTAAAGCGGAATCGCAGTTGCTGCTGGAACAACCGGCCATTGAACTTGAATTGGCTGAGCTGGAACTGCTATTGCCCGAGTTGAAGAAAACCCTGCCCTCTGAGCGGGAGCTGGCTTCTTTGCTGGGTCGCATTAACGAAATGATTCTGGATAACACCCTTCGCTTGGCCGAGTTCACGCCTCAACAACACCAGGACCTGGAAGTGATGCGCCGCGTGCCCGTCAAGCTGACCGTGCGCGGTGAGGGCGCTTCGATTGCCAAATTGCCCAATCACATTGCCAGCCTGAGTCGGCAGGTGACCATGAAGGAGTTTGAAATGGCGCTGATTCCCGAGAGCGGTGTGTGGCAACTCAGTGGCGAGCTGAATGCCTTTGCCCAGCCAGTTTCTGGCCCGGCTGGCACACCGGTAAAGCTGGAGGCTGCGCAATGATTTCATTTCTGTTTTCTTTACTGCTGGTGCCCTTGTTGCCCGAGCTGGCCAACCCCGCTGATCAGCATTCCGATGATCTGAACCTGCTGGCACAACGGATTCGCCAGAGTCAGGAAATCTTGCCCCAGACGCCCATGGATTTGACGCAAGCCCAGGTTGAGAGTGCGCGTGATCTGCCTTTGATTACCGGCCGATTGTTTGACTGGTCTGCAACCCAGCGCAATGCAAAGGGTGAAGTTCCGGCGGCCAACGATTTGCCTGTGGAAACGCTTCGGCTGACCGGGATGATTGAATCGGCCGGACAGCGCGTGGCCATTTTGAATGATGGACAAAAAGACCATGTGGTAGCGGTCGGAAGCTATGTGCTCAATACGTACAAGGTGATTTCTTTTGGGGTCAATCGGGTGGTGCTGATGCCGCTTGATGGGCTGGCGGGGGGCAAACCCCTGGAGTTGAACTTGATGCCTGGCACTTTGCCTGGGGGACTTTGATGAATATTCAAACGAAAACAAAGGGTGATTTTCACCTGATCCGGCAAACTGTATTGGGCTTCATGCTTGGACTGGTTTTTGGTCCAGCCTTTGCACTGACTATTGTGGACGCCAAGGTGGATGAGCGTGACGACCGCACTGAAGTCACGCTGGAATTCGACGCGCCCCTGGACAGCAAAGTGGGCTTGTTCCGCATGGCGAACCCCGCCCGCCAAGTGGTGGATTTTTCTGCAGTGTTGGATAACCCAGCCTTGCCCGTGAAATTTTCAGAACACAGCCGCATCAAGCAGGGGCAACTTGTTTCTGCTCAGGGGCGAAGTCGCCTGGTGTTTGAAACGGCTCAAAGTTATGAGGTACAAACCAGCCAGTCCGAGCGTTCAGTGCGTTTGGTGTTCTCGGGGCCCCGACCCTTTGTGCCGGGTGGCGGTCAGGCGGCTGTGTTGTCTGAAAAAAGTGAGTTAAAAAATACAGTACAGGCGGTTCTTGGAAAGCCGGTGGTCATTCAGGAAGGGCCGCAGGTCAGTACCTGGAGCCTGTCTGAACAGAACGGCAAGTCGGTGCTGAGAATTGAGTTCGACCGAAGTGGCATTCAGGCCGATGCCCGGTTGACTAACGACAGATTGAGGCTTCGCTTTGCCAATGCAAAAATAAAACCCGGTATACCTGTCAGCTTGAACAGCGCACCCTCTGGTTTGGTCGGCAATGTGAAGTTGAGTCCAGGCGACCAGGCCCTGTCGGTGGACATGACGCTGAACAAATCGACCCATGTCATTCGCCAGATCGACAAGGTCGTTGAGGTGGAATTTATTCCCCTCGAGAAAACTGCGGGTTTGGCCAAGCCGGAGGTTTCAAAGCCCCTGAGTCCAAGCCAAAGTGTGGCGTCCCGGTATTCAGGTCGGCCTATCACGTTGGACTTCAAAGATGCAGACATTCGAACCGTGATGCAGGTGTTTGCCGATTTTACGAAGATGAACCTGGTGTTGAGTGATTCCATACAAGGCAAAGTCACGGTGTTTCTCAAAGACGTGCCTTGGGACCAAGCGCTGGACATCGTGATGCGCTCGCAGGGTTTGGTATCCAGCCAGTCGGGCAACGTATTGCTGGTGTCAACACCTGAAAATGTCAGTAACGACCGGTTTCAGGCCGCCAATACCCGTGCCCTGGATGACATGGAGCCGCTGGTTTCCAAGGTGTTTCAAATCAGTTATCAGAAAACAGCTGAGCTAGTCCAGATGATCAAGTCAGAGGATTCAAAGCTGTTGTCATCTCGCGGCACGCTGATTTCTGATGAACGAACAAGCCAGATTTTCGTGCAGGACACGCCAACCCGGATGGACCGAATCAGTTCAGTTGTATCGGGTCTGGACAAGCCGGTGAAGCAGGTCATGATTGAGGCCCGAGTGGTGCTGGCCGACACATCCGTGTCCAAGGAACTGGGTGTGAATGTTCGCGCCGCTTCCTCGCGCTCTGACGCATTTTTTGACATTGGTGACCAGTTTGGCAGTGGCAATTTCGTGGACACCGGTTCATCCGCGTCGACCAATCTGGCCTATACCCTGTTCAACGCCAACTCCACCCGCTTGATCAACCTGCAATTGCGGGCGCTTGAGACCAGCAACAAGATCCGTACTGTGTCGAACCCCCGGGTGATTACTTCGAACAAGGAACCCGCCCTGATTGAACAGGGCACCGAAATTCCGTACCAGATTGCCACCAGCAGCGGGGCCACGGCCATCGAATTCAAGGAGGCCAATCTCAAACTGGCGGTGACCCCCCAGATTGCGCCTGACGGCACAGTATTGCTGGATGTCGATGTCGCCAAGGACTCACTGGGCATAACCACTGCCAACGGCCCCGCCATTGACACCCGCCGGGTGAAGACCAAGGTGTTGGTGGCGGACGGCGGCACGGTGGTGTTGGGAGGGATTTTTGAAGAGGACGACAACGTGCTGCGAGAGAAAACCCCATTTCTTGGAGACATTCCCGGATTGGGTGTTCTTTTTCGTGGAAAGACGGACACCAAGCGCCGGGCTGAGTTGTTAATCTTTTTGACGCCCGTTGTGCTCGCAGACCAGTAAGACATGCTTTACCGTACAATGGGTTGATTGTTTACAAAAATTGAATGAAGTGTCCAATCAATGCATTGTGCTGGTGGGCATGATGGGTGCCGGCAAAAGCACTGTCGGCAAGGCCTTGGCCAAGCATCTGTCCTGGGAGTTCACTGATACCGATCACCTGATCGAGCATCAAACAGGCGTCAGTATTCCCGTCATATTCGAAATTGAAGGCGAGGCCGGTTTTCGTCGACGCGAGTCGACGGCACTGGCCAGTTTTGTTGGCAAAGAGCGTCAGGTGATTGCCACAGGCGGTGGCATCGTGCTGGTCCAGGAAAACCGCGAAGTGCTCAAACAGATTGGCTCGGTTATTTACTTGAGCGCCTCTGCTTCCGAGCTTTACCAGCGCACCCGGATGGACAAAAACCGGCCCCTGCTGCAAGGCCCCAACCCCCGACGAAAAATTGAAGAATTGCTGGCCGCACGCTTGCCCTTGTACAAGGAATGCGCGAGTGTGATCATAGAGACTGGGCGCCAGCCGGTTTACCAGATTGTTAACAAGATCAGCCTGGCGTTGAATCTTGATCAAAAGAATGAAAGCAGTACGCAAAAGGCAATAGGAACAGAATGAGCCGATATACCTTGGAAGTTGATTTGGGCGACCGCAGCTACCCGATCCACATTGGAGAAGGGCTGCTCAGTCAGGCCGATTTGTTCAAACCCCATGTGGCGGGCAAAGTGGCCATGATCTGTACCAACACCACGGTGGGGCCCCTGTATGCAGACCGCTTGAAAACCAGTTTGCTGGATGCGGGTGCAAAATCAGTGTTCACCGTCAGCCTGCCTGATGGGGAGGAATACAAGGACTGGCCCAACCTGCAATTGGTATTTGATGCCTTGCTGCAAAACCACTGCGACCGCAAAACCGTCTTGGTTGCACTGGGCGGTGGCGTGGTAGGCGACATGGGCGGGTTTGCCGCATCCGCTTTCATGCGCGGAATTCCGTTTATCCAGGTGCCGACCACTTTGCTTAGTCAAGTGGACAGTTCCGTGGGCGGTAAAACCGGCATCAACCACCCCTTGGGAAAAAACATGATTGGGGCGTTTTATCAACCCGAGATGGTGGTGACTGACATTTCCACTCTGAATACTTTGCCCGACCGCGAGCTCAGCTGCGGCTTGGCGGAAATCATCAAGCACGGCGCGATTGCTGACACGGCGTACCTTGACCTGGTTGAGCAGAATATGCCCGCCTTGCTGCGCCGAGACCCGGAATTGTTGGCCCTGGTGGTGAAGCGTTCCTGTGAAATCAAGGCAGATGTGGTGTCCAAAGATGAACGCGAAGGCGGCATTCGGGCCATTCTGAATTTCGGCCACACCTTTGGCCACGCCATTGAAGCGGGCATGGGCTACGGCCAGTGGTACCACGGCGAGGCTGTGGGGTGCGGCATGGTGGTTGCGGCCGAGTTGTGTCGCCGCATGGGCCGCTTGAGTGCCGAGGAGGCAGCGCGCTTGAAAAAAGTGGTGGTCGATGCCCGTTTACCGGTGATTCCGCCCGTGCTGGGCGTGGACAAGTACATGGCACTGATGGCGCACGACAAAAAGGCCGATTCAGGTTCCATCAAATATGTGTTGCTCAATGGTTTGGGGCGCGCGTCCACATCCCCGGCCGATGAGGCCTTGGTTCGGCAAACGCTTCTGGAAATGGGGGCAGGGGACTGACCGTGCGAAACTTCGAACTCAGCCTGGCGCCCTATGCGGTCAGCTCTGCCAACACCCGTGGCAGACTTCACCCGGAAACAAGTCCCGAAGGGCGCACTGAGTTTGAACGAGACCGCGACCGCATTATTCACAGTGCGGCCTTTCGTCGCCTGGAATACAAAACACAGGTGTTTGTGAATACGGAAGGCGATTTGTACCGCACCCGCCTGACCCACAGCCTTGAAGTGGCCCAAATTGCGCGCAGCATTTCCCGCAACCTTGGGCTTAATGAAGAACTGACTGAAGCTGTGGCCCTGGCCCATGATTTGGGTCACACGCCTTTTGGCCACGCAGGCCAAGACGCATTGAATGAATGCATGTCGCCGCATGGTGGTTTCGAGCACAACCTGCAAAGCTTGCGCGTGGTGGATGAACTGGAAGAAAAATATGCGTCATTCAACGGTTTGAATTTGTGTTTTGAAACCCGCGAAAGCATTTTGAAACACTGTTCACGCCCCAACGCAGAGAAACTGGGCGAGGTGGCAGACCGGTTTCTGAGTAATCGCCGCCCGGTGCTGGAAGCGCAAGTGACCAACCTGGCTGATGAAATCGCCTACAACAACCACGACATTGACGATGGCTTGCGTTCGGGCCTGATTACGCTGGAGCAGGCCGCTGAGGTGCCTTTGTTCAAGTTGCACCTGGATCGTGTG
This sequence comes from Limnobacter thiooxidans, assembly GCF_036323495.1. Classification (NCBI taxonomy): domain Bacteria; kingdom Pseudomonadati; phylum Pseudomonadota; class Betaproteobacteria; order Burkholderiales; family Burkholderiaceae; genus Limnobacter; species Limnobacter thiooxidans. The sequence continues at coordinate 3,098,987 of NZ_AP028947.1, read as the reverse complement.
AAGGCGCGACACCCCAACCTGGACGGGCGCAGGTTGATCCACGAAGTGGTTCGGGGCATCATCAATGCACTGGTTCAGGATTTGTTGCATGAATCGGAGCGCCGCATTGCCCTGTTCAAACCGACCAGCGTGGCCGATGTGCAACTGGCCGACAAATTGATTGGCTTCAGTTCTGAAATGGCTGAATTGAACCATGCCCTAAAAGTGTTTTTGCGCAAAGACCTTTATCAGCATTACCAGGTACTTCGTGCGACCTTGAAGGCGCGCCGGGTGGTCCAGGAACTGTTCCAGATTTTCATGGAAGACCCGCGCCTTTTGCCACCGCAGTTTTTCCGCCGTTCCGAACTGGATGTGCCCCGCGCTATTGCCGATTATATTGCCGGCATGACCGACCGCTACGCCATGAAAGAACACCAGCGCCTCACCGTTCCCGGCCTGCAATCCTGACATTTCCATGGCACGCCAGGCCCGTTTGTTCATTCCCGATTGCCCCATGGTGCTGGAATTGCAGGGTGTGGCGGGGCAGGATGTATTCAAAACCCGGGAAGCCTTTTCGCTTTTTCAAGCCCAGTTGCCCTTGAGTTCCATTGAAGAAGGCATCGCACTGCATGCCTACTGCATGGTGCCTGCTCGGGCATTGCTCATGGTGTCGTCGCCCCAAGCGCAAAATGTGGGGCGCTTCGTCCAAAACCTGAATCGCCATTTTTCCCCCGCCTTGCGGCAAGTGCAGGATGTGCAATCCAGTGCGGTCTGGGAGCCTCGTTTCAAATCAAACGTGATTCAACCGGGCTTGCGAAGTTTAAAAGCGTGCCTGTTTGTTGAACAACTGGCAGCCCGCGCCACGGGGGCTCCTGACTTGGCCACCTACCCCTGGAGCAGTTTTGCAGCACACGCGGGGGTTGTGAATGAAGCCTGGCTGGTTGATTTGCCTGCCTATTGGCAATTGGGCAACACACCCTTCGAGCGCCAAAGCCGCTACAGGCAGTTTAGTGAGCAAGGTTTAAGTGACCGCGATGGTGCAGCGCTTGCTGCCAGCCTGCAAAAAGGGTGGTTGTGGGGTGACGACGATTTTTGCACACAAATTCAAGACTTTGCAAACAGGCCTGTCCGGCCAAGACGGCGCGGGCGTCCTTTAAAAGCCACGCGCAGCACCGAGTAGGTGCGGAAAACGGCCTTGATTTTTCTGTGTGTCCCTATTTTTATTCCCCTGAATTTGGTATCACTAAAAAAATAGGGTCAGACCCCTTTTAATTTTACTTGAGAATCTTGCTGCCCTGCAGTAAAGTGACCAACGTACTGAAATCAGGGGCTTTTCCATGCAACAAGACATTAGAAAGATTGCCGAAGAAAAAGGCATGTACTCCGCCAGCAACGAACACGACGCCTGCGGCGTTGGCTTCGTGGCGCACATCAAGGGCAAACGCACGCACGACATCATTGCAAGCGGCCTGAAAATTCTGGAAAACCTCGACCACCGGGGCGCCGTGGGTGCCGACCCATTGATGGGCGACGGTGCCGGTATCCTGATTCAGATTCCTGACGCCTTCTTCCGTGAAGAAATGGCCAAGCAGGGCGTGAATCTGCCACCCGCCGGTGAATACGGCGTGGGCATGTTGTTCCTGCCCAAGGAAACAGCTTCACGCATTGCCTGCGAGCAGGAAATTGAGCGCGCCGTGAAAGCCGAAGGCCAGGTGCTGTTGGGTTGGCGCGATGTGCCGGTGAATGCCGACATGCCAATGAGCCCCACAGTGCGTTTGAAAGAACCCGTGATTCGCCAGGTGTTTGTTGGCCGTGGTCGCGACATCATGGTGACCGATGCGCTGGAACGCAAACTGTATGTAATCCGCAAGCGTGCAGTGCACGCCATCAAGAACCTGAACCTGGCGCACGGCACTGAGTATTTCAGCCCCTCCATGAGCGCCCGTACCATTGTGTACAAAGGCCTGTTGCTGGCCAACCAGGTTGGCGAGTACTACCTCGATTTGAAAGACCCGCGTTGCGTGTCTGCATTGGCATTGGTTCACCAGCGCTTCTCCACCAACACATTCCCCGAGTGGCCACTGGCTCACCCGTACCGTATGTTGGCCCACAACGGTGAAATCAACACCGTGAAAGGCAACTTCAACTGGATGCGTGCACGTGAAGGCGTGATGAAAAGCGCCGTGTTGGGCGACGACCTGCAAAAGCTTTACCCGCTGATTTTTGAAGGGCAGTCCGACACCGCCTGTTTCGATAACTGTCTGGAACTGCTGGTGATGGCCGGCTACCCGATTGCCCAAGCCATGATGATGATGGTGCCTGAGGCCTGGGAACAACACACCCTGATGGACGACAACCGTCGCGCCTTCTACGAATACCACGCTGCCATGATGGAACCCTGGGACGGCCCCGCCGCCATGGCGTTCACAGACGGCAAGCAGATTGGTGCCACGCTTGACCGCAACGGCCTGCGTCCCGCACGTTACATCGTAACGGAAGATGATTTGGTCGTGATGGCGTCGGAATCCGGCACCCTGTCCATTCCTGAAAGCAAGATCGTCAAGAAGTGGCGCCTGCAGCCCGGCAAGATGTTCCTGATCGACATGGAAGCCGGTCGCATCATCAACGACGATGAGCTGAAAAACCAGTTGAGCGCCGCCAAGCCCTACAAGCAGTGGATTGACACAATCCGCGTGAAGCTGGACGAAGTGGAAGGCCAACCCGAGCCGATCGAACCGAACGAAACGCTGCTGGACCGTCAGCAGGCATTTGGCTACACCCAGGAAGATTTGAAGTTCCTGATGGCTCCCATGCTGCAAAGCGGCGAAGAAGCCACCGGCTCCATGGGCAATGACAGCCCCTTGGCCGTGATGTCCAACAAACTCAAGCCTTTGTACAACTACTTCAAGCAGTTGTTCGCACAGGTGACCAACCCACCGATCGACCCGATCCGTGAAAACCTGGTCATGAGCCTGAACAGCTTCATCGGACCCAAGCCCAACCTGCTTGACCTGAACAACATCAACCCGCCCATGCGTCTTGAGGTGTCCCAGCCCGTGCTGACCTCGAAAGACATGGCCAAGATCCGCAATATCGAGCAATTCACAGGCGGTAAATTCACCAGCCATGAATTGAACATTTGCTACCCAGTGGCCTGGGGCAAGGAAGGCATTGAAGCGCGCATCGCCTCATTGTGTGCAGAAGCACGCGATGCCGTGAAGAACGGCGCCAACATCCTGATCATTACCGACCGCATGATGAGCCGCGACAACGTGGCCATTCCAGCGCTGTTGGCAGTTTCCGCCATTCACCAGCACCTGGTGAAAGTGGGCCTGCGCACCAGCACCGGCTTGGTGGTTGAAACTGGCTCCGCCCGTGAAACACACCACTTTGCTTTGCTGGCGGGTTACGGTGCCGAAGCCGTTCACCCCTACCTGGCGATGGAAACCATTGCTGACATGGCCAAGGGTCTGCCAGGCGACCTGGGTCCTGAAAAGGCTGTGTACAACTACATCAAGGCCGTTGGAAAGGGTTTGATGAAAGTGATGTCCAAGATGGGCATTTCCACTTACATGAGCTACACCGGCGCGCAAATTTTCGAAGCCGTGGGCTTGAACCAGACTTTCGTCGATGGCTACTTTGCCGGTACCCCCACCAAGGTGGAAGGCATTGGCATTTTCGAAGTCGCGGAAGAAGCCATTCGTATTCACCACGCAGCCTTCAGCCCAGACCCCGTGCTGGCTGGCGCGCTGGATGCCGGCGGTGAATACGCCTGGCGTACCCGTGGTGAAGAACACATGTGGACCCCCGATGCAATTGCAAAATTGCAGCACGCCACACGTTCCGGCACGTACAACACCTACAAGGAATACGCGCAGATCATCAACGACCAAAGCAAGCGCCACATGACCTTGCGCGGCCTGTTTGAATTCAAGATTGACCCGGCCAAGGCCATTCCAATCGAAGAAGTTGAATCTGCTGAAGAAATCGTCAAGCGCTTCGCAACCGGTGCCATGTCACTGGGTTCCATTTCGACCGAAGCCCACTCCACCCTGGCCGTGGCCATGAACCGCATTGGTGGCAAAAGCAACACCGGCGAAGGTGGTGAAGACGAGAAGCGTTACAGCGCTGAATTGCGTGCCGGTCTGGACAAGTTTGGTCCCGGCAAAGGCCTGATTCAGGACGGCGAAACCCTCAAGAGCTTCCTTGGTGACGTGGTTGAGGCCGACTTCCCCTTGAAGAAAGGCGATTCACTGCGCTCACGCATCAAGCAGGTGGCTTCAGGCCGTTTCGGCGTTACTGCCGAATACCTGACTTCTGCTGATCAGATCCAGATCAAGATGGCCCAGGGTGCCAAGCCAGGCGAGGGTGGTCAGCTGCCCGGTGGCAAGGTTTCCGATTACATCGGCAAGCTGCGTTACTCCGTGCCAGGCGTGGGCCTGATTTCCCCACCCCCGCACCACGACATTTATTCCATTGAAGATTTGGCCCAGCTGATTCATGACCTGAAAAACGTGAATGCACAGGCTTCCATTTCCGTGAAGCTGGTGTCTGAAGTGGGTGTCGGTACCATTGCAGCCGGTGTGTCCAAGGCCAAGGCCGATCACCTGGTGATCGCAGGTCAAGACGGTGGCACAGGTGCTTCACCAGTTTCATCGATCAAGCACGCAGGTACCAATTGGGAACTAGGCTTGGCTGAAACCCAGCAGACCCTGGTGCTGAACGGTCTGCGTGGCCGCATCCGCGTACAGGTGGATGGCCAGATGAAGACGGGCCGTGACGTGGTGATTGGTGCCATGTTGGGCGCGGATGAATTCGGCTTTGCCACCGCACCGCTGGTGGTTGAAGGCTGCATCATGATGCGCAAGTGTCACTTGAACACCTGCCCAGTGGGCGTGGCCACACAAAACCCTGAACTTCGCAAGAAGTTCACTGGCAAGCCAGAGCACGTGGTGAACTATTTCTTCTTCGTGGCCAACGAAGTGCGCGAAATCATGGCGCAATTGGGCATTCGCAAGTTTGACGACCTGATCGGCCGCGCCAACCTGCTGGACATGAAGAAAGGCATTTCACACTGGAAGGCCAAGGGTCTGGACTTCAGCCGTTTGCTGTGGGTGCCGGAAGGCACAAGCGAGCCATTGCTGCACACAGGCAGCCAGGACCACGGCCTGGACAAGGCACTGGACCAGAAGCTGATCCAGTTGGCCAAGCCAGCCTTGGACAAGGGCGAGAAAGTGTCTTTCATCACCCCAATCAAGAACGTGAACCGCACAGCCGGTGCCATGTTATCAGGCGAAGTGGCCAAGAAATACGGCCATGCTGGTTTGCCGGATGACACCATCCACATTCAGTTCACAGGTACAGCTGGCCAATCGTTCGGCGCCTTCCTGGCACACGGCGTGACTGCCGACCTGGTGGGTGAAGGCAACGACTACGTGGGCAAGGGCTTGAGTGGCGGTCGCATTATTGTGCGCCCCACCAACGACTTCCGTGGCTTGTCTGCTGAAAACATGATCGTCGGCAACACTGTGCTTTACGGTGCCATCGCTGGTGAAGCATTCCTGAGTGGCGTGGCTGGTGAGCGTTTCGCTGTGCGTAACTCGGGTGCCGCTGCTGTAATCGAAGGCACTGGTGACCACGGTTGTGAATACATGACTGGCGGTACAGTGGTTGTGCTGGGTGAAACCGGCCGCAACTTTGCAGCCGGCATGAGCGGTGGCATGGCCTATGTGTATGACATCGACGGCTTGTTTGCCAAGCGCTGCAACATGGCCCAGGTTGAACTGGAAGGTGTGGTCACGGCAACCGAACAGGAAGCCCTGGGTAACCGCGAAATCTGGCACAGCCCAGCCCGTGGTGCCGACCGTCAGCCTGATGAAGTCATTCTGAAAGGCCTGATTGAACGCCATGCCCGTTACACCGGCAGCGAACGCGCAAAAGCCATCCTGGAAAACTGGGGCACAGAGCGCAAGAAATTCGTGAAAGTATTCCCAACCGAATACCGCCGCGCCTTGAAAGAACTGCACGTGGCTGCGCAGGCAAAACCTGCCGTAGTCGCTTGAGAACCAACCTGTTAGTGAGGATTTAAGAAAATGGGAAAGGTCACAGGTTTTATGGAATTTGAGCGTTTGAAGGAAGCCAGTGAGGCTCCCGAAAAACGCGTCAAGCACTACAAAGAATTTGTTATTACGCTGAATGATGACGAAGCCAAAATTCAGGGCGCGCGTTGCATGGACTGCGGCATTCCGTTTTGCAACAACGGTTGCCCGGTGAACAACATTATCCCCGACTTCAATGATCTTGTTTACAAGCAAGACTGGAAGGCGGCGTTGCACACCCTGCACAGCACCAACAACTTCCCCGAGTTCACCGGTCGTATTTGCCCGGCTCCATGTGAAGCGGCCTGTACCTTGGGTATTCACGAACTGCCCGTTGGCATCAAGAGCATTGAGCACGCGATCATCGACAAGGGTTGGGAAAACAACTGGGTGGTGCCGCAGGTACCAGCCAAGAAAACCGGCAAGAAAGTGGCTGTGGTGGGTTCAGGCCCAGCAGGCATGGCGGCTGCCCAGCAGTTGGCACGTGTGGGTCACGATGTAACGCTGTTTGAAAAGAACGACCGAATTGGTGGTTTGCTGCGCTATGGCATTCCAGACTTCAAGATGGAAAAGCACCACATCGACCGCCGTGTCGAGCAAATGCAGGCCGAAGGCGTGACCTTCAAGACCGGCGTGTTTGTGGGTGAAAAGCTGGCTGAAGGTGGCATCACCAACCTGGCCAAGCAAACCATTACCCCGAAAGAATTGATGGCTCAGTTTGATGCTGTCATTTTGACTGGCGGTTCAGAAGTACCCCGTGATTTGCCTATTCCTGGTCGTCAGTTGAAAGGTGTTCACTTTGCAATGGAATTCCTGCCACTGCAAAACCGTGTGAACGCAGGTGACAAGTTGAAAGACCAGATCATGGCCACGAAGAAAAACGTGTTGGTGATTGGCGGTGGCGACACCGGCTCCGATTGCGTAGGGACCTCCAACCGCCACGGTGCCAAGCAGGTTACGCAAATTGAATTGATGCCCCAGCCACCCGAAGAAGAAAACAAACCTTTGGTCTGGCCCTACTGGCCCATGAAAATGCGCACCTCGTCTTCCCACGAAGAAGGCGTGGCACGTGACTGGGCAGTGACCACCAAGGAATTCATCGACGACGGCAAAGGCAATGTAAAAGCTGCCAAATGCGCAAAGGTGGAATGGGTGAAAGACGAAGCCACAGGACAAATGAAAATGCAGGAAATCGCAGGTTCAGAATTCATGGTCGAGGCTGACCTGGTGTTGTTTGCCATGGGCTTTACGAACCCCGCGAAAAGCATTCTGGACGCCTTCGGTGTCGAGAAAGACAACCGCGGCAACGCCAAGGCGACTACCGATGGCGATGGCTGCTACCGCACCAATGTCGACAAGGTGTTTGCTGCGGGCGACATGCGCCGCGGTCAGTCACTGGTGGTGTGGGCCATTCGCGAAGGCCGCCAGGCTGCCCGTGAAGTGGACGAGTTCCTGATGGGATCTACCTTACTGCCACGCTGATTGTTCAGCGGTCTGGAAACAAAAAGGGATGCCCAGGCATCCCTTTTTTACTGGCATTCAGCCACGCATTAGAATCCGCTGTTGATGGCCTGATTTGCAGACATATCTGCAAATTGCGCCCGCTGGGCTGCATCCCTGTCACTTTGGTCCTGAGGGTCGATTGTTGGAGTGTCGTAGCCGGGAATGGACCCGGATGGTACCCCTCCGCAACCGCCGCCACTGCCACCGCCACCGCAACCACCCCCACCTTGTACGGGTGGTTGAACCGAGGGTACGCTTCCAATTGCTCCACATCCCATACGTTTCTCCATTCACAAATTTTGATTGACCCCACCCCATGTAAGAAAACACGGCGTCTGCAAATTGAGTAAGAAATTCTTGGTCTTGGTTCCATAAAAAACCTCTGCCGCACGGTGCTCGGGTTAGAAATGGGTCTGCTTGGACCAAGGGCGATTAGCTGGGGGCAGTCCAACGATATTCCATACCCGCCTTGTCGGGGGAAAAATAAAAAAGGGATGCCGAGGCATCCCTTTTTCTCAGGCGTGTAGCTTCAGAAACCGCTGCTGGCGTACTGGTAGTCATAGTCGTAAGCATAGTTACTGGGTGTCGAGCCGTTCAACCATGCGTTGCCAAACTGTGAGCTGTTCATCTCCGTGTTGTTGGGTTGCTGGTCAGTAGAGGCGAAAGCATAGTCGTAATCGTATGCATACTGGCTTGTATTCTGCCCATTTTGGTTTGCATCCCTGTTTTGCTGATTTTGAAAGTCAAAGGCCGACCTTTCAAAGAGAGGAACGTTTCCAAAAGGCGAGCCGCCACTTCCATCATCACCGTTTTGTCCAGTTGGTGGAACTGTTGATACACCGCTGAATGCACTACATCCCATAATCTTCTCCTTGACTAAATTTTCATGAACACAAACCGCAGACAAAACCACGGTCTCTGAAAATTGGGTAGAAGATGAGCTCACAGGGTTCCTGAAAGGTCGCGACAAAAAGGCCGAATTCTACAAGTGGCTCAAGTGTGCAGAATCAATTTCTGCACACGCGGCACTACGGCCCCACCAGAATTTATTGCGAGGCCAGCCCCCAGCAGGACTATCACTTTGATGTAATTTGAGCTGGCAACTCCACAGTGCTTGTTCCGCTTGGACACATCGTGACATGCGGGAATGGAATTTCAATACCCACCCTGTCGAATGCAGCCTTGATGCGCTTGTTGTACTCGCGGCGAACACCCCACTGCTCACCAGGCTGGGTTTTGAACCGAACCCGTACAATCACTGCAGAATCCGCCAGTTCCTGAACACCAAAAGTGGTCATCGGTTCAGTAATTTTTGAGGCCCATTCGGGATCTTCGGCCAACTCGACCCCCACTTTTTGCATGACTTGAATGGAAGCGTCCACATCTTCCTTGTAGGCAATACCCACATCTATCACTGCGTAAGCAAAGTCCATTGTGGAGTTGGTGACCGAGTTGATTTGGCCGTTTGGAACGAAGTGCACATTACCGTGTGCGTCCCGCAGCCTTACATAGCGCAGGGTAACGTTTTCCACGGTGCCTGATTTTCCACCCACTTCAATGGTGTCGCCTGCGCGAATCTGGTTTTCCAGCAGCAACACAACGCCTGTGAAATAGTCTTTCACCAGGCTTTGAGCACCAAAGCCAACGGCCAGGCCAACCACACCTGCAGCGGCCAGCACCGGGGCAATTGAAATGCCGATGGTACCCAATGCGATCAATGCACCCAAGAGAAGAATGACCACGTTGGCCACGTACTTCAGCACGCGCGTTAGTGTTTCGACGCGTTTCTGGTCGTCCAGGGTTTTGCTGCGGGCTTGCATTCTTGCGCCAACACGCTGAATCGCGGCTTTAACTAGCCGCAGTATAAACAGCGCCACAACAATGACCAGGATAAATTTCATGGCCTGCAAGCCAAGCTCCAGCAATTTTGCTGGCTCAATGTACTTGAATAGGGTTTCAAATTGTTCGTTCATGGTGCTCCCACTGCTTGAAAGAACCCCCTATTCTACACGAGCACTTTTTTGGCCTGTTTTCAGGCCTTTCCACCTGCTTTTTCATCGTTGTAGAAACGGGCCAAAAATTGACCCGTGTGGCTGGCCGGGTTGTTGGCAATGTCGCGTGGCGTGCCTTCGGCGATTAACTGGCCACCGTTGTCACCGCCCTCCGGCCCCATGTCGAGCACCCAGTCCGCGCACTTGATTACATCCAGGTTGTGCTCGATCACCAATACGGTGTTGCCCTGTTCAACCAGCGGGTTCAACACTTTCAGCAACATCGCAATGTCATGGAAGTGCAGGCCCGTGGTGGGCTCGTCCAGAATGTAAAGGGTTTTGCCGGTGTCGCGTTTTGAAAGCTCCAGCGACAACTTCACCCTCTGTGCTTCACCGCCAGACAGCGTGGTGGCCGATTGCCCCAGGCGAATATAACCCAGGCCTACATCAATCAGGGTTTGCAGTTTGCGTGCAATGTTGGGCACGGCTGCGAATACTTCAAGCGCTTTTTCCACCGTCAGTTCAAGCACTTCAGCAATGCTTTTGCCGCGGTATTGAATTTCCAGGGTTTCGCGGTTGTAGCGTTTGCCGTGGCAGACATCACAGGGCACATACAGGTCGGGCAAAAAGTGCATTTCCACTTTCACCACGCCATCGCCCTGGCAGGCTTCGCATCGGCCGCCTTTCACATTGAACGAGAAGCGACCCACGTCGTAACCGCGCTCGCGTGCAGAAGGCACGCCCGCAAACAGTTCACGAATGGGCGTGAACAGGCCCGTGTAAGTGGCCGGGTTGCTGCGGGGTGTGCGGCCAATCGGGCTTTGGTCCACGGCAATGACCTTGTCAAAGTGGTCCAGGCCTGCAATGTGGCTGTGTGGGGCGCCTTCGGAATGGGCACGGTTCAACTGGTGCGCTGCTTCGGCCAGCAAGGTGTCGTTGATCAGGGTCGATTTTCCTGAACCGGATACGCCAGTGACGCAAACAAACAACCCCACTGGAATGCTTGCAGTGACGTCTTTCAGGTTGTTGCCCGTGGCGTTGTGAATGGTCAGCATGCGCGCCGGGTCGGGTTTGCGCATGGGGCTTAAGCGGTCAATTTTCAGTTGACCATTCAGGTACTGCCCCGTCAATGACTTCGGGTTGGCCAGAATTTCAGCCGGTGTACCTTGGGCCACCACGTGGCCGCCGTGTTCGCCTGCGCCAGGGCCCATGTCCACCACGTAATCGGCGCAGCGAATCGCGTCTTCGTCATGTTCAACCACCAGCACGGTGTTGCCCAGGTTTTTCAGGCGCAACAGGGTTTGAATAAGCCGGTCGTTGTCGCGCTGGTGCAAGCCAATCGATGGTTCATCCAGTACGTACATCACACCCGTCAGGCCAGAACCAATCTGGCTGGCCAGCCGGATGCGCTGGCTTTCGCCACCGCTGAGCGTATCGGCGCTGCGGTTCAAGGTCAGGTAATTCAGGCCTACGTCATTCAGGAATTGCAAGCGAGCCTTGATTTCCACCACGATTTTTTCAGCAATCTGACCCTTGGCCCCGTGCATGGTCATGCCTTCAAAATAATGCAGCGCCTTGTGAATAGGCAATTCAGTCACTTGATGCAGCGCCCTTCGGTGGTCGTGTTCGCCGATAAATACGTGGCGCGCACCGGTTTTCAGGCGCGACCCTTGGCAGGCCTGGCAACCTCGCACGGCCATCAACTTGCCCAGTTCGTCACGCACTGCCGATGAGTCGGTTTCACGGTGGCGGCGCGTCAGGTTGGGCAAAATGCCTTCGAAGGGGTGGGTTTTGGCAACCGGCTTGCTGCGTTCGCTGAGGTAGGTGAAAGTAATCTGTTCGCTGCCCGATCCATACAACACCACCTGTTGCACATCATCTGGCAGTTCTTTCCAGGGCGATTCCGGGTCGAACCCATAGTGCGCCGCCAGGCTTTGGATCATCTGGTAATAAAGCGCATTGCGGCGGTCCCACCCGCTGATGGCGCCGGCCGACAGGGAAATGTCAGGGTGGGCCACCACGCGCTGGGGGTCAAAAAAAGTTTCGTGTCCCAAACCATCGCACACCGGGCAAGCCCCGGCCGGGTTGTTGAAGGAGAACAAACGGGGTTCAAGCTCGGTCAGGCTGTAGTCGCACACCGGGCAGGCAAACTTGCTGGAAAAAACGGTTTCGGTTTCCGTGTCCAGGTTTACCGCGATCGCTTTGCCATCCGACAGGCGCAGGGCTGTCTCGAAACTTTCCGCCAAACGCTGCCGTGCATCTACCCGTACTTTCAGGCGGTCAACCACCACGTCCAGGTTGTGCTTGTGGTGTTTGTCCAGCGGCGGTAGTTTGTCCAGTTCAAGAATTTCAGGCGCGTCTTGTGGCCCTTTCTTCAGGCGAATGCGCACAAAGCCTTGGGCGCGCAGGTCGTTGAGCATGTCAACGTGTTCGCCTTTGCGCTGGTCGAGTACCGGCGCCAAAATCATGATTCGCGCTTCTTCCGGCCAGCCAAGCACCGTGTCCACCATTTCTGAAACTGTTTGTACGCTCAGTTCCAAGTCATGTTCCGGGCAGCGGGGTGTGCCCGCGCGGGCAAACAGCAAACGCAGGTAATCGTGAATTTCGGTGACTGTCCCCACGGTTGAGCGCGGGTTGTGGCTGGTCGCTTTTTGCTCGATCGAAATGGCCGGTGACAGTCCTTCGATCAAGTCTACATCCGGCTTTTCCATCAGCTGCAAAAACTGGCGGGCGTAGGCCGACAGGCTTTCTACGTAGCGCCGTTGGCCCTCGGCATACAGGGTGTCAAAGGCCAGGCTGGATTTGCCCGATCCTGATAGACCTGTCAGCACCACGAGGGAATCGCGGGGCAGGTCAAGCGAGATGTTTTTCAGGTTGTGGGTTCTAGCGCCACGAATGCGAATGGAGTTCATGCGGTACAGCAAATGGAATCAGCGGCCAACCTGATACTATAGACGGTTTCCCGGATCAAGACATCTGCGCGGGTTGTTCAAGCCCTTGATTTTCCAAACCACATGAGTCTTAAAAGCGTGAGCCGCACTTCTGTTCCCGATGCTTTCACCATGTTGCCTGCCGAGCGAAAGGCTGCCGGGTGGCTTGCCAGCATTTATGCGTTGCGCATGTTTGGCATGTTCATGATTTTGCCTGTGTTTTCACTGCACGCTGCCGGCTTGCCGGGTGGGGACAACCTCAGCCTGATTGGCCTGGCGATGGGTATTTATGGCCTGGCTCAGGCCTGCATGCAAATTCCGCTGGGCTGGGCTTCTGACAAAATTGGTAGAAAACCCATCATCATCGGTGGCTTGTTGCTGTTTGCAGCGGGTTGCTGGCTGGGCTATGTCGCAGAAACGGTTGAGCAACTGGTTTGGGCGCGTGCCCTTCAAGGGGCTGGTGCCATATCTGCCGCATTGTCTGCTTTGTTGGCGGATGTCACCCGCGATGAGGTGCGCTCCAAGGGTATGGCCATGATCGGCGCCTCCATCGGCATCACTTTTGCACTGTCTCTGGTGTGTGCCCCTGTGTTGTACAAGTTTTTTGGGCTCAGTGGCTTGTTCGGCATCACAGGTGTCCTCAGTATTCTGGGCATTGGGGTGGTGATCTGGCTATTGCCCACACCGAACCTGGCTGACCAACAAGCCAAGCTGCAAGGCAGTTTTGCCGATGGCTGGGCTGTGCTGACCCAAACCGATTTGCTGCGTTTGAATCTGGGTATTTTTACCTTGCACCTGACACAGATGTCCTTGTTTGTGGTCGTGCCCAGTTTGTTGCTCAGCGGTCTTGGTTTGCCGCTGGAAGAACACTGGAAAGTGTACTTGCCCGTGGTGTTGGGCTCGTTTGTCCTGATGGTGCCGCTGATGGTGTGGTCCGAGAAAAAAGCCAAAACCAAGCAGGTCAAACTGGGCTCAATCGCCTTGATGGCGGTGGTGCTGTTGGGCCTGGTGTTGTTGGCTGACCAAGGCTGGGTGGTGGTTTTGCTGCTGCTCGCGTATTTCGTCGGCTTCAATCTGCTCGAGGCTACCCTTCCCTCGTGGGTATCACGAGTGGCACCCCTCAGTCACAGGGGTTTGGCATTGGGTGTATATAATACTTCTCAAGCGCTGGGGCTTTTTGCCGGTGGTGCGCTCGGTGGCTTGGCGTTTCGCCACTTGGGGGCGCAAGGCGTGTTTGAAGGTGTGTTGCTGCTGGTCGTGTTGTGGTTTTTGCTGGCCATGGGCATCAAAGCCTTGCCGCCACGCGCCACTACAGTACAGCCTGGCAATAGCGATTCAAACACCGCGTCCACCAGCCCCACTTAAAACTCATTTCAAGAATTCAGGAGCATTTTCATGGCATCAGTAAACAAGGTCATTCTGGTTGGTAATTTGGGCAAAGACCCCGATGTGCGTTATTTGCCCGACGGTGGCGCAGTGGTTAACCTGGCGTTGGCCACATCCAGCAACTGGAAAGACAAAAACACAGGCGAAAAGCGCGAAGAAACCGAATGGCACCGCGTGGTTATTTACGGTCGTTTGGCTGAAATCGCGGGCGAGTATTGCAAGAAAGGCCGTTCGGTTTACATTGAAGGGCGCTTGAAAACACGCAAGTGGCAGGACCAGTCGGGTGTGGACAAGTACACCACTGAAATTATTGCCGACCAAATGCAATTGCTCGGCGGCCGTGATGGTGGCGGTGGTGGTTCATCCATGGGCGGTGGTGATGATTTCGATCAGTCGCCCGCACCAAGCCGCAGTTCAGGTGGCAATTCTGGTGGCGGCAGCAGCATGCGCTCATCGGCGCCTGCGCCCCAACGTTCAGCGCCGCAAAGCGTTGCTGATCTGGATGACGACATTCCCTTCTAAAACCGACTAAAGGTTATTTCTGTTGATAAAAGCTCGCTAAGCTTTGTGCTGGCGAGCTTTTTCTTTATCCACGCTTTGTTCAGGGAGTTGGTATTGATATTTCTAAACAACTACTTTGATGTTCTTTGTGGGTAGCTCATCCTAAGTCACTGACTCTTGAGCGATAAAAGAGAAGTTTTTGCTGCCAAACAACGCTTGTCTCTTTCAGGTACTTTTGTACTGATTTTCCTGAATGGTTTCAGCCTGAAGTAACAATTTAGAGGCTCTCAGATTTAACGCGGACGCAATTTTAGAGAAGGTTTCAATGGTCGGCTGGGTTCTGCCAGATTCGAAACGCCATATAAATGACCGAGTCAATCCGGCTCGTAAAGCCAAATCGTCTTGGCTGTAGCCGAGTTCAATTCGCCTAGCGCGAACCAAAGCACCTAAAGTCAAAGAGAGTGTCATTTAGCAATTGGTCTTATAGAGACTTCATGCTACGATGTGCAATGATGCATATATGCATCATTCTGTCGCTTTAATTCCTCTGAGTTAAGCCATAAATAACTCTGGAAAATTGAAAATGTTGGAAACCAATCTACATGAAGGTTCTACATCCGTTTTTAATTGATTCGAATAGAACAGGTATTACCGAGGCTGAAGAACATTTGTATTTTTCTTTGATTGGTCGACCAAATATTCCCCCTCTTACTCAAAACGCATTTGTTAAAGAGTTTGTAGCTTTTAACCCTTACACAGTTATAGAGTTTAGAAACTCAGGTCGCTCAAACCACCATCAAGGGATGACTTTCCATGACTGTTTCAAATCTTGGTTGGATTCGAAAATATCTAATAAGAATTGGCACAGAAAACTTGTTAGGGAGGGTTATTCGGCCTTGCTGAGAGACTTATATATTTTGTGTAGGGATGATGCAGAAGGTAAATTATCTCTTCATTCGATTATAAGAATCGTGATGACACCACTGGTGCTAGCGGTTCATCTATCCGACGGCCGGTTAATTGAGGAAGTGCTGAACTCAGCAGATGACGGTTTGAATTCTATGGGCACTTGCGCCTTTGCATCGATTTCAGCGGACAAGGCTTCTTGTCAGAGTTCTTAAAAAAGGCGAAAGACTAGATGGGAACACAAGAACTCTCTTCTGATAGGTTGTATTGGGAGGATAGCAAGCGTCAGGCCCACGCCAACAGGGTGCTGCAACTAAAGAAAGGCAATATAGTCACCGCTGAACGCTTTTGCGACATGCTTGGAATAAAACCAGAAGACCTTGAACTTCGAGTGAAGGATTTTAGGGTGATAAAACTCGAACTCGATGGTGAATTTTATTACCCTAAGTTCTATGGTAAACGCGGCATTAACTGCTCTGAACTTGAACAAGTAGCACAGATTTTGGCGCCCATAGATGCGTGGGGGCGATGGGTATTTTTCATGCAGCGCAAGCTTACCTTGAACGGAAAAACACCTCTCCAAGCGTTGTCTCAAAACAAATTTGAAAAAGTTCTCGACGCCGCTCGTGGCTACGTTGAACTATAAAGATAAAGTTTTAAGTCGAAGGTCGATTATCAACTTTTAGCTTCCCATAAACAAACGGCAATAACAGCTCCGCAAACGACTCCCGTATCCGGTCATTGGTCAGAATTTGCTTGGTCATAGATTGGTGATTCTCAAAGCACGCCACTACTGCTTCTTCTAACACTTTCTTGAAATCAGGGCTTGCTCCAAACTGCTGCTCCGAGTTGGCCTTGGCCTGCTCCATCAGGTTTTCGTTCTCAAGCATCTTGCCTGCCACATGATTGAACACAGCCACGGCATCGGCATCGGTGAGCTGGTCACCTTCGAATAGCTTGTTAACTCGTTCGATGATTTCTGCAAAAAGCGCCTCTTCATCATTCTTGGGCGGCTTAGTGGTTCCCAGGTCAGTGAAAGCCGGGTCCAATGCCTTGGGGTCTGCCTTGGTCAAGGGGATGTTCTGAAGACCCTTGCTACGCAGTTGATAGTGAGTCAACTCCACATCGGAAAGGTCGATTGTTTCCAAATCCACTGACGACTTGAGCAAGCGGCTTAGAAGCTTCAAAAAGATGCTTCTCTTTTCTAACTCACTGTCGTCGTAGTTGATGATTTGAGACAAGAAGTCATAGATGCGCACAAACGTAATGACATCTTTCTTGAATCCTTCCAACCTTTCGATTTCAGGCAAATCATTGGCTGCAATTGCTGCTTTCAGTCCATCTCGGAATCTGCTTTGAGCCGGCTGCAAGCATTTGCTTACTGCTGCCTGAGTTGGTTTGTTGAAATACACCTTCACGAGGTAGTCGACTTCCTGCGCGGTATAAATCAGAGCGGCATCCAGCTTGGATTGCAGGTCATGAATCACGTTCGGGTCGGAGACGTCCGAAAGCGCAGCTGTCTTGAAATACGGCACGAACGCCTCAAGAATCTCATCTGGCTTGTTTACAAAATC
This sequence comes from Limnobacter thiooxidans, assembly GCF_036323495.1. Classification (NCBI taxonomy): domain Bacteria; kingdom Pseudomonadati; phylum Pseudomonadota; class Betaproteobacteria; order Burkholderiales; family Burkholderiaceae; genus Limnobacter; species Limnobacter thiooxidans. The sequence goes on along the minus strand of NZ_AP028947.1, from coordinate 3,082,119 downwards.
GATAACAAAAGTCACATCCTTGCCAGGGTGGGTACGATTCAGGCGAGAGAGGGTTTGCACAGCAGCAACACCTGACAGCTTTTTATCCACATACATGGAGACGAGCAGCGGCTGGTCAAAGCCTGTCTGGTACTTGTTAGCAACAATCATCACTTGGTATTCGTCTTCAGCAAAAGCCTCTCGCATCTCGCGGCCGTTCAGCCCTGGGTTCATGTTCGTTTCGGTGAACTCGCCTGGGCCGGTATCTGGGTCAATCACTTGACCAGAAAAGGCAACCATCGCCTGCAATGCTTTGTAGCTGGGGTCTTGAGCCGCCTTATCAGTGATGTACTTGTCAATGGCCACTTTGTAACGAACAGCTTCTTTGCGCGAGCCAGTAACAACCATTGCCTTGGCTTTGCCACCAAGTCGCCACGCAACGTTGGTCTTGAAGTGCTCTACAATCACCGCCACTTTTTGGGCGATGTTGTAGGGGTGCAGGCGAACCCAATTCATAAGGCTCTTCAGGGCCTCAGATTTGTTCACCGTTTCGCTGTCGTAATCTTGGCCGTTGTGAGCAATCTTGAAGGCTACTTTGTAGGGCGTGTAGTTCTTGAGTACATCCAGAATGAAGCCTTCTTCAATGGCCTGCTGCATGGTGTACACATGGAAGGGTTCGGGCTTGCCAGATGCGCCAACACGTCCGAACAACTCCATGGTTTTGGATTTCGGAGTGGCCGTGAACGCAAAATAACTGATGTTTTTGGGTTGGGCCCGGGCAGCCATTTCGGCAGCCAACAGCGCTTCAATGTCCAAGTCCCCGCCGTCTTCCAGCTCCGCCTGTTCGGCCGGCGACAAGATGGATTTAACTTTCTTGGCTGCACTGCCTGTTTGAGAGGTGTGCGCCTCATCTGCAATGATGGCGTAGGACCGACCTTTCAGTGTCACATCTGCCAATGCATCCACCACGAAGGGGAAAGTCTGAATGGTCACGATGATGACAGGCGTTTTGTCTTTCAAGGCCTGTGCCAATTGCGCAGACTTTGAGTCACCCGGCTGCGACTTGATGCAGGCCACAACCCCGTGCTTGTGCTCAAACTGATAAATGGCATCTTGTAACTGGTCATCCAGCACCGTGCGGTCAGTGACCACAATCACACTATCGAAGACCTTTTTGTTGGCCGCGTCATGCAGGCTTGCCAACTGGTGGGCAGTCCACGAAATAGTGTTGGTCTTGCCAGAGCCGGCAGAATGCTGAATGAGGTACTTGTTTCCCGGACCTTCAACCTTGGCAGCGGCAATCAATTGGGTCACGCCTTCAAGCTGATGAAAGCGCGGGAAAATCATGGACAGCTTGGTGACCTTCTTTCCTGTTTTCTTGTCCACGCTGTCTTTGCGCTGCAAGTGAACGAAGCGACCAATGATGTCCAAGAAGCTGTCGCGATGGAGCACCTTTTCCCAGAGGTATTCAGTTTTGAATCCGTTTGGATTGTCCGGGTTTCCTTTGCCACCGTTGTTGCCCAGGTTAAAAGGCAGGAAGGTGGTTCCGGGGCCTTCTAGCTTGGTGGTCATTTGCACTTCTTCAGTGCTTACAGCGAAGTGGACCAATGCGCCGCGCTTAAAGGCCAAGAGGGGTTCCTCAGCTTTGCTTACTGGGTCTTTCGGCGGCCGGTCAAACTTGTACTGCTTTACTGCATCATCAATGGTTTGCGTGAAGTCAGTTTTCAACTCCATGGTGGCCACGGGTATGCCGTTAACAAAGAACACCAGGTCGATGGAATTACGATTGTGCAGGGAATAATGAACCTGCTGCATGACCCGCAGGCGCACCTTGCCGTAGTCTGCAAGCGTGGCAGGGTTCAGCGATGTTGCAGGCTTGAACTGACACAAAGAAATGCGACCAGAGGACACGTCCTTGAACCCATGGCGAACCACAGACAAGGTGCCATCTGCTTGAAGGACCTTCACCACACGTTCGAGCAGCTTCTTTTCCGACTGGCCATTGTGCATGGCTTTGATTTTGGCCCACGCTTGGGGTTGGGTTTCTTGTACCCACCACAGCAAGTCTTCTGGGAAAAGAGCTTTTTCAGCGTCGTAGCCTGCATCTCCCTCGGAGTGCAGCCAGCCCTGTGCTTTTAGCTGAGCGCAAATCTCTTTTTCGAAGTGCAGTTCTTTATGAATGTTTGACATGAGAGGATAGTTTTAGAGTTGTATGTGTAGCAATCCAGATTATTTTGTAGCGCCAGGTCGAATCAACTCGAGCAGATTCAACGGGAGGGGCTCATCCTTCACAATCCCGTCACTGGCGGGTCTGAAAAGTGCGGTTAGGACCGGTGCAAGTGAATCCCCTTGAAGAGGATGCTCAGTTTTCATCAACGCAAGGTAGGAGTTAATCATTGCCAAGCGCTCTTCGGCGTCATGCATCAAGTGTATGTTGGTCAGGTATACCCTCATGACTGTTTTGACTACCCAAGTCATTCCTGTAATCACCACCAAAACTAGAGCTGAGAACAATAAATTTACATTTTTGATATCACCGTAGAAAGGAACTAGTTTCCACCCGGCTAACGCCACTCCAACAGCAGAAATTACACCCAGCACACACAACCAGCGGTATGCGGTCTTTTGTGCGTTTTCATGACGTGTTTTCTTATCAGTCCAATATTTAACTGGCGCCTGGAGGGCAAGTTCTTTTTGAACTGCATTTTTAAATTGCTCAATTTCTTTGGTCTGTTCTTCTAGAAAGGAATTCAGCTTCTTGCCTACTTCCTCAATTTTTGTATCGACTGTTTTATTGGTTTTTTCCAGAAACTGGGCTTGAGCTAGGTTCTCTGCGGAACGATGCTGAGAATTTTTCTCGATTAAATCTTCGAGTTCTTTTCTTGCGTTGTCATAGTAGGTGGTTAGCGTGAGAAGAGTTTTGGCCTTCTCTAGTGCAAGCTTACCTTCTGGAATGATTCCATGTTCAATCATCCAACCCACTAATCGACCTGCTTGAATGTCAGGAAACCTTGAGGCATCGCCAAGCTCGCCATTATTGGAGTCTAAGTAAATTAGGGATTCCAACAAACCTCTTTTAAATTGCCCGTTCGGAGACTGCTGGCAAAGCTTGACCAAAGCAGCACGTCGAACATCGGTTTTATAGGGATACTTTGATTTGACATATAAAGAATGTAGCCCGTTTTTTGTGTCGGCTATAGCCCTCTTCCAAGCCTCGGGAGGATTCGCAGCGTCGAACCCGTTAGCGCTTTCTTGAGACAAGGCTTGGGCTATGTAACTTTGAATGTTGGACAACAACTGATTTACATGCCCGATTGGTTCTTGACCGCCTCGATACATAGGGCTCGGAGGGAGGTTAAGGCCAGCAAGAAATGTTAGTTCCGCCTCAACATGGGTCTTGATTTCGTGCAAAGAGGAGAACCTAATTAACGCCTCCCTATAACCCTTAATTTCAACAAATGCGGTGGATTCCGTCATTCCTCGTCACCTGTGGCTTCGCCGATGTTCAATTCAGATTCGCTGGCTCGCTCTAGCATCGCAACTTCTTCATCGGTGACCAAGTTGCCTACGTCAATCTCGCCGGTAACCGCTGCGGAAATAAGGGCTTGGCGGTGTTCTTTCAGCAGTTTGATAGAAGTAATAGCTTTGTCCATAAGCAGTCTGAATTGATTTTCCTTTTCCTCAATGTAATCAAGAATTGTTGACTGCTCCTTAATAGGAGGAAGTAAAGTTACAAGAGTATTCATCCCCCCGAGCGAGAGGGCTGGCTGGGCACTTCCGTTTACCAACAAATCAATCTGGCCTACCCACTTCAGCCAGTTCAGCTGTCGGACAATCCAACGATTGCTGGTTAGTCGGTCACAGGAATTGAGTTTGAGGGAGTTGCCTGATACGACTGCTTGTTTTGAAAGAGGTGGGAGTATTGCTGCACTTCCAAAACGAGCACCAATCTTTGCTATCACAATATCTCCCGCACTAACTTCACTTCGCTTTATGGTTTCAAAATGCTGCTGAGAAATTTTTTTCAACTCTTGTTCAAACAGGTTGCCTGTTGTCGCAAAGTTACTTTCTATAACCAGTACCTCGCCATCTTCAACGAAGTGCTCTGACTTCAGATTACTGCCGAACGGCCCGTCTACAAAAGAGTTTGCACTTGGGGATTTAATATATTTTATTTTTGTGATGACCCAATGCTCCGGCACATCCCCTAACCAACCAATCCCGCTAACCTTCATTTTCACATTAGAGTCGAGACCCTTTGTAATGGCTCGGCTGATGACAGCTTGTTGATTTTCTTGGATAAGCTCAATCAGACGTTCCTGCTTGGCAATCAAGCTGTCAATCTTAGCGGTTTCGCGATTTAAGAAAGCCACGACCTTGAGCAGCAAATTACGCTCTTCTGGCACAAACACCCTCAACTTTGCAACCTGGGAACTTGAAAGATGTTTAACTGTAGTGGCATAGGTTAAATCATTGATTTCTTGTAAGTGTTTGGGCAACAAGTACTCAAGATAATTCAAAATAATCGTATCTGAGTGACGCAGAGCCAAACAACGTTGATTTAGAAGGGCCGCAGTGTTTCCTTTCCATCTACCTATATTAAAATCCCCGTCCATACCAACTAAAACGTCCTTGGTTGTGATGAGTGCAGTCGAGGGGAAATCACCTCGATATGACAACTCCGTTTTAGTCTTCCCAATATCACGAATTCTAACCAGTGGCATACCCTCGTGATGAAAGTTGGTCGAGTCAAATGGGTGTCCATTAAGGAGCCTAACTAGAGAACCAACACGTTTATACGAAAATAGAGGCGCATTATTCATTTGGCCACATCTCCGAGCAGTGCAACAATCTCCGCAGTCACCGCCTTCAGGTCCGCATCAATCTCTTCGAGAGAGCGAGGCGGGACATATTTGTAAAAGTGTCGATTGAACGGAATCTCATACCCAATCTTGGTTTTATCTCGGTCAATCCAAGCGTCTGACACATGTGGCAGTACTTCCCGCTCGAAGTAAGCTTGTATGTCGTCTTTTAATGGAACGTTTTCTGTATCCCGCAGTTCAGGGTCCGCTTCAATGCGACCTTTACTGTCTTTACACACAGCAGCATCCTCATCGCGCTCACCCAGCTCGGAAATAACCGATTTCAAAGCGGCTGCCCCCAGAGAAAGTCCCTGTCCAGGGCATGCCTTCTTGAAGTCTTTTAAAAACTCTTCTCTGTCCATCCAGACCTTGCCTTCCGGAAAAGTTGACAAAACATTCGTGAGACGAAGCTTGTCCTCAGGTCTGAGTTTTGCGATAGGCCCAGCGGCCAGCAGCGACTGCACCTTGTCCGGGCTAACTGAAAACTTAAGTTTTAAGGGTCGCTCAACAGTGATGGTTGAGTAGCCAAAGTCCTCGTTGTCGAAAATAAGCGAGTGTTCAGAAGATACAAACTCACCATACAACTTGGTGATTTGGTCGATGTGCTCGTTGCTCAGTTCTTTGCGCTTTGAACCTAGGCTTTTGCGCATTTTTTGGAAGAAGTCAGCGGCATTGATGAGTTGAACTTTGCCTTTCCGCTCCGGAGCCTTGTGATTTGAAAGTACCCAGATGTAGGTGGAGATACCCGTGTTGTAGAACATATCCGTGGGCAATGCGATGATAACTTCCACCAGGTCTTGTTCCAGCACGTAACGCCGAATCTCGGACTCGCCGGAGCCCGCGCCACCGGTAAACAAAGGCGAGCCATTCAGAACAATACCAATTCGGCTGCCGCCTTCTTCAATAGGCCGCATCTTAGCCACCAAGTGCATCAGGAACAGCAAAGAGCCGTCTGACACACGGGGAAGCCCCGGCCCAAACCTGCCGGCGAATCCCTTTGTCTCGTGTTCCTTGCGAACGGCAGCTTCGACATTTTTCCATTCCACGCCAAACGGTGGATTGGCCAGCATGTAGTCAAATTTGGTGCCTTCGTGTCCATCCTCAGAAAGTGTATTACCCCAAACGATGTTGTTGATGTCCTGCCCCTTGATGAGCATGTCCGCTTTGCAAATTGCAAACGTGTCGGGGTTCAGCTCCTGGCCGTGCATCACTAAGCGGGCCTTGGGGTTGAGCTCAAAAACCTTCTCTTCACTGACAGATAACATGCCGCCTGTACCAGCTGTCGGGTCGTACACGGTGCGAACCACACCAGGCTTTGTCAATGCGTCTTCATCGGCAGAGAACAGGAGGTTCACCATCAACTTGATAACTTCACGCGGGGTAAAGTGCTCTCCTGCGGTCTGGTTGGATGCTTCGGCAAACTTGCGAATCAATTCTTCAAACAGGTACCCCATGCCCATATTGGAAATGGCCGCTGGACTCAAATCCACGGTAGCAAACTTCTGCGCGACCAAATAAAGCAGGTTGTTGGCATCCAGTGTTTCGATGAAGTTGATGAATTTGAACTTGTCGAAGATGTCACGGACGTTCTCTGAGAACGAGCCTACATAGTTGATGAGGTTTTGCTTGATGTTGGCACTGTCGCCCATCATTGTTTGCAAATCCATCCCGAAAGTGTTGTAAAAGCCAAGCTGCGACTTTTGCATCAGGAACGCTTTGGCGGCGTCCCCCAGGAATTTCTTGTTCTCCCATTCAGCAAGCACAGCTGGCTTGGTGGGCGCCATCACGCAATCCAGGCGGCGCAATACCACGAAAGGAAGGATGATTTTTTCGAACTCATAGTGCTTGAAGTTGCCGCGCAAAAGGTCTGCAACTGACCAGATAAAAGAGCTGATGTTTTGATTAGTCATGTAAATGCTTGTAGGGTATAAGTGGTTCGTTGTTTATCACATGCAAGGCTCAAGAGCTGAGCTCGTCTTTTTTATCTGCTTCGGGGTCAACTATTCCGCGTTTTTCGCAGAAGTCATACACCAGGTATTCCACCATGTTGGTCATCGTGCGGTGCTCCTTCTCTGCGGCCAGCTTGAGAAGCCTCTTGGCTTGAGCGGACATCTTCATGTTGACCTGCTCGGTTTTTTCGACCATTGCGTATAGTCCTTGTATTTATTTCCTATTTACCAATCTCTTTTTATCCGACTTAGCTTTCTTTGTCTATAGCTTTTGAAGACGTGTTTTGCCATCAAATTTGATTTATCAAATAAAAAATCTATCCATTTGTATAGATTTTTAATTTATTTGAAATTCTAGTTGCATGGTTCGAGGGAAAGCTATATAAAAATCCAATTAAAAAATTGGTTTGAGTTGAAGTTCGCCTAAAAAGCGATTGATTGATTTAATTTGGTTTGGCTTTTTATTTTTTGATTGATAATAAATTTCTTATTATCAATAGGTTGAGTGTTAGAGATTGAGTTAATGGACTGCGTGTTATTTAATTTAGTGGTTAAATCATGAGTTTTGTGGCTAAGCGTGTTCGATTTAGAAATGGAGAGCATCACTCCATATTGAGCAGGACAGGGTTAACTCCTGTACATGAAGTAACAATTTATCTTCGGAAGTATCGAACTAGAGGTCGCGCGGCAAACACAATCCATTTCGTTTGTTGCTCATTGGCGTTGCTTTACCGTCAATTGGCTGGGGCCAAAATTGACTTACTTGACCGTCTCAGTAATGGAAATTTTTTAACAATGCCAGAACTCGATAGGTTGGCCTCAGCTGCACAGTATCGGGTGGAGGATTTAGAAGAGTTGACAGAAGATACCTCTAATACACCAAACGTTATTCGAATTTCTCGAATCGGTTTACGAAAGACGAAAGTGGCCGACTCGCGGGCCTCTGTTGATGCTGCCACCCAAGCTTCTAGACTCCGATACATCTCCGATTTTTTAGAGTTTTTCTCTGGTTATGTTGGCGCAACGCTTTGTGATGCTGAACGAAAGCGGCTTGAAATGAGCACAAGTTTTGCATTGAAGGCGTTTCGGGAGCATATCCCCACTGTTTCTAAAAGAGCGAAATTGAATGCCCGCATTGGGTTAAGTGAACAGGAGCAACATCGACTACTTGAAGTTATTAATCCTGAGTCATCTCTTAATCCGTGGACAAGAGGATATGTCAGAAAGCGAAATTGGTTGCTTATCGTCTTATTGTTGGCTTCTGGAATGCGACGTGGTGAGCTACTCGGTCTTCAAATTGGGGATTTGAATGCGGAGGCGCCAAAGCTACGAATTCTAAGACGCGCCGATACTGAAAAAGACCCGCGTCGGATTCAACCATGTACCAAAACATTCGACCGAGAAATCGAATTAGCGCGACCTGTTATGAAGGCCCTATGGGACTTCATTAATAACGATAGGCGGGCAATCAAGAGGGCAAGAACAGTACCTCAGATTTTTGTTTCGGACGAAGGTGCGCCCCTCTCACATGCAAGTATTGACAAAGTCTTTTTTCAGTTGAGGTCAGTCTTTCCAGGTTTGCCAATGACACTGACAAGTCATGTCATGCGGCATACCTGGAATGAGCGATTTTCCGAGAAAGCTGAGGCTATGGGTGTCTCGGAAACAGTGGAGGAAAGGGCGCGCAACAGCCAGCAAGGTTGGAGTGACAACTCGAGGATGGCTGCCACTTACACACGCAGATATACAGCAAAAAAAGGCCGCGAAGTTGCTTTGAAATTACAGGAACGTTTAGATGCGCTCACTAACAAAAATTGATGCGAGTTCTAATCTTACTCCTCGTTTGCCAGAGGCAGCCTTCACTAGAAGCGGACTAAAGTTTCAGCCAAACAACGATTTGTGGCATTGGGTAGATGGCCCATTTCGGGTCCATTTAGATTTTGGAAAATTATTTTTACCAAGCTCGATTCCAATAGATTCCATTAAACGGACTTTGTTGGTTTTCGCTAAGAGAAGTTCTTCGTCTCACCTAGTTAATTTATTTAGCGTCTTCGTTCACTTCCTTACATATCGAAACAACTCGACGCAGTTGAAGACAATAACTACAGCTGAGATATCGAGTTACTCCTCGAATCTGCTGAGTCATCAGAAATGGCGGGTAGGCACATTAAATGTATTACTTCAAAAATGGGTGAGTCTTGGGTTGCCCGGAGTTGAGTCTGATTGCACAAATTATCTGCGTGAAATCCGTAAGCCTGGGAATACTAAAGGGAACGCCGTCAGAACAAGAGACCCTATAAGAGGACCTTTGAGCAACGATGAGTACACCAATTTGTACAAGTCCGTGGATGCCGCATATGGTCGCATGGAAATTCAGCAATGGGTGCTGGTTCTTACCCGACTATTGTTTGCTTGTGGTGGGCGTATATCTCAATACGCTTCTCTTAAGTTAAGTGATTTAAATGCAGTCAATGGGGTTTGGACTATTAAGCTTCCACAGGTAAAAACCCGTGAAAAGCACTCTCGTTATTCCTTTAAGGAGTTTGACTTGAGTCCTCAGACTGGAAGGTTGCTTGCTGAATACGTGCAAACCTTAAAGATAGCTGGTTACAAAGATGATTCAGCTCTGTTTCCAGAAGATATCGTAATGCCAAGTGGTAAAAGAAGCTCGAGCAGAGCTGAAGGAGACCTTTTTTTAGGTCACTGTGAAAGTAATTACCTTTCAAATATTTTTTCAAAAATGTTGCAGCCAATCTGTCCCGCAACGGAAAGGCTGGGTTTTGAGGCCATTCCAATTTCAGCTCAACGATTTCGGTACACCTTTGGAACTCGTATGGCTGAAGAGGGGGTAAGTAAAACAATCATTGCTGACCGTTTAGGACATACAGATTTACAGAACGTAGATGTGTATTTTGAAGCATCTCCTCGAATTGTTGACAACATAGATAAAGCTATGGGCTATGCCCTGGCGCCTCTGTCGCGAGCTTTTATGGGTCGACTGATTGAAGACGAGCAACATTCAACACAAAAAGGTAAAACCGGTAGTCGTATTATCGATTTCAGGTCGGCTGCTACCCCCCTAGGGAATTGCATGGGCTGTGGCAAGCAGTGTGCATTTGATAAGCCTGTGGCTTGTTACACCTGTTTCAAGTTTGAACCATGGCTCGATGCTCCTCATGAAAAGGTGCTTGCTAGGCTTGAGTCCGAACGAGCCCGCTTCTCTGCTGATGAGCGTATGGCCACTGTCAATGATGATGCGATATGCGCGGTACGCGAGGTAATCGCCGAATGTAAGCATATAAATGAAGCTCGCAAGGGGGAGAGGTGTGTATGAGTGCATCTACTCTGCATTTCATTTCAAGAACAGAGTTTCAAGCCTCAGTGAATATCGAAGCCTTCGTCTCACTGTGCAAACAGTCTTCAGTGTTGGATTCTAGTAAGCAGTTCGACTCAAATATTTGGGATTTAGGTTACTTCAAAGGGCAAAACAAAATCCAGAGAGCAATTTTTAGTTCTATGGAGGCTTCCCAGATTTCCCAATCACAGCCATTTTTGGCACAGCCATTTTTGGATTTTGCAAAAGCCTTATTGGTTTACTTGCATGATAAGCGACCTGTCGTTTGTCAAGCTGTTCGTGTCTCTGCACTTCGATTTCTTGAAGCTGCTCTAAGGGGTTGTGGAAAGGACTCTTGCCCAACGGCAGTGAACGAGGACGTCTTGGACACTGCTGTTGAGCTGGCGAGGAAACAATTATCCGCAAGGGTAGCCTATAGAGTTGCTGGTCAATTGGAGCTAATTAGCGAACTGATGAACTCCAAAAGATTTATCGTTCTCAGGCAGCGCTGGCATCATGGAATGAATAAACCACGTGAGCTGGGTTCTCGTATTTCAAAGGAGTCAATCGAGGCTAGAGAAAAAAAATTGCCATCGGCAGCGGTATTGAGAGCCTTGGCCAATATTTTTCATCAAGCAACAAAACCAATGCATATTTTAGTGTCAAGTTACACAGCTCTTATGCTGTGTGCGCCAGAGCGGATTAACGAAGTACTTAGGTTAAGCCGGAATTGCATCGTGCGAGGTGACGGACGATTTTCTGGAAGAGTTGGAATACGGTGGGCTGGTTCGAAAGGGGCCTCGGATACTATTAAATGGATTCCGTCTGCCATGGTCTCTGTGGCAGAGAAAGCCGTATCAAATTTGTTGAGAGTTTCGCTTCCTGCTCAGCAAATTGCAGAGTGGTATACAAACAATCCCAAAGAAATATATATCCATCAAACAATTGGATATTTAAGAAATTACGAATATCTAACGGTTTCTGAAGTGGCTGACATACTTTGGGGTGACGATACAAAACGTCACTCTGCCTATTCGTGGGTAATAGCGAATGGGATACCGAGCGTGTCTTTGGGGGCAAAAGGCAAAGGGTATTCGTTCAAGCATGTAGAGGAAGCTGTTTTGAAACTGTTACCACCCACTTTTCCTTACGTCCTAGGTGCTCCCGAACTTCTCTGCAAGGACTCATTAGCGCTTGTGCGACTGAACGAAAGCCACTGCGCAAGAGCAACTTATGTGTGCATGTTTCATTGCGTGGACAATTCAATTGTTACTAATCCCTTGGGTCGCCCTGGGCATAGGTCTATCTTTGAAGACTTTTCTTTCACAGAGGATGATGGTTCAGCCATTTGGGTTCGAAGTCACAGCTTTAGGCACTATCTCAATATGCTTGCCCAGATGGGGGGGCTGAGTAGTGCAGAAATTGCAATTTTTTCGGGACGAAAGGATGTTGGTCAGAATAGAGCCTATGACCATATGAGTTCAGAAGAGATTCAAGCGCCTGTGGGCCGGGCAATTAAAGAAGGTTTGAGTGGCGATTTAGTACCTATTACCAGCAGGAATTTGGTGGCTCGAAGCGAGTTCGCTGCGTCGGGAGTAGCCGCCGCGCACACAACTGAATTTGGCTGGTGTCAACATAACTTTGCGAGTGAGCCTTGCCAAATGTACAGGGATTGCATTAACTGCGAAGAACAGGTTTGCATTAAAGGGGAGGCTCGTAAAGAGGCCAATTTGCGAAGTCTCAAAGTGGAGACTGAGCATCTGTTGAGCCAGGCTTGTCAAGCCCTTACTAATGAAGAGTACGGCGCAGACACATGGGTCGTCCATCAAATGAAAACCCTAGAAAGGGTTAATGTTTTGTTATCGATTCTTGATGACCCGTCAGTATCTGATGGTGCACGAATTCGGCTCAACATTGAGAATGCGCCACTCGTCACTCTAGCTGACTCTGAGACCATAACTAAAGCAGTAACTTTTGAAAGAAGAAAGCGTCTTAAATGAGAAAATTACGTGCACCAGACTTGACGCCTAAGATACTCCAGGCGGTGATAGAAATTCTTGACGACTGGAAAGGTAAGCTGACATGGGAGTTGTTATTAGACGAAGTCCATAGAAAATTTGGCATTCGCTACTCTCGCTTCACCTTCGCGGAATACCCTCAAATTGCCAATGCATTCGCGCTCAAAAAGCAAACCTTGAAGGGTTCATGGTCACGTAAAGTGGGTAATCCTAGAGATGAAAAGGTTCGGGCCGCTCTTCAGCAAGTCGAGCGTTACAAAGCCAAGGTGCAGCGGCTTGAACAAGAGAATCAATTACTTTTGGAGCAGTTTGTCACTTGGGCTCATAACGCTGAACGTAAAGGGGTGACATTGATGATGTTGAATTCCCCTCTTCCTAAACCTCAGAGAGGCCAAAGCAAAGGTGTTTGTTAGTGGTGACTTAGTTAGCGTCCTCCGAAACTGAAATCTTTCATGGGCTTTTCCTTTTTATGGACATTTTTTCTAGGATGTGTTGGTCTTTTTAAGGCTTAACCCTATGATTTTAAATAATTTTATCGCTCGGTTAAAAATTCTCCATCGGACAAGGTAGTAATATTAATAAATTGAGCTGTGTGACAACTTACTTATGACGCGTTTAAGTGATTTTTTAAGCCATGAAGGTCCATCACGTTCTTCGGTCGTTTCTGATTGGCTAGTCAAAACTGAAGGGCTTTCTTCGGATGCTGCAAGGAAGCGCCTTTCTGCTAAACGCTTAAAGGCGCCCCTAAGAGCTTTCCCCGTTCCGCTACTACCTAAAAAAGAGGCATTTCTTTACCTTCAAGAGCAGAGGTACGAAGAGCGCTTTTGGCTTAAGTTTCTTGATGCTATGCGAGAGACTGGCTCTGTATTTGGATTGTCGATTGATGGCATGATTGCTCGTCATGGTTTGGTATTGGCATCTGAGTTTGCAGTGATATCTGGGGCTTCAGCGTCGGGCGTGAAGGGGCAGTTGACCGCAACGAGCGTAGCTGAGCGGCTTCAAAATGCGGGAGTGTTACAACTTCGTAATTTTGATGGGCTTGATTATTGGGAAGTTAGACGCGATGTTTTTGGAATACCTGATTATTCTGGCAACCGTGCACGTGACTTAACGGAAAAGATATTGTTAGACGGGTTGCGCGATTGGGTTAGAAATATGGGTATGGCCGCATACAACCAAGTGAAAATAAGAGGTGAGCAAGATAGAAGACCTGTGAGTTCTTACCTCTTCGATTTAGCAGGCCCTAGCTTTCTTCTTCCTCTCCAACACTCAGGCAAGCAACAAAGTTATTTTGTGGCGGATGTCTTTTCGAACACCGTTGTTTCAGAGCATCAAGTTAATTACTTTATTCGTAAAGCCAGTGCTACACATAGTCTTTTGAGGCGTAACGGTGCGGGCTTGATTGCAGTTCTTTTAGCTAGCGGCTTCACAGGACCTGCATTGACCGCCGGACATGCGGCGGGTGTAATTCTTACTACCCCTCGTGAATTGTTCGGCAGACGTACAGGAATTGCCCTACAAAATTTGCTGTCCGTCCTTTCAAATACAGCCGCGTATGTTTCAGCTGGTACTCCAGACCGAATAGCGAACCTGATTGAGGACCTGGCCGAAATAGAGGGGGCATCAGGTAACTTACGAGGGGTACTTTTCGAGCTACTTGCTGCTTATCTTGCCCGGCGCACAGCGGTTTCAATTGATATGGGAGTTCGCGCTTCAGACCCTGAAACTGGCAAGACGGCAGATATCGATATCTTGACTTTTTCAAACCAAGGCTCTCACTGCCACGTGATTGAATGCAAAGGTAGGAGTCCAGGTGGAACCGTTGACGTGAGGGAAGTGGAAAACTGGATTCGGCGCCTTCCGATTTTTACAGCACACCTCAAAGCCCAGTCTCATTTACGAGAATCAAAAATTAATTTTGCATTGTGGACTTCAGGCACCTTTGAACCTGATGCGAGATTAATGCTTGAGAACGAAAAGCGTAAAAGAATAAAGCATCCAATTTCGTGGAAGGAAGGTAAGGATGTTTTGCAGTTGGCATTGGAGGGCAAAGAAAAAGGAATTGCGAATGCCTTGCGTGAACATTTTTTGCATCACCCGTTATCCTTAATTGCTGGGTAATCATTTAGAAATTAAAGATGAAAATTTGTAGCTGAAAAATATCAATAAGTGCACATTTCTTAATCATCACAATCTAGCCGTTAGCAAGAAATCATTGAGCATCCCGTGAGTACATACGAACCCGACAAAAAAAGAGTCCAAGGTTTTGACCCGATTGCTATATTAGGTAATGGATTTACCTTAGGCGGCGCAGACTTGGTGACTGGTGGCTCATTGCGTGAGGTTGTTGGTCGCATGACAGCAGCTCTCTTATTGGCGCTTCGCGATAAAAAAGGGGGTTTGGTGTTTCCAGGAGGAGTTATCTTCTTGCCGCCTTCACAAGCGACGATGGTTACTCACGCGAACGTATTTTCGGCTTTGCTCGAGGCTATACAGGAACTGCGCGGTTCTCCAGTTGATACCAAAGAAGAAAAAGTTCTTCGACGTATTGTGAAAGTTCAGCATACCTCCAGTCTTGAGGTTGGGGATTTGATTCGCGAAGCGCAAGGCAGCCCTGAACGTAGCTTTATCGTGGTAGCAGAGGCGAGCCGCTTTAGAGACCCTGCGGTGAAACTGCCAGTTACTTTTGGAGCGACCGCCACGAGGCTTCCCGAGGACAACTGGACTCCCCATGTGGCGTCACTGTGTCGGCAATTGGTTTCAGTTGTTAAACGTATGGACTCCTATGCTTTCGTGCACGTGCCAGAACTTCCGGCTCGAAATCCGATAAATCAGCAACAGCTTATGTCTATAGATGATTGTGGAGTTGTTGAGTTGACCTATGAAGGTGATATTGAGCAGATTCTCGCTCATAACAGTGAGCTGTGGCTATCAATGGCTGTTCAAGGCCGACTCCACGAAGTGGAGACTCAACTTGATAATTTGAAGCTTTCGACAGGCTATAAATTTCACACGCTCGTTCAGCTTGTAAATCGAACCGGAAACAAAGAAGAGACGCTCGCATTTATTAAACGTTTCCGTCCTTACCTGCCTGAGCTTCCATCGGAGGTCGCCATTCAGGTCTCTCACTTCGCCGCAAACGCTGGTGATATAGTTTTAGCCCAGGAGTTGCTGCCCAACGTGCCCAACAGTATACGCGACCCAATGTGGCTCGAAGAGGGGCTAGAAGTTGCTACTCAACTTGAAGACAATGACCGAATAGCGCAGTACGATGCTCGTCTAGAAATTTTGTCACCACATTCGGAACGACTGAGAGAAAACCGCGACCGTCGGCTTCTAATGAACTGTCGAGATGCGTTGATTAGTGAGGGTCAGCGGTTCACAACGGCTGGCTTCACAATTTATCATCTTGAGTTACAACGATGTATGCTCGAGTCCGACCCAGACTATGATGCTGCAATTAAGCTGGCTGACGGCTGGGGGCAAGAATGGTGGGAGCTCGCGGTGGTGTGCTGCGCGATACGTGCAGAAAGTCTAGGCTTTTATCGTGATGCTGCTAACGCAGCTTGTCTTATCACCTCGTCAAAGCTTTATGGGCGGCAGGCTACTCAAGTGCTCTTGGCCTCTGTAAAAGCTATGATGCTTCGAGAGTTAGTTCCGAAGACAGAGTACGATGTTTACAGGGTGCTTTTTAAATCTGCTTTTCAATTCTTGGCGAGTCATCCTTCTGACTATCGAGTCCGCTCGAGTCTGACTTCACTTCTTTCTGTCGAGGCATGTGGTGACTTAGGCATGCCTATAGTAGCTTCAAGTATGCTCGCTTTAGCAGAGCGCGGTATCACGTTGTCAAGACCGGAGACAGAACGAGATGAGTTCAAAGCTTACTTGCTTGACAATCAAGTGCGGACTTCAATAACTAACGCATTTAAATGGATGGACGAAAGAGGTATTGGTGAGCCAGGTGTTACCGTGATTCCACGAGAGCTTATCCTTGCACCTCCAGACGATGTTGTCGCGGCGCTCAAGCAGACGGTTCTAAATGCTAACGGAGTGTTGGGGGAAGACGCCGACCTAACATTTTTGGAAAAGCTGGTATTCATTGTTTGCGCGGTGTGTCCTCACGCAATACAAGAACGTGATTGCGACATCGAATTGATGCGCTTGCTCGCATCACAATTTGCAATCTCGGGCCAATTTCAACGTGCTCGAGATTTCGCAGAACAGATTTTGTTAATGGGACAAAGGACTGTAATTTGCCGACGGTTGGCATGGGGTGCATTTGCCGATATCCATCATCGTTGTCATAACCACGTCACCGCGCTTGTGGGTTCAGCCTGTGCGCTTGCTACTGATGCTGCTGTTCAAAAAGAAGACCTTTGGCAAGAGGTGTACGTCATCCATCGAACACTGCGTGACCTTGGTCTCTTTGAGCTAGCTCAGAGTTTCCTTATTCCCATGAAGAAGCTACGGGAAGATTTAGGTTTTGACCCAAGTACAGATTTTCAAATTATCGCCGCCGATTTAGGTTTGCAGCTCATGCAGGCTGATGAGAAGCCTCTACATGAACTACAAGAATTACTGACTAAAATCGCCAAAGCATCCGAAGATGCGCTTGAGCATAAAAATCGTCTATTCCCTCTCGCGGTGCTTCTAGGTCAAATCATCACAAAGGTCAAAGTGGCGGGCGGTGTCGTAGCGCCGGCTAGAGACAGGCTGCTTAAAACTGCGCTTCAACAAGTCGGACTTAGGGCTGCAAATACAATAAGAACCATGTCCACAGATAAACCTACAGCTCTCGAAGTTTTAGCCTTGTTTAATGAAGTGGAACGAGCAACCTTCGTTTCAGATATCGCTTGCGACTATGCCTATATTGAAATCGCATCTAGACGTCTTTTGGGAGCAGGGCTAAAAGACGCGCCCATTCCTTCAGAGGCAGCGTTTGCTGTTGAGTTGCTTTCTGACCATACTTTAAGTACGCGCTCCAAAATTCCACCTATGACTGTTGAGTGGGCGACTCAATATGCTTATGAATTAAATGACCTGGGTTATAGCGTCGTATTTATGGCATTAGATAACGAGGGTGAGCTATCGGTTATCAATGTAGCGGACCGTCAAGTTTGCAAAATTGAACAGCAACGCTTGGAGAATACGTTCCAGAGGCGATTTGAAGGGTGGCTTGAGGAATTTCCAAAGGGGTATGGAACAGTTGACCGTGACGAAGGTAACAACATCTTTTATCTCACTATGGAGCAATTAGCGATTAATTTTCCTGAAGCAGATAGGTTGATTGTTGTCGCAGAGCCAGCACTTCAACAGTTGACCACCAACCTTGTGGTCATGCGTTCCGAAGTTAACAGTTGTGAATATCTTGCAGGTACACGGATATCCATCGGCATGGTACCTTCGCTGACATGGCTCGCAGCTACTAGGGCCGCACCGCGCGCTCGTAAAATTGGTTATAAGGCTTGGGTTTCTGCACAATCTGATGAAGTCCCTATCGAGCCTGGTACTGGGCAGGGTGAGCAAGATGGTGTTCAAGTTGTTCAAACCCTTGATGTCGCTCTAGGTCGTCTTAAAGGAAGTTTTGAGGAATTTGGATTTTCCGTAAATACTGGACGCAGACTTCCAGCTGGTTTGGGAGACGCGAGTCTCGCGGTGGTAATAGCCCACGGAGGGCTAAGTAATGAGGGCCGCTATTTACGCAGTATTCGGGATGATTACAGTCTCATCGAGTCCCCTTCTGCTTTGGCTAATGCTATTGGAGGAACTGAGTTGGTAGTTCTTTTTGTGTGCAGTGGAGGGCGTATCGACAAAAATCCTTGGAACAACTCCACCACCAGCTTACCAAAGCAACTTTTGAATTGTGGTAGCCGCGCGGTGGTAGCTTCACCGTGGCCACTAAGCGTGATTGTTACACACAATTGGCTCGACCCGTTCCTAAGAGCCTGGGAAGTGGGGGAAACCGTTCTTGAGGCTACTCGAAAGGCCAATGATGAAGTTGCAAGAAAATTGGGAGACGTCCCACAATATTCACTTGCAATGCAAGTGTATGGTGATGTTTTGCTGACTCGTTCAGCTGGCGTTTGAATCAGATGTTGTTGCTTTACCCACAAACTTGCGTTTATAAGGCCATAAAAGAAGAAGTGGTACCTATAAATGAAACTTACCAACATTGCTGATTGAATTTTGCATGGAGAGCCACGAATCTAGGCTTATAGGTAGAACTATCATCCGTTTTAAGTATGAATAACCTTTTTGACCCATTGCTCACGATACTTGAGCAATAAAAAAACCCCCTGTCAATATGAAATTGGCGGGGGTTTTTTATTGGGCTGATCTTGCCCCAAACCTGCGGGCCCAGTATGCTGATCGCACCAACCATTGTCGTAGAGGTTTGTATGTTGCACCGTGTTCTGGCTTTGTCTTGTAGCGCTCTTACCCTTCTCTGCAGCCCGTTGCAGGCTGAAACTTTGCTTCCAAAAGAGCACCCCCTGATTGGCTTGTGGCGCATTAATTTGCCAGAACAGCGTTGTGCTGAAATTTACGACATACGCACTGATGGCACTACGCAGATTCTTAGTGGCGGCCAGGTAGTGAAAACCCAATATGACATCAGCTTGGCCCCGAATGCTCAAGGTTTCTATACCTGGATGGATACGGTTGTTCAGGTGAACAGCGAGCCCGACTGTATGGGCAATGTAGTGCCCAATGGCAATGTGGCCACCAATTACATCGTGATGCACGCGTCGGGATCAAAATTCATGATGTGCCAAAAGGCCGACATCGAAACCTGCTTTGGTCCCTTTTTGAAAGAAGAGGGTATTTAACCCCGACAAGGAATCCCGATGCCACACGTCGCCTTACTGGCTGCTCAAACCAAAGCGGTTCAGGTTCGCAATATTTTCTGTATCGGCCGAAACTACTCGGCTCACATCGCGGAGCTGGGCAATCGTCCGGAGGAAGACCCAGTTGTGTTCATCAAGCCCACCTCAGCACTGCATGTGCAGGGCAAGCCCATTGTGTTACCCGTGCATTCCAGTGAAGTGCACTACGAGGCTGAATTGGTGTTGTTGGTCGGCAAGGCCGGTAAACACATTCCCGAAGACGAAGCCATGGATTACATTGCGGGTTATGGTTTGGGCCTCGACCTGACCGCCCGCGACCTGCAAACCAAAGCGAAGCAGGGCGGCTTGCCTTGGGCTGTGGCCAAGGGTTTTGATTGCGCGGCCACGGTGACTCCTTTTGTGCCGGCGAATACCATTCAGAATCCTTTCGAGATTCAATTTGAAATGCACTTGAATGGCCATTTAAGGCAGCATGGGGATATTAGAAAAATGCTGTTTTCCATTCCGCTTATTGTTCATTATTTGAGTACGGTTTTTGCCCTGCAGGAAGGTGACCTTATTTTCACCGGTACTCCTGAAGGGGTCGGCTCGTTGACTTCTCTCGACAAAATTCGATTGGTACTGCCCGGTCACATTGACACTGAATTTGACGTGATTTGAGATTCACCCCATTCAAATTCTGTTTACCCCTCCAATACCCACTCTGATTATGATTTTTCTGACGTACAAAGTGCGTCGGGGTGAAAAAATCATACGCGGTGCATCTCCTGTTTAATTCACAAGTACCTGCCAAATCCACCGGCTTCTTGTTGGTTTGAAGTTTATTTTCTCTCGATACAGTTCTTGTGCCAGCCAATAGCCCTTTACTATCAATGGGTTGTGCGGGTCGGATGCCTGCGCCTAACCGTGCAGGTGGTTTACAAGTCATCACTGTATTTAGCGGAAAACATCATCATGAGTATTCGAGCCGTTACCACCCAGCCCATCCTCAATGTCAGTATTTTGTTGATGGCCTCCATTGCAGTTCAATCCCCAAATGCCCTCGCTCAGGCGTATGAGCCTATTTGCCAGGTTGGTGTGGCGAGCGGTTATTGTCGCGCGCCCAGCGTGCTGACCACACTGGAAGCATTGCCCGAACCCACGCCTTTGCCCCTTCCCACACCTGTGGTTCCAGCCCCCACGGTGACGCCATCGGCGTCCGTGAGTCCGTTGTCCATGGGGAATCCGCTTGATTTGACCCCTTACGATTTTGGGTCGTTTAACAGACCTTTTTCGTTGAATTCCTTGTGGAACATTCGCCCAAAATTCGTCACGTTGGGTACTGCAGAAATTCCCAAATCCACGTATTACCCATTGATTGGAACAGGCAAGTATTCCACCACCGCCTTTCTGGCCAAACCGACTGATCCAGCAGTCAAGGTATACCCGCTGCCCGGTACCTATGGGGTGTGGGATCCCGATGCCGAGGCCAATTTTCCGTCCATTGACATTCCTCATTGGCCTGCTGACACCTTGCCCGCCAGCGGTACAGATGGCCATGCCGACATTGTCGATGTTGAAAACGGCATGATTCATTCTTTCTGGCAGTTGAGACAAACGAACGGTCGATGGGTTGCAGCTCAATACGCTTGGTCCAAGCTGGATGGCCGCGGTTGGGGCGATGGTTCTCATTACTTTCAAGGGGCCCGTGCTTCAGGTATTGCATCAATCGCAGGCTTGATCCGGAAGAACGAAATCAACGACGGCGCAAGTCAGTATTTCCATGCCTTGGCCATGTCGTTGACTTACACCGGCATGTCGGAATACGAGCAGTTTGTTTTTCCCGCCACATCGGGTGATCGAACCTGGCGAGAAAATACAGGCCGCTTTCCAACGGGTGCGTTGTTGATGCTGCCTCCCTCGTTTGATTCTTCAAAAATCAGCAATCCTGACCTGAGAAAGGTGGTCAATACCCTGAAAACCTATGGGGCCTACGTGGTGGATCGAAATGTTGGTACTCCCTTCTACATCTATGTTGAAAATGGATCAGGGTTTAATCTTCACAAAGGTGGATGGAATTCCGCTGTCGGCAATGACCTGCAAAAAATTCGGGCAGCGCTTCGCCAGGTTATCTATGCAAAAGACTGGGTCAACGCCCTAGGTCAGCCAGTTGCAGCGCTTGCGCCATTGAATGCCACTTCAATGCGTGGGCCCTGGAAGCCGATGGTCAAAGGCGGTGCCGTGCCTGTGTACGATTCACGCAAGCAGGGTGTCACGTTTGGCAAAACTGACAAAGCGTACTGGGCTGAAAGTGCGTCTGACAGGTCTATCCCAAGAGTGAGTTGGGCCAAGCCTGTGAAAGGTCGTCTGTATGAGTTCAAGGTCAAGGCGACCAACGGCGGGCGTGCTTACCTTCGCTTCTGGGGCAATGGTGCCGAGCAGTTCAACACCCGGGCCTTGGGTGACGGCGAGACCTATCGCTTCAACTGGCCCATGGTCAATGGTGTGTCCATTTTGGGTGTGGTCAGCGGGGTGGGGGATAAAACCTTCATTCAGGGCATGTTGACTGAAGTCGCTCAATAAAGAGACAGAACGGAGTCACTTCTTGAATTATTGAAACTTGAGGCTTTTACATCCGTTGATTGATGTCCTGTAATCAACGGATGTGAGGTGTTGTTTTGAAATGTTTGAAGTTTTCGCTACCCCTGACCACACTGGTCAATCGCTCAATTCTGGTTTTTGCCATGCTACTTGGCGGCGGCGCTTGCGCCGAGCCTTCCCAATCAAACCATTCTGTTTCCGGGTCATTTGGCACTTACGAGCGCCCGTTTTCTGCCCGCTCTTACTGGAATATTCGCCCTGTGGGAGCAAGATTAGGCTATTTTCAAATTCCTGATTCACGTTACAACCCCTTGATCGGAGAGGGGCCTTACTCGTCCGCTGCATTTCTGGCTCGCAACAGCGACGCTCCCATGAAAGTTTATGGCCGTGATGCAAAAAAAGGACTTTGGGAACTTGATGGTGAACAATTTGTTCCCAGCGTCACCATTGCGAATTGGCCTGCCAGCACCATGCCTGCAAGTGGCAGTGACGGACATGCCGACATTGTTGATCCAAGCACGGGTGTCATTCATTCTTTTCTCGATTTGAAAAAAGACGGACAGGGTCGCTGGACTGCGTCCATGTACGCATGGACCCGACTGGATGGCAGGGGTTGGGCTGAACCCGCCCAATATTACCAGGGAGCACGCGCCGCTGCTGTTGCACCCATGGCAGGCTTGATCCGCAAGCACGAAGTCCATGATGGAAAGCCCATGTATTCGCACGCCTTGGCAGTTTCCCTGACTTACAACGCATTGTCTGGGCAAACAGGCTATATATTTCCCGCAACATCAACCGACAGGACCTTCAAAAAGAACAGCGGCAAAATTCCGGTGGGTGCCTTGTTGATGCTTCCTGAAACATTCGACACGAGCCGCATTTCAAACCCCGCCTTGCGCAAAGTCGCTGAAACACTGAAGGTGTATGGCGCCTACGTTGTGGACCGAAATGAGGGAACACCCTTCTATATTTATGTCGAGAACGGCTCCAAGTTCAACCTGCATAAACCCAAGTGGAACAGCGAAGTGGCCAAGGACTTGAAAGACATCCAGAAAGGGCTTCGGCAAGTCATGTCTGTCCAAAGCTGGGTGGACGGTCATGGCCAGGCTTTCAATCCGAAGGAGAACCTGAACATGATTTCCATGCGTGGGCCCTGGGTGAAAACCTCGGGCAATGGGACCGCGCGTTTTGACACCTGGAGCCAGTCATTGATCGTCAGTGGAAGCAATCAGCAAAGTCTGTTTCAACACCGAAACAACCGAAGCTTCAACTCAACAAACTGGGGTGAAATGGAGGCAGGCAAACGCTATAAATTACAGCTGAAGTCCACTGAGGGGGCACAGATGGAATTGAAGGTCATGGCCCGAGAGGGTAATCGTGTGTTGTTCAACTCAGGCTGGATGAGAAATGGACAAGCCATGGTTATGCAGTGGCCCCAAGACGCTGGGCACACCGTGCTCAGTGTGCTCAAGCCCAAGTCAAACGACAACGACCCGGCCCGGGTTCGAGCTTTGGTTTATCCCCTGGATACAATGCTGACCAGTCCCCTGCAAAGTGTGGAAGCCATGGTGCGCTGATTCACATTTGCTTTTATTTTGTTTCGTTGTCACGTTTGGAGCGAACCCACTCCGCTTGGCGACGAAACAGAAAGCGGGCATACACAGGTAGTTTGGCCAACACATACACGGGCGCCATCAACAACTCCCGACCCGTTACCACGGCTCGTCCAAACTTGAGCCAAGCCAGGCCGACGGACGAGGCGATTGCCAGCAGGTAAACAAGACTGATCAGAAACGCAGCGGAGTTGCCGCTTGCAAGTGCATAAATGCCGGTGAGCAATTCCCAGGCAAGTACGGCAGTAACCAGCAATGCAAGTGGTGGAATGCACAAGTCCAAAGAAAGACCTACCAACGCCATGTCACGGCTGATCAATCCTTTGAGCAATTTGGGCAAGCCTTCGTGCCACATCATGGCCAGGTGACCATGTTCCCAGCGGGTGCGCTGTGATGCAACGCCTTCCCTGTTATTCGGGAATGCGCTGGTAACCACCGTGTCTTCTGAAAACAGGGGCGCCTGGCCCTGCGTGGTCAAGGTCATGCCCAATTTCATGTCCTCCACGATATCCCCGGTGGCCAGGGACACACCTTGTAATACCTCCCAGGTGAATGCCATGCCAGAACCTGTAAGGTGACAAGGCAAGCCCATGTTGTGCAAACCCTTGGGGCGGACATGATTTTTCACAAGCCAGGCAAACTCGGCAATTTTTTCCTTCAAACCGGGACTGTGCAGGTTGTTCATCAGGTAAAGCGCTTGCACAGGGCGGGAGGTACTCATGGCCCTGTTTGCAAG
The DNA here is from genome assembly GCF_036323495.1 of Limnobacter thiooxidans. NCBI lineage: Bacteria > Pseudomonadati > Pseudomonadota > Betaproteobacteria > Burkholderiales > Burkholderiaceae > Limnobacter > Limnobacter thiooxidans. The sequence goes on along the minus strand of NZ_AP028947.1, from coordinate 3,058,203 downwards.
TTTCGCCAACACGCCATTCTCGGGCAGGCAGTCTGCATCCAGAACAATCACCACCTGCGGCGGGTTCGCTTTCAGGTGTCGAATGCCAAAGTCCAGCGCATAGCCTTTGCCCCGCAAAGCAGTGTTGTGGCGTTCAATCACCTCCACGCCTTCCTGTCTTGCAACTTCAGCCGTGTCGTCGTTGCAATTGTCCGCCACCACCAGAATATGGATCGACTCGCTTGCTTGTGCCAAAACGGCTCGCAGTGTGGGCAGCATGTTGGCGGACTCATTGTGTGCGGGCACAAGAACCGTGATCCGATGTGGCAGGTTCTCAAATTGCATTTCAATTGTTTTTTCAAATTGTTGCCTGAAAAAACAGGCTGCAGCAATTTGAATACAGAACCAGAACACGGGGATACCCAGTAACACGGTCATGGCCAGAACTGAGGACTCAGCAATCGACATGGGCTTAACCTCCCTTGGGCGTGAATTCGCCGGAATTGCTGTTTGAGAACAAGTGAGCGAGCCTGCCCGCCTCGATGTCAACACTGTGTTGCGCGAGAACGGCCTGCTGGGCCAAAAAGCCCATGTGCACCAAGGTTTCTGTAGGGGCGGTCAGGCACAGTTCCATCTGCAAGGCCAAGGCATCAACATCACCCGCAGGGCACAAAAAGCCATTCTGGCCCGCCTGTACCAATTCAGGAATGCCGGCAATGTAGGTGCTGATCACCGGTCGCCGCAAGGCCATGGCTTCCATGATCACAACAGGCAGACCTTCGCCGAAGCTTGGCAACACCATCGCCCTTGATTTCAATATTTCTTCCCGAACCTGTGCGCTGCTAATCCAGCCCGTGACCTGCACGTGCTTGCGCAAACCCATTGCGTCAATCTGGCGTTCAATTTCTGGACGCATTTCCCCGTCGCCAGCCAACACCAACGAAAAACTGATTTTCTTGAGTTTCAGCTTCAAGGCTGCTTCCAGCAAAATCAACTGGCCTTTCTGCTCACACAGGCGACCAATGCACACCATGCGGGGTTCGGCTGGAAAGGTGTCAGGCAGGTTTTCATGAAAAGGCGCATCAATACCACAGCGAACGACTTGAACCTTGTGCCATTGTGAATAAGGTATCCAGCGGAAGATCTGGCTTCGGCAATACGAAGTAATTGCCACGGTGAATGCACTGTGCTTGACCTTGGCCCCCAAATGAATGAATTCGGGCTTGTCGAACTCTTCGGGGCCATGAACCGTAAAGCTGTAAGGTGGCCCACCGAGCAGCCGAATCAGCATGGCGACTTCGGTGGAGTTGCCGCCAAAGTGCGCATGGACATGCTCAATATTGTCTTGCTGAAGCCATTCCAAGGCCTTGCAGGCTTCCAGCAAATAGATCAAGTGAAAAGGCCAGGCCCGGTCAGCACGAACTCCCATTCTCAAGGCAACGAACAGGGTGTTGAGAAATGTCGCGGGACGCTGCATGAAAACCTTCATGCCCGACCACAACAGGCTTCCCACACCTTGGCGAAGCAGGTAACGGGTTTTTTGTCGTTCTTGTTCATCCACGGGGTCGGGCAATTCATTTTCCCAGCCCCTGACAGACAGGCGCATTACATTCAATCCCAAGGTTTCAAGCGCCAGTATTTCCCGCCGTATGAAGGTGTGACTGACTTTTGGATATTGATTCACCAGATAGACAATTTTTTTCGCAGTCAAAATGATTTTTGTCCTTGCAGTTTGAATTTGCCTTTCAAATAGGCCATGAACACCACTTCGATGCTTTGGGGCTTGCCACTGACTCGCCACAGCAAACCCTGAATGACAAACTGCATCAGCAATCCCAACAGAATCAGACCGAAAAGTCCGGCTGCTTGATGCAATTTTGAATCGCCAATTTCCATGACTGGCCAGGTTTTTATCCAGTACAAAAATGGATAAACCAGTGCGCAGGCCAACCAAGTGCGCCAACTCAGAAACAGCTGCTTGCGGATGTGCAGTCCGGTGACCTTTCCCGCGATGGTGAAATACAGAAGAAGATCGATCACCGATGACAAGGCCCGCCCAGCCAATAAACCGATGAAGCCGCCTAGGTATAGGCCTGCGCCCATGCACAAAGCGCGAATGACAATCGAAACCAGGTCCCGCAGAAATGCAAGGCGGGTATTCAGCGTGGCCACCACAACCGACAAACCAACGCCACCAATCGCTTCAAGGCACACTGCCAAAACCAGGAACCTGAACACCTCGGTGACTTCTATCCACTTGTTGCCGAGTGTGAATTCAATCAAGGGATAGGCCAATGCGCTGGTGACACTGGCCAGTGGCAGAAAAACCAGGGTGACCAGACTTTGTGCGTGCAAATAGGCTTTGCCCAATTCCACTTTGTCGGCGGTGTAGGCCCGCAGACTGGGTGAAATCACACGAAGGGCAGCACCCAGTGTGTCGGTAAACAGAACGCTGGAAAGCCGAGTGCCCATCGAATAAAACCCGGTTGTCTCTGTGCTGAACATTTTCCCCACCAAAAACTGGTCTTGCTTGATGTTGAGTGTTTTGACAAAGTTGGCCAGCGACAGCCAAACCGAGTAGCCCCACAAATCACGCACTTTGCTCAGGGTGAATGATGGCTTGAATGGGTAACACCAATAGGACACCACGAAGCCGCAAATCTGCGTGGCCAGAGTGCCCAGTACCAAGGCCCAGTAACTGCGCAAGTAGTAGGCTGCAGCAACGGTCACCACAAAGCCGGCAATCTTCTGGCTGACATTCAAGATAAAGTCTTTCTTGAAGTCGAGGTCGCGAATCAGTATGGCCAGCTTTGGATTCAGCAAGGCGCCCAGAAAAAGGGAAAGACTCGAGATATAAGCAATACTCAAAAGTCTGGGTTCGTCATAAAACTCGACAAGCCATGGCGCGATTAAAATGACAAGCAAGCACAGTGCGAAGGCACGTATCAGGTTCAATGTCCAGGCCGTGCTGAAATGTGCATCGTTGACCTTGGGCAAATGAATCAGCACCGAGGCCATTTGCAGTTCAGTCACGGCGGCCAGTAATGTGACCACCGCTTCGACCAGAACGACGAGCCCATAATCTTCAGGGTCGAGCAGGCGAGCCAGAATCAGCATGCTGGCCAGCCCGATCACCGCAGAAAGCCCTTTGCCGGCCACAAGCAAATAGGCACCGCGAAGTGATTGTGCGTTCACGGGTTTGTGTTGGCAGGTGGGATTTGTCGGGCGTGTGCATACATGGCACCAGCGACTACCCAGTAGTACCAGTTGTAAGCCAGGTAATCGATGACGTTGTCAGAAAAGTTGAGTACCAGATACGACAACATCAGGCAGAAGTAAACCAGCCCTGTGAATTGATCCTGTTTCAGCAACTTGCGTGCATGATGAAACTGCACGGCAAAAAAGATTGAGAACACGGCAATCGCCACCAAGCCACCGTCAAAAAGCCGTTCAACAAATACATTGTGCGCACCGAAATAATTTCCCCCTGACAGCGGGAAGAAATCCACGGAATGATAGAAAAACCCACCGATTCCATAGCCCAACAAATATCGAGAGGGGCTCATCCAGTTCAAGCCACTTTCCCAAATGTACTGGCGCCAGGCGAACGAATTCAATTTGGCGTATTGAACAACTTCATTGCCTGAAAACAGATCCATGATCCGTTCCTGAACCGCTGGCAACAAGGCTGCCAATACAAGTACTGCCAACATTCCGAACAAGGTTCGTTTTGAAAAAAGAATACCGTACACCAGGCCAAGCAGGATCAACGCCGCCCAGGCACTGCGCGTTTGGGTCATGACAATCGACAGCAAGAGGCACGGCAGCAAAAGCCACATGGCGATCGTTGGTCCCATCGACTGTGCAGTCCCTGTGGGCACTTGTGTTCTCGCGTGCATTCGTTGAAGGTATACCAATGTGATGACGACCAGCAGGCAATAAAAGGCATAAATATTGGGGTGCGTGAAAGTGGCGGCCAGGCGGCCAGTACTGGCCATACCCCCTGTCGTTATTTGATAAAACCCCACACCCAGCGGAACCAGGGATGACAACACAATCACTTTTAGCAGCCTCTTGAGTTGTTCTTCGCTGGCCAGAATGAAGCCAATGGTGAACACTGCGAAATAGCTCACAAAGGCAACAAGTCTTTTCAGTGCAGGAATCAGTTCCGGTGCATAACTGACACCTAGCATCATCACCAGCAGCGGTGCAACCCACAACACAATGCTTTGCTGGATTGAAGCTTTGGTGCGCTGTATGCACAGGACGCCCGCGCATGCAATCAACAACAAATTCAGCAAGGCGCCCAGACCGAAGCTGGATGAGAATCGGGCTGATTCCAGGATGGGGTCCAGTGCACAACGCGAAGCAATCAAGAGATAAAACAGCAGCCTTGGCTGAATGAACAGCAGAACCCCTAACGGGATAATCAACGGGGCTGCCAACAGCAAAATGGCATGTTCTCCAAAACGAACGCCATAGGCACCCACCACCCCGCCAAAGGCCAGCAAAGCCAGTAGTGCAAAAAATTTGATTGCAATTTGTCGAGGATTTCCCACGCTTTGAATTGCATTCAAAAATGGATTGTCTGGGCTTTGTGAATGGTCTGATGTCAGCAAAGGAATGTGGGGTGTAGGGGTCATACCTTAAAAGTCCAGCAGTACCGATCCCAACAGATTGCCACCGGTCCTTGACATGCTTTCCTTCAATTGGCGCAGTTGCTCAACTTTGGAATAGCCTTGGCGCGCCACTGCAATCGAGGCGCTTGTGCGCGTTGCAATCGCTACTGCATCGGAATAGAGGAGGGAGGCCGGCGTGTCCAGAACAACAAGGTCAAAATGCGCAGCAAGTTCGTTCAGCAAATCTGGAAAGCGTACCTGTGACAAGAGCTCTTGGGGATTGGGTGCATGCGGGCCCGCGGGCAAAACGGACAAGTTTCGAATTTCAGGAATTTGCAGAATGAAACCTGGGTCACCCTTGCCTTGCAGAATACTGGACAGTCCCCTGCGGCTTGAGATACCAAAATGATGGTGAAGGTGGGAGTGGCGCAAATCGGCATCGACCAATAGTGTTTTCAGGCCCAATTGTGAAAATGACACCGCAAGGTTCGATGCAACATAACTTCTGCCTTCACCACGTTGCGTGCTCAAGATCGACAAGGTTTTTGGCTTTGATTCTGTCTCTATCCAGCGCAACAACAGATGAGTACGCAACTCGCGAAAAGCCTCGGCTTTTCCGCCAAAAGGATCGTAAGCCGACACTAGGTCTTCGGAAATTGCGCTGTCTCCTTTCTTCAATACGGAGTATTCAAATTGTCGTGCTATTGCATACTCCAGGTCTTCGCGGCTAATCAAGCCAAGCGAAATGCCTGTTTCTCCGAAAAGAATATTGTTGTCGCCTTGCTTGCGGTGTATCTGTTCCGCAGCCTCGGGAGTAAGCCGACCTGCGCTGACCAAGATATTGCCGATTGTTTGAGGTGGCAGATCTTGAGCGTTCAAGCCAGTGGGTTTTTCAATGTAGTTCATGGTTCTAGTTGCTGCGGGTGTATTGGCTGTCATGGTGATACCCAAGAATGATCTGTATTTAATTGGCTAGGCGGCGCCAGTCTGGCTTACCAGACGAAATCAGGGCCAGCGTAGGTAGGCCGAGCAAAGACAAGTCATCTTTGGATCGCACACGGTGATCCAGATATTCAGTGACACAGGCAATTGCTGAACCCAGTGCAAGCCCAAAAAGGAGTGCACTGAGTGCGATCAGTCCCAGGCGGGGTGAGCTTGGCTCTTTGGGCACACTGGCCTCAGTGACCAGGAACGCATTGGCGTTGGCTTGGCGACTTGAAATTTCCGACATGCTGGTTCGCGTTGATACCAATTCAAACTGATTTTTTGCTGCCTCAAGGTCCCGCTTCAAGGTCATGGCTGAATCGCTGTTTTCTTTCATGGTCAGAATTTTCCTGCGCTGTTCTTCAAGCGCCTTGCTCAAGCTGGCCGCACGTCCTGCTGCCGCCTTTGCTCCAGCACCCAAGGTGGCATTGCTGCGCAGAATTTCCTCATTCACGCTGTTTTGCAAAGCTTGAACCTCGGCCTTAAGGCGTTGGTATTCAGGATGGTTTTCTCCGATCCGGGCCGATGCCTCAGCCAGAACCGATTGCTTTTGCTGGAGTTGTGTTCTCAGTGTATTCAGAACCACATTGCTCATTGGGTCTTGAATCAACCCTTTGTCCCCCGAGCTAGCTGCACGGCTGAACTGTTCTGCGCTTTCAGCCTGTACCTGGGTTAGCGCACTTGAGAGTTCGTTCAGTCTTGCATTCTCAACATCGATTTGATCGTCGCTTGCAATCACGATTCCACGTTCTCTTTGAAAGTCAGACAAGCGGGTTTGTGCAGCAATCAGTTCTTCTCTTGCCTCGCGTTGTTGCTCATCAAAAAACTGGGCATACACTTTTGCAGGTTCAACATTCAAGGCCACGGAGGTCGTGATGTAGGCTTGGGAAATGCCGTTGGCCAATTCAGCCGAGAAGGTGGGCGAACTGCTTGAGGCGGTAATCTGCAAGGTGTTGCTTTCCTTGCCCGGCGCCACTTCGATCCGGCTTTGCACAAGGTTTACCAGCCAGTTTTGATATTCGCTTTCTTCTTGTTCTGTCGTTTCCCACTGGGCTCTCAAGTCTTCGTCTTCATCAAGTTTCAAGGTTTTGATGGCTTGGCGAATCACGCGTCCGGACACCACGATTTCAGCTTGCGTGTTCATGTAGGCAGGGGAGGTCAATGGCAGACCCGAATTACCGAACACAGAATCGGGTGAGCGTACATCGATGACCAGCGTTGCTTTTGCTGTGTAGGATTTGGGTATCAGGAACGCTGTAACCAGGGCACCAAACAACACCACGAACATGATGATCACGATGACTTGGAGGTGTGCCCGAAAGATCAATTGCAGTTGGTTGAATGTCATGAATATGTCCTGCGCTTGATTAAAATATGCTTTGTTTGAAGAAAAGGGTGTCGTTGTCCAGCAAAGGCTGATCCAGGTCAGGATTGACAACCGTTTCCTTGCCATCACTTTTTTTGCGGAAAATCTGAATGCCGTTCTGGGACCCGCGCGGTGTAAGTCCGCCTGCTTGGGCAAGAGCTTGACGCACCGTCATTCCAGTTTCAATCTTGTAGACGCCGGGCCGTTGTACCTCGCCATACACATAGTATTGAGGCGCCCTGTTGACATAGATGGTGTCCCCGCCCGCCACAAGCACATTGAGTTCATCATTGCCCTTGAGAAAGATCTCTTTGAGGTCAATCGTTTTTGAAAAACGCTCACCGTCCCTGATGCCCTGTAGCACCACGATGTCGCCGCCATTCAAGCTCACTGATGGGGCCGATTGAACAATACCGCCCGCCATGCTGAGCGCATCGGTAAGTCGGGTGTTGCGCGATTCCAGCGGATAACGTCCAGGTTTGCCCACCAGTCCTATGACCGAGATTTGAGCGCTGCGCATTTCGATGGGTACGATGGACACTTGTGGGCTGATCACGAACTGGCCTTCACTCAGTTTTCGCGCAATCAGCTGCTCTGCTTCTTGAACGGTCAGTTTTCCAACGGAGACGGCACCCACCAGTGGGAAAGTGATTTCTCCCGTCTCAGAGACTCGACGGTCTCCATTGAAGTCCGGGTTTTGGAATACAGTGATGTTGATCAGGTCTCCACCTCCAAGTCGATATTGATCACCGGGGCTGGCGCCATGCAAGGGGGTGAGTGCACCGAGAAGCAGCAGTGTGGATAGAAATCGTTTGAACATGTGGGTCTCTGCCAAGTAATTCAGTGTAGGGGTTGAAGATGGACCTGAGGATCAGTGCACATACTTCAGAAAAATGCTCATGGAACTGGCGGTGTAATCTGCATTCTCAATGGTGGTGGCGCGGCTTCGGTTGCGGAAATTGGCGCCTAGCGATATGCGTTGTTGAAGCTGATATTCAAGACTCGCAATGCCTTCCTTCACACGTTCCGTTCTGGGTGCCGTACTGAAACCATCGGTTCCATCAAATTGAAGATTCTGGGGACGGTAGGCCAGCTTGAAATGTACTTTGTCAGTGACTTCCATGTTCATGCCTAAAAACAGTTGGCGTGCCAATGCGTCAGAGTTTGTTGCATCGGACACACCCACAATCTGTTTGCCCCAGGTCAGGTTGAAATTGGTTTTCACCGTGGGCCGGTAGAATACTTCCAGCCGATAATTGGTACCCGAGAAGTCACGACGAGGGATTTCTTCATGGTCGCGTTGAACCGAAGAAAGTGACAGCGAGAATGCCGTTATTTCAGACCAGTTCCACTGACCGAGAAGCTCTGTTTCATTCTGGTGAAAGTCATTGGATACACTTTGACCCGGTGCCACAATTTGGCGAATTGGAAAATAGCCGTCTGCTTGCTTGAACAGTAGAGAAATGGTGCTGCCGCTTCCTGGGTGATAGGCAATACCAATGTGGCCCAGTTCATCATCACGATTCAGGCCTGCGAGTACAGCATCGTCGCTGTTTTCGGTTCCAACGAATCGGGTATTGGTTTTGGAGAGCTGACTCACCACTGAATAGTTTGCGTGGAATTTCCATGCAAGGGATGCATTGGCGTAGCCTTGTTCCCTTTGCACTGCAGTCACCAATCCTGTTTGAATCGGCGCTTGATCCGATGACATTCCACCTTCGATAGACGCTGTCAGTGTTTCGCCTATTTCAGAATCCCAGCGCAGGCGGTGGGCGTTTCCATCGGCATTGCGTTCTGTAAATCGGTCATATCGGGTGTCGCTGAACGACAGTGCGCCGCTGAACTTTTGCCTGCTGAGCTGAAAATTGATGTGAGTCCCAATTTCAATCCGCTCAATTTGATCAGATTCAGGGTCGGCTCCAGGCCCTTCTTCAGAACGATTCAGCAGATTGGAATCGTAGGTGTGTGTGAGGGTTGCATAGGGTGCAATGCCCTGGCTGGGCTCAAGCGGAGCAGCCTGTGCGGAAAGGTGCGCGCCAGACATCAGAACGCTCAGCAATGAGCACATCCGTCTGGGCGAAAGCCACGGCTTTGGCGTGGAAGCCACACGGTGATGTTCTGAAACTCGCACAAGCAACCTAGTTTTGTTGGTAATTTTTCTTAACGCTTAACAATACGCGCAAGGTAACACCACGCGGCTTGATACCTCCGGTCTGGGTAGGGGTGGGTAATCACTTGTGGTGATATGTGACAGTGTGTCTGCGCCTGAAGCAAATCACTTTCATATCGTGGCGTGCATCGGTCAATCGGGGAGGGGGAAACAGGAGTGCACTGGTGTAAAGTCAATCGCAACTTTAACCGGGTGTGGAGTATTTGTTGTCTATGGATCAAGACTGGTCATCAGATTTGGCACGTGCTGGCGGCAGCTGGAAAGCTCTGCTTCGAGAGCAATCGCTGTGGGCCATCTGGGTTTACAGATTGGGTCGGCGAATCGATCAGCGACCCGATGGATGGAGAAAGAGATTCATGCTTCAGTGGTATTGGTTGTTGTATCGCTTTGTTGAAACCGTGACAGGAATCAGTCTGCCCAAGGCTGCGGCTATTGGGGCGGGTTTAAGAATTTGGCATTTCGGTGGCATTTTCATTCACCCGGCGGTGGTGATGGGGCGTAACTGCACTTTGCGTCAAGGTGTGACGCTTGGCGACAAAGGCGATGGTGGTGCTGCACCTGTGGTTGGCGACAATGTGGATTTTGGTTCATGTGCACATGTAATAGGCCCGGTCCACATTGGTTCAAATGTCAAAGTGGGTGCATTGACCATTGTGTTGTCCAATGTGCCGGAGGGCGCCTCGGTGGTAGGAAACCCGGGGCGCGTTGTGCGTCAAAGTCCGGTTCACTGACGGTTTGATGTTGCTCGCCTGCCAGTCTTTCGATATTCAGACCAAAACAGGCCTGGTAGCGCCAAGCCATCCTGAACGTAGCGTTTGGTCAGTCTTTTGGGTTCTGAAAGCAGTCGGAAAAGCCATTCAAGACCGGTTTTTCTCATCCAGACCGGGGCCCGGGCTTTTTCCCCAGCCATGAAATCAATGGTGGCCCCCGCACAAATGGCTACATTCACACCAGTGTGTTCAAGGTGTTTGTCAGCCCACAATTCCTGTTTGGGTGCGCCCAAACCAATGATCAACAGACCTGCTTTGCTGTCCCGAATATTCTGACAAATCTTTCTGCATTCAACGGGGTTTTTTTCAAATCCGAAAGGTGGGCTGTACACACCGCAAACATGGACAGACGGGTGTTGGTCCATGATTCTATCTGCCGCGCGCCGGGCAACACCTTCAGCTGCGCCCAGCAAATACACATTGAGTTTTTCATCACTGCGTGTGGCTTGATGGGTAGCAAATATCGCTGGCACCAGGTCGCTGCCGGTGACCACTTCCGGCAGGCCGACATTGAACCATCGGGAAGCCCAATAAATTGGTTTGCCGTCCACCAGGCACAGGCTGGACGAGTTCAAAATCCGGCGAAACGCCGGATTGCCTTTTTGTAACATCGTCAGGTTGACATTGGGTGTGACAACCATTTTTGGACTGGGTACTTCTTCGGCCACCCAGTCCAGAATGGTCTTCACTGCCTGAGCCTGCGTTACAGCAGAGAATTCAATATCAAACAGTGTTTTTCGCATGGCGCTTGTAAATGATTGAGTCAGCTGCAGAAGGCGCAGGTGTAATAAAAGGCTTGGGTACGGAAGTTTTGCGTTTTCTCAACCATTCTTTGCCCATTTCGATGAAGAACTTTTCGAAGTATTTCGTGGAAAAGTACGCCAGGCCAAACAGCACCAGGAACAGCAGGGGACGCTTCATGTACATGGTCATTTTGTCGCCCGATGCAAGCCATGTGGTAAGCAAAAATGGGTGAATGATGTAAAGCGCGTAAGCGTGTTTTGAAAGCCACTGCCAGCATGAAGCAGACATCAGTTTGCTAAGGCCGGCCTGTTGGTTGTAGATCAGTGCACCGATCAACACGGCGGCGATGTAGGGGCGCAGTACGAACAAGACCGGATGGGGAGGCGCCATGCTTGCCGCAGCCAGGGCAATCATGATGAAGATAGGGTTGATGCTCGACAATATTTTCTTCAGTTGGCGCGCGATATTGTTGTCGGAATGCCAGAGCAAACCTACGCTGAGACCGATCAACAATTCATCCAGACGGAAGAGTGTGGTGGTGTTGAACAGGGCCTGTTCCTGAAAACGGTACAGGGTCAGCAACACGCCCACCATGACCAGCAGGTAAAGCCCCGAGCGGCGCAGCAGGAAAAAGCACAAGCCCGCCAGAATGTAGAAATGAACCTCAACGCACACGCTCCAGAGATGCTCTGTCTCGCGCAGGTAAAGTTCAGGCAAGTTATTCACGAACACCAGGAAATGTGAACTGACTGCCTTGAATTCGAGCTCCGGCAGGCGCCAGGCAAAGCTGAGAATTAACAGCAGCCAGAGCAGGGGGAAAATACGAACCGCGCGATTGACTGCAAAATCGGCCAGCGATTTTTCAGTCATCAACTTGTGTGCAATTAAAAAGCCGGACAGTGCAAAAAATATGGCCATGCCAAATTGCCCGACGGCAATATTCAAATCAAAAAAAGTTTTTGGCCCCAGTGGTAACAGGTGACAGGCCAAAACACACGCAATACTCAATGCTCTTGCACCGTCCAGGGAATTCCACTGGAAGTTGGTAGCGGGCTTGCTCATCGACATAAAATCTCCCCAAAAATTGAACAAAATCTCGATGAGTGTTAAGCCCCCACAGAGTGCGCCCAGCCTAACAGTGCAGGAGGAAGAGTGAGAAATTGCGCGTTGGAATTAGCTTGATGTAGCTAACCCATGCGCAGGCGAAAGCCTTGTAGCGGCGCGTATTCAGGGGATTGGGTCAATGATGGGAAATGCGGAATCTGTTGCAGAGCTGGATTAAAAATTTGCTGATCGGGGCTGAGAATACAAAAGGAATTTTCAATCGCTGGATGATAACCACAGCAAGCAAGGGGGCGAGAACTCCGGCCATGCAACCTGCTATCAAATGCAGGGTGAACGAGTCAATGTGAAGGAGCTTACTCAGCACAACACGAGTGCCGCTTCCTGCCAGGATATGCATGAGATAAATGGCCATCGAGGAGGCTCCGATGAACGCTAGAAATTTTAGATTTTTTTGGGCCAGATAGGCGCCCAGAGAAACCACGAAAAGGATGGATACACAAGTCAGTGCCAGCAATGCCGGATTTCTGTCACTTGACCGAAATTCGAATACTGTGTGGAACAGCCATTGAGCGATTGCGAAGGCCGCTGTGATTAACACCAGTGACGTCAGCGAAGAAAATTTTGCAATTCGGAAGTGGGTATTGAAAACAATACCCAGGCAAAAAAACACCAGGTGGCCCACAATGAAATTGGGAATGATGTAATGCGTGAGCGGAGGCGGAAACAGATACAGCACAACCGATACACCGAATATCAGCAGGTGTCGGCGGGTTGAGAAAGCCCAATACGTAAGGGATGCAAATGCAAATACAAAGAACAGCGCATACAAAAACCAGAATTGCGCGCGTGGCTGCCACCACAGGGCAAGTACTTCGCTGACTGTGACTGATCCGTTTGCATGTTGCGACAGAAATACTTCAATGCCACCCTGAATCAATGACCAGACGACATAGGGATAAAGGATGGTGTCCACCTTGCTGAGTACCAGTTTCCCGGTCCCTTTTTTGTCCAGCGTCTGAATGAAGAAAAGACCTGACAGGAAGAAAAAAAGTGGCATGTGAAAGCTGTAGATCACCTGATCCATCAGCTGGTAATACGGTGTGGGTGCCTCAATGTTTGAGCTGACCAATCCCCTGGCAACATGCCCGTACACCACCAGAATAATGCCAATGGCTTTTGCGTTGTCGATCCATGGGGTTCGATCGTTGATCATTTACCCGGACGCCATGCGTTGTTCCCATTTCCAGGCATGGTCCAACATGATGTCCAGGTCTGAAAATCGGGGTTGCCAGCCCAGTTGTTGTGTGGCCAGTGTGGCGTCAGCAACGAGACGGGCCGGGTCACCGAAGCGTCGAAGTGCGTCTACCACCTTGATGTCACGGCCCGTAACCCGCAGAGCGGAATCGATCACTTCATGAACTGAAAAACCCTGGCCGTTGCCCAAATTGTATCGCTGGCTGCCTGCACCGTTCATCAGGCTCAATAACGCAAGCCAGTGCGCAGAGCACAAGTCAGAAATGTGGATGTAATCGCGAATGCAGGTGCCGTCTGGTGTGTCGTAGTCTCGTCCGAAAAGTGAAATCGATGGCCTGCGCCCCGACGCGGCTTGCAAGATCAGCGGAATGAGGTGCGTTTCCGGGTCGTGTCTTTCGCCGAGTTGTCCCTCGGGGTCAGCCCCTGCAGCGTTGAAGTAGCGCAGGCAAACCGAACGCAGGCCATACGCGTGTTCGTAGTCATCAAGAATACGCTCCACGAACAGTTTGCTTCTGCCGTACGGGTTGATTGGCAACTGTGGATGTTGTTCGTCGATGGGGCTGTATTGGGGCTCCCCGAAAGTGGCCGCTGTGGATGAAAAAATGAATTTGTCGACCCCCGAAAGCCTCATGGTGTCGAGCAGGTTCAGCGTGTTGGTCACATTGTTCTCGTAATACATGGCCGGCTTTTGAACTGACTCGCCCACTTGGATAAACGAGGCAAAGTGCATGACTGCATCGAACTGAGTTGTGGCAAATAGCCTTTGCAGCATTGGCTTGTCTGCGATGTCACCCAGCACGAAATCACCGTGAAGAACTGCATCACGGTGACCACTCACCAGATTGTCCAGCGTCGTGACCCGACAGCCTGTTTTTGCGAGGTGCTTCACCATGTGTGAACCGATGTAGCCTGCGCCTCCAACTACCAAGACGTGTAGATTTGTCATTGTTGCCCGTTAATCCGTTTGTTCACCTGAGTGCGCTTGAATGCCTTTCATGCGTTACTGCTTTTCAATCTGTCACCGAAAAATTTTGACACTCAATCTGAGGTTCTGCCATGAACAACGTTCTATATCCATTGACCTACTTGGGTCTGGGGCCGTACATGATTGCATTGGCACGTGCGCTGCAATCCCGTTACAACTTTTGTCCCACTTATCTGGCTGTTACACCTTCAGAGGCTGCGTTTGCGATGAACAACGCAAGCGGGGATTCACTGGTGCTTGCGCTGCCCGACGATACAGACTCAGGCACCGATGCCCTTCTCAGCCAGGCAGAGTATGAATCTGTCTACGGCTTCATGAAAGCCAAATATGGAGGTAGTCACAAGGAGTGGCGCGACAGGGTGAACACTGTTTTCCGCTGTGTGGAAAGGGCTGTGGTCGATCGAAAAATTACCTTGTTTATTGTGTGGAATGGCAGCGACTGCGTGGGAAAGGTTTGTCAGATATTGGCCCACAAGCACGGGTTGAAAATCCTGTATCTGGAAAATGGTTACTTTCCGAATACCTTGCAAATCGACCCTTGCGGAGTGAATGCCGAAGCAAGCATTTGTGAGCTTTCCCGCGCCGAGTGGGAGCGTGAACCTGTTCCAGTTGTGGTGTCAGGGCAGCCAACTCATCCTTCTCATATTGTGCCCTTGAGCTTGTTCCAGCGAGCTGTCTTGAAATGCAAATCGAAACTGGATCGCAGGTTTTTTTCCCGCTACCCCGAGTTGCGTGATCAGCAAAAAGCAAAACGGGTACACACCAACCTGACGCTTTCCACTTCGCACAGCGTCTTGAAAAACAAAAAAGAATTTGCATTGATTGTGTTGCAAGTGCATGACGACACGCAACTCTTGCTGAATTCCCCATTGTTTAAAAATCCTCGCGATTTTCTGCTGCACTGTTACAGCAGCATTCGAGAGGTGTACGGACCGAATTATCCAATCGTGGTTAAGTTACACCCGGTTGATATGGATCGGATCTGTTACGCCGATTTGGCGTCCAGCATGCGTGGGGTCAGCTGGATTGGTGCAGAGCCCGTGCAGCCGCTCTTGCTGGGGTGTGGTTTTGTGATGGTGATCAATTCTTCCGTGGGATTGCAGTCGATTGCCTTGCACAAGCCAACATTGGTGTTTGGCGACAGTTTTTATTCACGCAGTGAGGTGTGCACTGTGGTGCGGTCGGTGCATGACACCCGTGTTGCGTTGCTCGCATTGAAAGGGTCGGGTTATCAGAAAGACCCGCGTCAAATCGACCGATTTGTCCATTATCTGAGTCAGAGCTATTTTGTTCCGGGTTCATGGAGTCTCAAGCCTGATTCGGATTTGACACCCGTCATCAACAGAATTCAATGGTTACTCAATAAGGCCTGAACAAGGATTGAATTTCCCTAAAAACCCTCTGCTCAGCAGAGGGTTTTTTCATTCAACTATTCCAAGCCAGTAAAGCGCCCCGATGTGATTACACCCACTAGGGGTTTTCTTTTACAGAACGGATCCCCCGTTTGTCCCTTTACTCACGAAACCACAACACTCGAGGAAATTCTAAAAAATATCCGCACTGATGAAGTTCCATCAAGGCAGGAACGAGGACACAAATTTCGTCACACCTTTTTCAGGTGTGGGTTCTTTCGTCCTACTTTCGGTGTGCTGCGATATGAAACGCAATAATTTTGATACTGTCCAGGTTTCCGCCGCCAATGTGGTTCCTTATTTAAGGTCCACCCTCAAGCGGATATTCGACATTCTATTTTCACTGCTGGTCTTGTGCCTGCTTTCGCCCTTTCTGTTGATGGCCGTTTTGCTGGTGGGTCTGGACGGTGGCCCCGTGTTTTATTATCAGCGGCGAGTGGGCCTTCACGGTGAAACATTCAAGTGCTGGAAGTTCAGAACCATGGTGGTCAACGCTGAAATGGTTTTGAAACACCTGATTGAGTCGGATGAAAAAATCGCAAAGGAATGGAATACCACCCAGAAGTTGCAGGTGGATCCGCGTATTACCTGGATTGGCAAATGGCTGCGCCGTTGCAGTATTGACGAGTTGCCCCAGTTCATCAATGTGCTGAACGGCAGCATGAGTGTTGTTGGTCCTCGCCCCTTTGCCCGTGAACAGATGGGTTTGTATAACAACGCTGCCTTGGCCAAATACCTGTCTGTCAAGCCGGGTCTGACTGGTTCATGGCAGGTTTATGCAAGGCATGACACCACATTCGCTTGCCGCGCAAAATACGATGAATTGTATGTGGATCAGGCTTCTTTTGCCATGGATCTGGCTTTGGTGGCAAAAACACCTTTGGCCATGTTGCGTGGTCAATAAGTCGATTCCTGGCTTTCGGGCGGTCAGCCTGCCCGAATGTCGCTTGGGCTTTTGCCAAACCAGCGTTTGCAGGCCCTGCTGAAAGCTGAAGCATCGGAAAAGCCCAGGTCAAGCGCAATAGCGGTTAAAGAGTCTTGGGTTTGCTTCAATCGCCGTTGTGCTTCACTTTGCCGGATGTCATCCACAATTGTGGCCAGGCTGGTGTTTTCTTCGGCCAGCTTGCGCTGCAGATTCCTGGTGCTCATGTTCATGTGCAGGGCCGCCTGATCAATTCCGGGTGCGCCGTTCTCCAGTTGCCCGACGACCCACGCCCGCAGTTTTCGGCTGATGCTGTGTACGGGCTTCAGCCGTTCAATGGCGGCCTGGCTGGCTTGGTCCAGGTGTTCAGCAATCAAGGGGTTTGCCCCCTTGAGCTTTTTGCGCACGGTTTCAATGTCGTAAACAATACGCATGGTGGCGCAGTCGAACAGCAAGGGTGCTGCAAAACTTTTCTCGAACAAGTTCAGATTTTCGGCCTTGGGGGCTGGGCGGCTCAACTCAACCCGCAGTGGCACCAGGCTGGCGTCGCCCAAGCCTTTGCCTGCATTGGCCAAAAGGCACAGAAACCCATCTGTGGACTGATGGGCTGGTTGCGCACCATCTTTGACTTTCAGTTCCACGATAAAGCTGGAATCGCTGCTTATCAAATCAATTTCACTGGCATCGGTGACCAGGTCTGCAAACCTGCGCATGCGGCCAAAAGCCTGCTCAAGGGTTTCGCTGGCCATGACACTTAAGCCCACTGCATGAAATGTGGCGGGTGTGATGTGGCGAATGGCCTTGATTCCAAGCGCCTCATCACCCGTGGCCACAACAGCCTTTTGCCAGAGTCGGGTGGTTTGGGCAACCGGGTAGCGGGCTTCCGGCGAGTCCAGGAGGCTGAAATCCAGTCCGGCTTCTTCAAACAGGGCCGCGGCATTGCAGCCTTGCTGTTCCAGCTCGCGTGCCAGCCCACGCATCCAGCTGGCCAGTGCGGTTGGGTTGTTTGCTGTTGAATTGGACGCTTTGTTGTTCATTGATTGCTTATATTGGCGCCGAAAGTCATGGGCTTGTCGTCTCTGAACAAGCTTTACAAGTTAACCCCAAGCATACTTCAATCACCAAAAGCCAAAACTAGAAAGAGGCAACAGTATGTCAAGTTTGAGTGAAAAGCTGATGAGCCAGCCGGCCAAAGCCGAAGGTGGTTCAAGAATCAAGCAAAACAGCATCAATGTGCAAGACCAAAAACGCATTGCTGCCATTAAAACCGCGGTGCTCGCCGAGGGCGATCGCATTCGGGCCAAGTACCCTATCCTGCAGCATCAAGACGCGATTGGCATGGCGATTTTGCTGTTTTCCATGGCAGGTGCTGCGCTAACTGGCTGGGCCTACCTCGAAGGCATGTTGGCCTGGTATGTCACGATTCCCGTGATTGCGATTTTCCTGAGCTTTACCCATGAACTGGAACATGACCTGATCCACTACATGTATTTCCGTAAAAACAAGTTGATGCACAACCTGATGATGGCGCTGGTGTGGGTTGCACGTCCCAGTACCGTAAACCCCTGGTTGCGCCGTCACCTGCATTTGCACCACCACAAGCATTCCGGCACCGAAACAGACTTGGAAGAGCGTGCGATTACCAATGGCGAACGTTTTACCCCCTTGCGTTTGTTGATGATGCTGGACCTGGAATTGAGTGTTGCTCTGCGCATTTTCCAGATTCCTGCAAAATATCGCTTGAAGGCTATCATGCGCGGAGCGGCGGGTAACTTCCCGCTGGCATCCGCCTTCTGGATCAGCTTCCACGCATATGTGGCGTACTCGGCGATTGAAGCAGCTGCCTGGGCGGTGGGCTACAGCGTGCCTTGGCCAGCCTTTGTCAATGCGGAATCAGTGGCCATTGCCAACACGGTTGCAGTGTTGATCTTCGCACCCAATTTGCTTCGTTCGTTCTCAATTAATTTCATTAGCTCGAACATGCATTACTTTGGCGACATTGAAGACGGCAACTTTGTGCAGCAATGCCAGGTGTTGAACAGCAAGTGGTTCATCATTCCCCACCTGTTCTGCTTCAACTTCGGCTCAACCCATGGCATCCACCATTTCGTTGTGCGTGATCCGTTTTACATTCGCCAGATGACAGCCAAGAAGGCCCATGAAGTGATGCGAGCCAATGGTGTGCGGTTCAATGACTTGGGTACGTTCAAGCGGGCCAACCGTTGGACTATGAAGGAACAGGCCAGCAAGGAGCATGGATACCAGGCCGCCTGAGAGCCTGTTGATCCGAAAACCCGTCCTTTGCTAGAGGGGGCGGGCAGTGGTGGGGTCGCAGAGCGGTCGTAGAACATCCGACGCGCTTTTGTCGACATGAAGGGTGCTTTTCCATTGGGAAAGCACTCTTTTTTTGTCTTTAAAATTCAGGGTGTTGGAGTTATGTAGCTTCGCATCTTATAATAGGGGGTTTTGTATCTGAATTTGCAGGTGTAGCGGAAATGCCAATTTATGCATATCGCTGTGAAGCGTGTGGTTTCGAGAAGGATGTGTTGCAAAAGCTGAGTGATGCGCCATTGACGCAGTGCCCCAGTTGCGGGCAGGCCAGTTTTGCGAAGCAGGTGACGGCAGCCGGATTCCAGTTGAAGGGGTCGGGCTGGTACGTCACTGATTTTCGGGGTGGGGCCAGTGGTGGTGGGGCAACTGCCGCCGCCCCAGCAGCCGAAGCGCCTAAAGCAAGCCCCTCCACATCGGGCACGAAAGATGCCAATTAAGCTAACGCCTCCGGTTTTGAATTCGGCAATGGTCAAGAAGTACCTGTTTACAGGTCTTTTGATCTGGGTACCTCTGGGCATTACGCTTTGGGTGCTGTCCCTGTTTGTGGGGCTGATGGATCAAAGCCTGATGTTGCTGCCTGACGCATTGCATCCTCGGGTGCTGTTTGGTGTTCATATTCCAGGTTTGGGTATCATTCTGACCGGGGCTGTTTTGCTAGTCACCGGCATGGTGGCTGCCAATTATTTCGGAGCCTGGGTTTTTAGAACAGGCGATTGGGTTTTGTCCCGAATCCCTTTATTCAATATTGTTTACAACAGTGTTAAGCAGGTTTCGGACACTTTGTTGAGTTCATCCGGCAAGGCGTTTAGCCAGTCTGTGCTGGTGCCTTACCCCCATGCAGGTGTTTGGGCTTTGGGTTTTGTCACGGGTACGCCACCCCAGGTTTTGCAAGACAATCTGGGTGATCAGGGTGCCTTGGTTTCTGTGTATGTGCCCACATCACCCAGCCCGGCTTCCGGGTATGTGATCATGGTGCCGGAAAATTTGCTGCGCCCGTCTGGCCTGACTGTGGACGAGGCGCTGAAGTATATTGTGTCTTTGGGGGTGGTTGCACCGCCTGAAGATGTGTTGAATCAACCTAATTAAACAAGACTACTATTCATGAAAATGCGTACTGACTATTGTGGCAACGTGTCACAGGCTTATTTGGGCCAAACCATTGCACTGTGTGGCTGGGTGCAGCGTCGCCGTGACCATGGAGGGGTCATTTTCATCGACCTGCGCGACCGTGAAGGCCTGGTGCAGGTGGTTTGTGACCCTGATCTGGCTGAGGTGTTTGCGACGGCCGAAACACTGCGTAATGAATTCTGTGTGCGTGTCGAAGGCCTGGTCCGTGCGCGTCCCCAAGGCACAGAAAACAGCAATTTGAAAAGCGGTGCCGTGGAGCTGTTGTGCAAGGGTCTTGAGGTGCTGAACGCATCGGTTACGCCGCCGTTCCAGTTGGATGATGAAAACCTGTCTGAAACCACGCGCTTGACCCATCGTGTACTCGATCTGCGCCGCCCGCAAATGCAGAAAAACCTGATGTTGCGTTACAAGGTGGCCATGGCCATCCGCAACCATTTGGATGCACAGGGTTTTGTTGACATTGAAACACCCATGTTGACCAAGAGCACACCTGAAGGCGCGCGCGATTACCTGGTGCCATCCCGTGTGCATTCCGGCGAGTTTTTCGCTTTGCCCCAGTCGCCCCAGTTGTTCAAGCAGATGCTGATGGTGGCTGGTTACGACCGCTATTACCAAATTACCAAGTGCTTCCGCGATGAAGACTTGCGTGCAGATCGTCAGCCTGAATTCACACAGGTCGACATTGAAACGTCGTTTTTGGGTGAGCAGGAAATTCGTGACCTTTTCGAGGACATGATCCGCAAGGTATTCAAGCAGACCATGGATGTGGAATTGCAGAACCCCTTCCCCGTGATGGCTTACGGCGAAGCGATGGCCCGTTTTGGTTCCGACAAGCCCGACTTGCGCGTGAAAATGGAGTTCACCGAGCTGACTGACATCATGAAAGATGTTGATTTCAAGGTGTTCTCAGGTCCGGCCAATTCAGACAATGGTCGCGTTGTGGCCTTGCGTGTGCCTGGCGGCGCAGAAATTCCACGTTCGGAGATCGACAACTACACCAAGTTTGTGGGCATCTACGGTGCCAAGGGCCTGGCCTGGATCAAGGTCAATGAGCTGGCCAAGGGCCGCGACGGTTTGCAGTCGCCCATCGTGAAAAACATTCACGATGCAGCCTTGGCTGAATTGCTCAAGCGCAGTGGTGCGGCCGATGGCGACATTCTGTTCTTCGGTGCAGACAAGGCCAAGGTAGTTAACGATGCCATGGGTGCTTTGCGCCTGAAGATTGGACACAGCGAGTTTGGCCAGAAAGCCGGATTGGTGCAGGGTCGTTGGGAGCCATTGTGGGTAATCGACTTCCCGATGTTTGAGCTGGACGAGGAAGCCGGCCGTTGGGCTGCATGCCATCACCCCTTCACCAGCCCCAAAGACGGGCATGAGGATTACCTGACCACGGACCCTGGCAAGTGTTTGGCCAAGGCTTATGACATGGTGTTGAATGGCTGGGAGCTGGGCGGTGGTTCCGTGCGTATCCACAAGGAAAAGGTACAAAGCAAGGTGTTCCGTGCGTTGAATATTTCCGAAGAAGAAGCCGCCGCCAAATTCGGCTTCCTGCTGGATGCCCTTCAGTACGGTGCGCCACCTCACGGTGGCCTGGCTTTTGGCCTGGATCGAATCGTCACCATGATGAGTGGTGCAGAAAGTATTCGCGACGTGATTGCCTTCCCGAAAACCCAGCGTGCGCAATGTTTGTTGACTCAAGCCCCGAGCCCTGTCGATGAAAAGCAGTTGCGCGAGCTGCACATTCGCCTGCGTCAAGCTGAACCCAAGAACGTTGCTTAAAGCAGGCTGACTTGAGCGGTAACAAAATCCCCGTGTCGGTGTTGGTTGTCATGGTCAACCCGGGCGGGGAGTTTTTATTGATAGAGCGGGCCGACAAGCCAGGGTATTGGCAATCGGTAACGGGTAGCCTGGATTTTCCAGGTGAATCGCCCTTGTTGGCTGCAGTCAGGGAATTGCAGGAGGAGACCGGGTTCAAAGCCACTCCGATGCCTGTGCCGACCGTGCGTGATGCGCATCCAACAGAATTGCTGGAGCCTGGGCTGTTGCGGCCCTGGCCGCACAGTTTGCAATACGAGATTTTCGAGCATTGGCGTCACCGTTACCCGGCGGGTGTGACTCAAAACACGGAACACTGGTTCATGGTGTGCATGCCAGATGGTTTTTCACCTCAACTGGCAAGCAATGAGCATGTAGGGTTCGCTTGGCTGTGTGCCAGGCAAGCCGCTGAACGGTGCTTTTCGCCAAACAATGCCCAAGCCATTCTCGAGTTGGCTGACCGGTTATCGACCTGACTGCCATGAAAATACAAAGGGGCCCCATGGGGCCCCTTTTTTCATATACGGTATGTAAATTGTGCAAGCGGTGATATGAAACTGCGTAACAATATTTCAATATTTACAAACTTAGTCTAAGGGCTAACCCTAATAGGTGACAATACCCAACGGGTGTGACGCCTTTGAGTTTATATAGTCAAATTACCGACAAATTCTTTAAGGTTGGCAATTGATGCGACTTCGAATCGCGACGTACAACATCCACAAAGGCGTCATGGGCCTGCGCAAGCCGGCCTTGACTATTCATGCCTTGCGCGAACAGATCCATGCCATGAATGCGGACCTGGTTTTTTTGCAGGAGGTACAGGGGCGGCACGACAAACATGCGGGCAAGTTCGAGCAGTGGCCTGAAGTGGGGCAGCACGAATTTCTTGCCCAGGCGCCTTCGGCAATTGATGACTTGCTGGGCCACGCCAGCCAGCAGTATTTCACAGCTTATGGCATGAATGCGGTGTATTCACATGGTCACCATGGCAACGCTTTGTTGTCCCGCTATGAAATTGAATGGATGCTTAACCAGGATGTGTCGGATCACCGCCTGGAGCAGCGTGGCTTGCTGCATTGCTGCGTAAAAACACCTGCTGGCCCCATGCATGCCATGGTTGCGCATTTCGGTTTGCTGTATCGCAGTCGGGTTCGACAGGCCAACAAACTGATTGAGCATGTGGGCAGCCATGTTCCCCCCAACATGCCATTGGTAGTCGCGGGTGATTTCAATGACTGGCAACGTCGTTTGGGGCCTGTGTTGCAGCAAGGTTTGAATGCCAAAGAAGTCATGCCCTTGGACAAGAACAATCGCTTGGCGCGCGTAGGCAGCTTTCCCAGTCGCTTCCCGGTATTGGGTCTGGATCGCGTGTTCGCGCGAGGCTTCAAGGTGCATGAGGCTGCTGTTCTGCATGGCCCTGCCTGGGCCAAGTTGTCTGACCATGCGCCCTTTGTGGTTGACCTGGAATTCACATGGCCCTGAATTTGTTGCCTGCCCCAGCGCCTGAGCGGGACGGCAATGTGGTGGAGTTGTTGATCGGCGGGGCACAGCTGTTCCCCAAGGCGCTGAAGGCCATTGAAGGTGCGCAAAGTGAAGTGCGCATTGAAACCTATATTTTTGCGAACGACCCTGCTGGTGAGGCTTTTCATGCGGCGATGTGCAAGGCGGCTGAGCGTGGTGTAAAAGTATGTCTCGTGCTGGACGGATTTGGCGGGCAAGAGGGTGTGAAGGCCTGGGTACCCGGGCTGCTTGCACAGGGTGTCGAGGTGCGTGTATTCAGGCCGGAAGGCTTCCTGTTTCAGCCCAATCCCCGACGATTGCGCCGCATGCACCGCAAGATCATCGCAGTGGACAATCAAATTGCTTTTGTGGGTGGCATTAACCTGATTGATGACATGAACCACACCGGCGAACTGGGTGAGCTGCAACGGGCCACTGAGCGTGCCCAGAGAAAGAAGACAAGAAGCTGGGGTGCTTCTGGGGGCATGCGGGCTGAAGCCATGACAGTCAACAAGGATTTGCTGGATCAAGATTTGGGGCCTCGCTACGACTTTGCCGTGCAGTTGCAAGGGCCTGTTGTGCAAGACATTTGGCACAACATGGACTGGTTGTGGTTGCAGATCGGCCCTGGCGGGCAGGTCACCGACACCTTCAGGTCGAACTGGTGGAAAGAAAGGTCGCGCCAGTTGCAACACACCTTGATCAATCAGCGTGGCATGACAAAACCAAAACCGGTTGGCTCCGTGAAAGTGCAACTGGCTGTACGGGACAATTTTCGTTTGCAACGTCGCATTGAACGCGCCTATTTGCAGGCCATTGGCAAGGCCCAGCGTTCTGTGGTGTTGAGCAACGCCTATTTCTTGCCGGGCAACAAATTGCGCAAAGCCCTGTTGGCTGCGCGTGGGCGTGGGGTGCACGTGCAATTGCTGTTGCAGGGGCGGGTTGAATACCGGTTTCAGCATTACGCAACGCAAAGCCTGTATTCCAGTCTTCTGAAGGCTGGCGTTGATATCTATGAATACCTGCCGAGTTTTCTGCATGCCAAGGTGGCCGTGGTGGATGGGCAGTGGGCCACGGTTGGGTCATCCAACCTGGATCCGCTGAGTTGCCTGTTTGCCCGCGAAGCGAATGTGATTGTGTACAACCGCGAGTTTGCTCAACAGTTGCAAACGGAGTTGTTGCGTGCAATTGAAAAAGGTAGTCGACCCATACAGGCCGAAGCCCACGCACAGCGACCCTTGACTGAAAGGGTGTTCAGTTGGGTGTGCTATAAATTGATGTTGCTGGCTGTGTTTCTGGGTGGTTTTGGCAGCCGGTATTAGCGAAGTGAACAGGAAGGTTGTACCGCATGGATTTGGTAGTTAGTCGGCCGGAAGGTCTGTATTGCCCACCGGGTGATTTTTACATCGACCCGTGGCGAAAGGTGGACCGTGCCATTATTACGCATGCGCATGCAGACCATGCCCGGGTGGGCCACAACCACTACCTGTGTGCTGCACCCGGTGAGGGTGTGTTGAGAGCCAGGCTGGGGAAAATCGCACTCGATACGCTGCCCTATGGCGGCAGCACGGTCCACAACGGTGTGAAAATCTCCCTGCACCCGGCTGGGCATGTGCTGGGTTCCTGCCAGATCAGGCTTGAATACCAGGGCGAAGTGTGGGTGGCCAGCGGCGACTACAAGGTGGCCCCTGATCTGACCTGCGAAGCATTCGAACCTGTGACATGCCACACCTTTATCACCGAATCAACTTTTGGTTTGCCCATCTACCGCTGGCGCAGTGATGCGGAAATTTATGCCGAAATCAATGCCTGGTGGGCAGCCAATGCCGCGCAGGGTAAAGCCAGTGTGTTGTACGGTTATTCCTTCGGGAAGGCGCAGCGAATATTGGCCGGGGTGGATCCGTCCATAGGGCCCATTGTGTGCCACAGTGCCTGCGAGGGCCTGAACAAGGCTTACCGCGATGCAGGTGTTGCCTTGCCCCCCACGGTGATGGTGAGCGACGTGCAAGACAAATCAATCTACAAGAACTGCCTGGCCATTGCGCCACCAGCGGCACAAGGCGCCGCCTGGATGAAGCGCTTTGGCAATGCCTATTCGGATGCGTTCGCCTCGGGATGGATGCTGCTGCGGGGTGGGCGCAGGCGAAGCAACATGGACCGCGGTTTTGTGATGTCTGACCATGCAGATTGGCCTGGCTTGATGCGGGCCATTGGTGCTACAGGTGCAGAACAGGTGATTGTGACCCACGGCTACGTGCAGGTGATGGTGCGCTGGTTGCAGGAACAAGGTTTGAATGCCCGGTCGTTTGTCACTGAATACGGCGGTGACAGCGATGAAAAAGAAGACGTTGAAAAGGAAGGCGTTGAAAATACGCCGGGTCTGCTTGCTACCGCCACTGGCCCGGTTGATCACGCTGCGGGTCCCGCCGCATGAAGCAGTTTGCCGAACTGTTTGCCCAACTGGACGGGTCCACTTCGACCTTGCACAAGCTGCAGGTGTTGCGGGCCTATTTTGACAAAGCTCCTGCAGAAGATGCGGCTTGGGCAGTTTACTTTTTGTCAGGCGGAAAACCCAAGCGCACGGTACCCACCCGCACCTTGCGGGAGGTGGCTTTGCAGGTCAGCGGGCTGCCCGACTGGCTATTTGAAGAAAGCTACCAGGCGGTGGGTGATTTGGCCGAGACCATCGCCCACGTGTTGCCCGCAGCTCCCAATGCAGTCAATCACTCTCAGGGTTTGGCCTGGTGGATGCAGCACCGCATCCTGCCCCTGCGCGCGTTACCTGATGATGAACGCATTGAAGCAGTAAAAATCTGTTGGAGTGAGTTGACCGCGGCTGAGCGGTTTCTGTTTGTGAAACTTGTGGGCGGTGGTTTTCGCGTTGGGGTGTCGAAGTTGCTGGTCACGCGGGCACTGGCTCAACTTTCAGGGTTGGATGCCAAGGTGGTGGCCACCCGAATGATGGGTTTTGCCGATGCGAGCAACCAGCCTGGCGCTGAACAATTTCTGGCTTTGGTTGAGCCGGAAACAGCCAGTGCTGATGACATGCACACGGGCCGAACTGGTCAGCCTTTGCCCTTTTTTCTGGCGCATCCTTTGCAGGAAGAACCTGAAATTCTCGGCGATGTAGATGATTGGCTGGTGGAATGGAAATTTGATGGCATTCGCGGCCAAGTGGTGAAGGACAACGGGCAGGTCTGGGTGTGGTCGCGCGGCGAAGAATTGGTGAGCGAACAGTTTCCGGAATTGCAGGAAGCCTTTGCACATTGGCCGGACGGCAGCATTCTCGATGGTGAAATTCTGGTGTGGCAGGGTGAAGCCCCTGCTGGTTTCAACGCTTTGCAGGGTCGCTTGAACCGCAAGGTGGTCAGCAAGAAGTTGATGGCCGATGCGCCAGTGATATTTCTGGCCTACGACCTGTTGCGGTTGAGTGGGCAAAACCGGGTGCAAAGCCCGCAGTATGAGCGCAGGCAGCAGCTTGAAGCGTTCCATGCAGCCTACAGCGAACAAAGCCAGGCCAATGGCATGCCGCGTTTTTTGTTGTCTGAACTGGTGAATGCGGACAGTTGGAGCAGCCTCAAAGTGCTGAGGGAGGAAAGCCGTGTGCGGGGAGTGGAAGGTTTCATGCTGAAGCACCGCAATTCACACTATGGTGTGGGCCGCACCAAGGCCGACGGCCTGTGGTGGAAATGGAAAATTGACCCGATGACTGCCGATTGCGTGTTGGTGTATGCGCAACGTGGTCATGGCCGCCGCGCCAGCTTATACACCGATTACACCTTCGCCGTGTGGGACACGCCGCCTACTAACGCTGCGCAGGCGCAGGAAGTGGCGCAAGCCATCGCCAAGGGCGAGAAGGTTGAAGATACAGTAGCCCGTGGTTTGCCGCGTTTGGTGCCTTTCGCCAAGGCCTATTCCGGTTTGACAGATGAAGAATTCAAGGAAGTTGACCGGGTGATCCGAAAGCACACTGTGGACAAGTTTGGCCCGGTCCGCACCGTTGTGCCTGTACTGGTGTTCGAGTTGGGCTTCGAGGCGATTTCACGTTCAACCCGACACAAAAGCGGCGTGGCTGTGAGGTTTCCGCGTATGCTTCGCATTCGCCATGACAAACCCCTACATGAAGCCGACCACCTCGCGGTGCTCGAAGCTTTGTTGCCCCCGGAGAATGCAGTTTGAATCCCGAGAACAGTCGCCTGCTGGGCATTGATTTTTCCAGCAGCCCCAGCAAAAAAAAGCCGGTCGCCGTGGCCGTTGGTCAATGGCAAGGTGCTGTGTTGGCTGTGGATGAACTGATGTCGCTGACCACGCTGGCTGAATTTGAAACCTTGCTGAAAGAAGGTCCGCAGGCTTTTGGAAAGTTTGAACGGGCGGCAGGCCCACTGGAACAATTGGGCTTTGTGGCGGCCATTGACATGCCGTTTGGTTTGTCGCGCAAACTGGTGGAAGGCTTGAAATGGCCGGGTGCCGGGCGCACTGACTTCCAAGCTTGGTCAGACCTGATCAATTTTTACAGCAAGCTAAGCCGTGAGCAAATTCGCGCCACCTTCAAAGCGTGGTGTGATGCACGCCCTGTTGGGCACAAGTTTGCCCACCGTGATTGCGATGGCCCGGCAGGTTCTTCTCCTTCCATGAAATGGGTCAACCCGCCAGTGGCCTACATGTTGCACGCAGGGGCGCCCTTGTTGATGAAAGCCGGTGTACACATACCCGGCATGCAGCGGGGTGACAAAACCCGTGTTGCACTGGAGGCCTATCCAGGTTACCTGGCACGCAAGGTGTTGAACCGTGCCAGCTATAAAAGTGATGATCCAAAAAAGGACACGGCCGACCGGCGCATGGCGCGTTCCGAACTGTTGTGCGCTCTGGAAGAGGGCATGTTGTTCGGGATCAAGGTGCAGGTGCGCCCATACCTGCGCGCCAAACTGCTGGACGATGTGAAGGCAGACCACCTGGATGCCGTGCTGTGCTGTTTGGTTGCGGCCTGGGCTGCCAAGCGGGCCGATTCCCATTACGGTTTGCCCAAGTTGATTGATCCGGTTGAAGGCTGGATTGCCGGAGTGCCCCCGTTATAATGTCAGCACTTATTCTTCCAAGGCCTGCAGTGAGAAATCCGGAAATTGTTTCAACCGACCAGCTGTTTGAGTACGCTCAGATTATTGATGTGCGTTCGCCCGCCGAGTTCGAGGAAGACCACGTGCCCGGTGCCATCAATTGCCCTGTGCTCAGCAATGAAGAGCGCATCAGGGTGGGTACCTTGTACAAGCAGGTGTCACCTTTTGATGCCAAGAAAGTGGGTGCTGCACTGGTGGCGAAGAATATTGCCCGCCACCTGGAGGAACAGTTTTGTCAGCATGAAAAAAGCTGGCGCCCGCTGATTTATTGCTGGCGCGGCGGCAGCCGATCGGGCGCGATGACCCACATTTTGAGGCAGGTGGGTTGGCAGGCCAGTCAACTGCACGGCGGTTACAAGGTGTACCGCGGTTTGGTGTTGAACGAGCTGGCCGAGTTGCCGAAAGCGTTCCGGTATCGGGTGATCTGCGGTGCAACCGGCAGTGCAAAAAGTCGCTTGCTTGAACAGATCGCAGCCCAGGGTGGGCAAGTTCTGGACCTGGAGGGTTTGGCCTGTCACAAAGGTTCAGTGTTGGGTGTGTTGCCCAATCAGCCACAGCCTGCGCAAAAAATGTTTGAAAGCCGGGTTTGGAATGCCCTGCGCCAGTTTGATGTGGCCAAACCCGTTTTTATCGAAGCAGAAAGCAAGAAGATCGGGAAGCTGCGTTTGCCTGAGGCTTTGTTCGATGCCATGGCAGCCAGTGGCGAGGTAATTCAGATCCACGCCCCTGTTGAGGCACGGGTCGATTTTCTGCTTCGCGATTATGATTATTTTCTGAAAGACCCAGTCAGCCTGCAAACCCAGCTTGATTACCTGTTTCGCCTGCATGGCCATGCGGTAATCAACCGCTGGAAGGAATGGGCAGAGAAGGGGGAATGGAACACCTTGGTCACAGAGCTTTTGGTGATGCATTACGACCCCAGTTATACCCGGTCAACTCCGCACAATTTGAGTGGTTTTGCGCAGGCCCGTACGCTGGATCTAAGCCAGTTGAGCACTGCCGAGTTAAGCCTGGCGGCGACAGAATTGTTGTCGGACTGAACCGGATCATGTCGGATTTTCGGGGACTTCCACCCGGTCCCAATGTGGGAACCCAACTGAAAGCACTGCGCCGCAAACAAAAAAAGGCGGCCGCGACGGCTGCCAACGTTGCCACGGATGTTGCCACCGCTGAGCAAGCAGGCACAGAGAATGTTGGTCCTGTTGTTGCCCCTTTCCCGGTAACCTCCACAGACCTATCACCCCTTTCAGCCTTGACTATCGAAAGAATCCAAGACTGGTTTGCAGCACAAGACTGGTCGCCATTCCACTATCAGCAGGAAGTGTGGAATGCCATGCAAGGTGGCCGAAGTGGTTTGTTGCATGCCACCACGGGTGCTGGAAAAACCCTCGCTGTGTGGCTGGGCGCCTTGCTGGCAGTTGCGCGCTTGCCCAAGCAACGCGGAGCCGCCACACGCGTGATGTGGATTACACCCATGCGAGCCCTGGCTGCTGACAGCGCCAAGGCCTTGCAAAAATCAGTTGCAGCACTGGCCGGCGACTGCGAGGTGGCACTTCAAACCGGCGACACCGATTCCGCAACGCGGGCTGCCATATTGCGCAAACCTCCATTTGCTTTGGTGACTACCCCCGAAAGCCTGACCCTGATGTTCACGCGCGCCAGCAGCCAGCCAAACTTGAGCAAGTTGCAAGTACTGGTGGTGGATGAATGGCATGAGCTGATCGGCAACAAACGAGGCGTGCAATTGCAGTTGGCCATTGCCCGGCTTGCCCAAATGAATCCTGGTTTGCAGGTGTGGGGCTTGAGTGCCACTTTGGGCAATTTGCCCTTGGCGATGGATGTGCTGCTGCACCCGGTGACAGCGAAGAAGAAGCCAGTACTGGTTCAAGGCAAACTACCCAAGCAATTGATGATCGACAGCTTGATCCCCGATACGTTTGAGCGTTTTCCCTGGGGCGGTCACCTGGGTTTGACCCAACTTGAATTTGTGGCCCGAGAAATCGACCAGTCGGCCTCCACGCTGGTGTTTACCAACACGCGGTCACAGGCGGAAATCTGGTATCAAGCCCTGTTGGAAGCACGCCCGGAATATGCGGGGCTGTTGGCCTTGCACCATGGTTCACTGGACAAGTCAGTTCGTGACTGGGTCGAGTCTGGTTTGAAAACCGGCCTGCTGAAAGCGGTGGTGTGTACCTCGTCGCTTGATTTGGGAGTTGATTTTCTGCCGGTTGAAAGGGTGATTCAAATCGGTTCGCCCAAGGGTGTGGCGCGTTTGCTTCAACGTGCAGGGCGTTCTGGCCACGCACCTGGAAGGCCTTCACGAATTACCGTGGTGCCCACCAATGCACTGGAATTACTGGAGGCTGCCGCCGCACGCCACGCAGCCGAGCGTCGGCAAATTGAATCGCGTTTCAGCCCGGATTGCCCTTTGGATGTGCTGGTTCAGCACCTGGTCACCGTGGCGATGGGTACGGGTTTCAAACCCGATGATTTGTATGTTGAAGTTCGCGCCACCTATGCCTACAGGAATCTGACACGGGCGCAGTTTGACTGGGCGGTGGCCTTCGTGGAGAAGGGCGGTGAAAGTCTTGCAGCCTATCCCGACTACCAGCGTGTGGCCATGGACGATGCCGGTGTGTACCGCGTGCCGCGTCGCGACATTGCACGTCGGCACGCCATGTCGGTGGGCACCATCGTGTCGGATTCAGCCATGCACGTGGCCTGGATGACTGGTGGCCGCCTGGGTACGATTGAAGAAGGTTTTATTGCCCGGCTGAAGGCGGGCGATTGCTTCAGTTTTGCAGGCCGGGTACTTGAGTTGGTAAAAGTGCGCGACATGACCGCGTATGTGCGAAAAGCCAACCGCAAAAAAGCCACGGTGCCCCAATGGCAGGGTGGAAAAATGCCCTTGAGTAGTGAATTGGCACACGCTTCGCTGCACATGCTTGAGGTGGCGCATCAAGCCCTATACAAAGGCAAAAAGCCGGCATTGCCTGAGCTGCATGCACTTGAGGGTTTGCTGGGTTTGCAAATGCGCTGGAGCGCCCTGCCCAGCACCACGAATTTGCTGATCGAGGAACTGCACAGCAAGGAAGGTCACCACCTGTTTGTGTACCCTTTCGAAGGGCGGACGGTCCACATTGGGCTTGCCAGCCTGCTGGCCTGGCGGGCTTCGCGCCACAAGCCGGGGACCTTTTCAATCGCCATGAACGATTATGGTTTTGAGTTGCTAAGCGCCGAACCTGTGAACTGGGCTGAGTGGATTCCCGCCCGCCTTGCAGATTCCCACCTTTTTTCCACAGACAACCTGTTTCAGGACGTGCTGGACTGCCTGAATGCGTCCGAGTTGGCTCAGCGGCGTTTTCGGGAAATCGCACGCATCTCGGGGCTCGTGTTTCAAGGATATCCGGGTGCCGGGAAAAGCACCAAGCAGCTGCAGGCCTCCAGTGGTTTGTTTTTTGAGGTGTTCAAAAAGCATGATCAACACAACCTGCTGCTGGGGCAGGCCCAGCGCGAAGCGCTGGAACAGGAACTGGAATTGAAACGCATGGAACAGGCGCTGCTGTCCATCCAAACCAAAACCCTCGTGTTCAAGCAAATTGAAAGGCCGACACCCTTTGCTTTTCCCTTGTTGATCGAGCGGCTGCGCGAGGTGGTCAGCACAGAAAAATTGAGTGACCGGGTCGCCCGCATGGTTGCTGAGCTGGAAAAGGCGGCGCAAGCGTGATTTTGCTGTCCGAAAAGTCGCCTACCCATGTCATTCAAACAGCCGGTGGCTCTCTTGCCTTGTCTAGTCGAAAACTGATTTTTGACCCGGGTCACCGCGCACTTTTCGTGGCCGATATTCATCTAGGTAAGGCCGCCACTTTTCGCAGTCTGGGTGTGCCCGTTCCTGCAGGTACCACACAGGAAAACCTGGATCGTTTGTCTGCTGCCATTGCCGAGTTTCAGCCGGCATCGCTTTATTTTCTAGGCGATTTGCTGCATGCCAAAGCGGCCCACAATTCAGATCTGCTCGGCAAGTTGCTGAACTGGCGGATGCAGCATGCTGGCGTTGAAATGACATTGATTCGTGGCAATCACGACAGCAAGGCAGGTGACCCGCCTGCTGATATGAACATTCAGGTGGTTGAAGAACCGTTCATGCTGGGTGGTTTCGCCTTGTGCCATCACCCCCAAGCGGTGCCCGGTGCACTTGCCTTGGCGGGCCACGAGCACCCTGTGGTGGTGCTCAATGGCAAAGGCAGAAGCCGTGCGCGTTTGCCTTGCTTCTACCTCAAATCAGATCAGCTGATTCTGCCTTCATTTGGCGAATTCACCGGTGGGTTCGCGGTGGTGCCCCAAGCCGGTGAGCTCGTGTTTCCAGTGGTGTGAATACTGGTGATGACTTTTATTTGCCTTTGCTGATTCCCAACGCACCACCACCCAAAGCCACAATCATCAGCAGACCACCCGCCACGCTCAGGTTTTTCATGAACATGAGTTGTTGAATGTAAGCTTGTTCTGCAGGCATGGCCCAAAAGTTGTGAAACAGCACCGATGCTGCCAAGGTGAAACCAGCCAGCAGCAAGGCGGCAATTCGGGCCTGGAAACCGACAATCAAGGCCAGACCGGCACCAATTTCCACTGCAATCGTCACAACGGTAAGCAGTTCAGCAAAGGGGAGCCCCACCGAGGCAATGTAGCCGGCGGTGCCTTCAAAGCCTGTTATTTTATCGATCCCGGCCAGGACGAACATGGCAGCCAGCAACACCCTTCCGATCAATGCGATTGTGCTACTTGCGTTTGTGAACGCGGTGTCCAGTGTGCTGGTGCCATTTGCGATTTTGCTTGTTGAAGTCATTTCAATTCTCCGTAGTGTGGTTGCGATTTATTGAATCGATGGGTGAATGATGCACGTAAGGAGAATTGAAATCGACTGGTCAGTTTTGCATTGAATGTTCAAATATTTTGAATATATTTTTTTGTTCGATCAACGGCCTGGCCCGGAACTGAATGGCATGGATCCTAGAATAATTTCTCTAACCAGACCCATTCCCAAATCTTTGCGGAAATAGCGTACACTCATAAAAAAACGAACGTTCGGTCTATTTTATATGCGCAAAGGTGAACAAACCCGAGCCGCCATTGTTGAGGCGGCGCTAGAAATCGCGTCCACGCAAGGGCTCGAAGGGTTGACCATTGGGTCTATCGCAGAAAAAATGGCCATGAGCAAAAGTGGTGTGTTTGCCCATTTTGGCTCACGTGAAGAACTCCAGATTGCCGTGTTGCAGGAATATGAAACACAGTTCATCAACGCCGTGTTATTCCCTTGCTTGAAAGAACCCCGTGGATTGCCCCGGTTGCGCGCAATTTTCATGCGCTGGCTGGACCGTGTCGGCAAGGAAATCGACAGCGGTTGCATCTACATCTCGGGCGCTACAGAATACGATGACAGGCCAGGTGCCGTTCGGGACGTTCTGGTGAAAATGCACCGGGACTGGCAAAAAGAAATGCACCGCGCCACAACACAGGCCATTGAGGAAAACCATTTACCAGCCAACCAAGCCCATGCGGACCAGCTCGTTTTCGAGATGGTGGGTTTGATTCTGGCCGCCCACCAACAAGGTCGCCTGATGGGCGATACCTTGTCGGTGAAGCGAGCCAGCGCTGGATTTAACCGCATGATTCAGCATTATCAGCAAACCCAGTCAGAAACTCTGAGCCAGTAGTACCAGGAGACTTTACATGAGCCAATACACGCCCCCAATTCGCGACATGCAGTTCGTATTGCACGAAATGTTGAACGCTGAATCCACTTTCAAAGCCATTCCAGCCTTTGAAGAAATTGACGCTGACACCATGAATCAGATCATGGAAGAAGGTGGCAAGTTCTGCGCGGAAGTGCTGCAACCACTGAACGCTGTAGGCGACACAGAAGGTTGTACCCTGAACAAGGCTGATCATTCCCTGAAAACGCCAACAGGTTTCAAAGAAGCCTATCAGCAGTTCGTGGAAGCCGGTTGGGCCTCCCTGAGCTGCGACCCCACCTACGGTGGTCAGGGTCTGCCAGTGACAGTGAATCAAGCCTTCTATGAAATGATGAACAGCGCCAACCAGGCCTGGACCATGTACCCCGGCCTGACACACGGCGCTTACGATTGCCTGCACGAGCACGGCAGCCAGGAACAGAAAGACCTGTACCTACCCAAGCTGACCAGCGGTGAATGGACCGGCACCATGTGCCTGACCGAACCCCATTGCGGTACCGATCTGGGCATGCTGCGCAGCAAGGCAGAGCCACAGGCCGATGGCAGCTACAAGATCACCGGCGCGAAAATCTTCATCAGCTCTGGTGAACACGACATGGCCGAAAACATCATTCACCTGGTGTTGGCCCGCCTGCCCGACGCACCTGTGGGCACCAAGGGAATTTCATTGTTCCTGGTACCCAAGTTCGTTCCCAATGCAGACGGCTCACTGGGTGCACGCAATCCGATTTTCTGCGGTGCCATCGAACACAAGATGGGCATTCACGGCAATGCGACCTGCCAGATGAATCTGGACGGCGCAACTGGCTGGCTGATTGGTCAACCCCACCGCGGTTTGGCGGCCATGTTCGTAATGATGAACGCAGCCCGTTTGGGCGTTGGCATGCAGTCTCTCGGCCTGACAGAAATTGCTTACCAGAATGCAGTTGTTTATGCCAAAGACCGCATTCAAAGCCGTTCATTGACCGGTCCCAAGGCCACTGACAAGCCTGCGGACCCCATCATCGTTCACCCCGATGTGCGCAAAATGCTGTTGACTACCCGTGCTTACGCAGAGGGTGGCCGCGCACTGTGCATGTGGACCGCGCTGGAACTGGACAAGGAACTGAGCCACCCCGATGAGGCAGTGCGCAAGGAAGCTTCTGAAATGGTTGCCCTGGCCACGCCCATCGTGAAAGCGTTCATTACCGACAACGCGTGGGAAGCGACATCGCATTGCATGCAGGTGTACGGTGGTCACGGTTACATTGCAGAATGGGGCATGGAGCAGTATGTTCGCGACAGCCGTATTAACATGATCTACGAAGGCACCAACACCATTCAATCCCTGGACCTGCTGGGTCGCAAGGTATTGGGTGACGGTGGCGCCAAGTTGATGAAGTTTGGCAAGATGGTGCGCGCACTGTGCGAAGCCGAAGCCAACAACCCAGCCATGAAAGAGTTCATTGAGCCCTTGGCAGACCTGGGCGACAAGGTCAGCAAGCTGACCATGGAAATTGGTGGCAAGGCCATGCAGAACCCCGATGAAGTGGGCGCTGCAGCCGTGGATTACCTGCGCGTGGTAGGTCACCTGTTCTACGGCTACTTCTTCGCAAAAGCAGCGAAAATCGCACTGGAAAAACAATCCGGTGGCGACAAGTTCTACACCGCCAAGCTCCACACAGCGCGTTTCTACTTCCAGAAAATGCTGCCCGAAACTGCCATGCTGATTCGCAAGGCACGTGCCGGTTCCAGCAGCTTGATGGAAATGGAAGCCGATCTGTTCTAAGAAATCCTGTCCAGTAGTACCCCGCAGCCCAAATGTGGCTGCGGGCGTTGAAACCAATTAACCTGAAGGAGACACGCGTGTCCAATTTCATCGTTCGCAAAGTCGCCGTGCTTGGCGCTGGCGTGATGGGTGCACAAATTGCTGCCCACTGTGCCAATGCCAAAGTGCCCGTGGTGCTGTTTGACCTGCCCGCCAAGGAAGGCCCCAAGAACGGCATCGTCGACAAAGCCATTCTGAACCTCACCAAGCTAAAGCCCGCACCGTTTGGCGCGAAAGACGTTGCACAATATGTGCAGGCCGCCAACTACGAAGAGCATCTTGAATTGCTGCAGGGCTGCGACCTGGTGATTGAAGCGATTGCTGAACGCATGGACTGGAAACACGACCTGTACAAAAAGGTTGCTCCGCACATCAATGCCAATGCAATTTTTGCAACCAACACATCGGGCTTGTCAATTGCCAAGCTGAGCGAAGGGTTTGACGCTGAATTGAAAAGCCGCTTCTGTGGCGTTCACTTCTTCAACCCCCCCCGTTACATGCACCTGTGCGAACTCATTCCATTGAGCACCACACGTCAGGACATTCTGGACAACCTGGAAACTTTCCTGACCACCACCTTGGGCAAAGGCACCATCACCGCCAAGGACACGCCCAACTTCGTGGCCAACCGCGTGGGTGTTGCCGGCATGCTGGCCACCATGGTTGAAGCACAGAAATATGGCATTCCTTTCGACATCGTTGACCAGTTGACTGGCTCCAAGCTGGGCCGCGCCAAGTCCGCAACATTCCGCACCGCCGACGTGGTGGGTCTGGACACCATGGGCCACGTGATTGCAACCATGCAAAACACACTGCCCAACGACCCGTTCGCTGCCAGCTATGCAACACCTGCCGTGTTGAAAGCGCTGGTCGAAAAAGGCGCGCTGGGACAAAAAACCAAGGGTGGCTTCTTCAAGAAAGAAGGCAAGCAGATCATGGTGTTCGATGCGAATACCAGCAGCTATGTGCCATCCGAAGGCAAGGCCGATGAAGCCGTGCTGAAGATTCTGAAAAACCGCAATGTGGCTGAACGCATGGCCGCACTGCGTGCTTCCGAGCATCCCCAGGCGAAATTCCTGTGGGCGATTTTCCGTGATGCATTCCACTACATTGCATTCCACCTGAATGAAATTGCAGACACCGCGCGCGAAGTGGACTTCTCCCTGCGCTGGGGTTACGGCTGGACAGAAGGTCCATTCGAAACCTGGCAAGCCGCCGGCTGGAAGCAGGTTGCAGAATGGGTGAAGGCTGACATTGATGCGGGCGAAGCCCTGTGCGATGCACCTCTGCCTGCCTGGGTATTTGAAGGCCCCGTGGCTGACAACGGTGGTGTGTACGGCACAGCCGGCGCATTCAGCCCTGCTGCCAATGCGTTCGTTCCGCGCAAAGATTTGCCCGTGTACCAGCGCCAGATTTTCCGCGCCAAGGTACTGGGCGAAACAACCGTGACTGGCCACAACGGTGGCACCACGATCAAGGAAAACGATGCAGTTCGCATTTGGACTGCACCGGGTCATGATGATGTTTTGGTTTTGTCCATCAAGACCAAGATGCACGCCATTGGCCCCGATGTCATCACCGGCACGCACGAAGCCATTGCCCTGGCCGAGAAAAGCTACAAAGGCCTGGTACTGTGGAGCCCGGATGAACCCTTCTCCGCAGGTGCAGACCTGCAGGCCATGTTGCCTGCATTCATGCAAGGCGGTGGCAAGGCCATCGAACCCATGGTGGCAGAATTCCAGAAAGGCACTGCCGCACTGAAGTACGCACAGGTTCCAACCGTGGCTGCTGTAACTGGCCTGGCCTTGGGCGGTGGCTGTGAATTCGCAATTCATTGCGCCGCACGCGTAGCCAACCTTGAAAGCTACATGGGCCTGGTGGAAGTGGGCGTTGGCCTGATTCCTGGCGGCGGTGGCTTGAAAGAAATTGCTGTCAACGCAGGTTTGGCTGCACAGAAAGCGGGCTCATCCGATGTGCTAGCTTTCCTGAAAGACGGCTTCATGACCGCTGCAACCGCCAAGGTGGGCACATCGGCCATGGAATGTCGCGACCTGGGCTTCATCAAGGAATCCGACACCATTGTGTTCAACAGCCACGAGTTGTTGTACGTCGCCATTTCACGCGCACGCGCCATGTTCGACAGCGGCTATCGCCCACCTCACAAAATCAAGGGTGTGCCTGCCGCAGGCAAATCCGGTTTCGCCACCATCAAGGCGCAATTGGTCAACATGCGTGACGGTGGTTTCATTTCCGCATACGACTTCCACCTGGGCTGCGTGATCGCCGAAGTGGTGTGTGGTGGCGAAATTGAAACCGGCTCATTGGTGGATGAAGAGTGGTTCCTGAACCTGGAGCGCAAGCACTTCGTGAAGTTGCTCGACAACCCCAAGACACAAGAACGAATCATGGGCATGCTGCAAACCGGCAAGCCTGTACGTAACTAAGGAGAGCAAACATGGCTCAAACTTGTAAAGATGTTTACATCGTCGCTGCAACGCGCACGCCAATTGGCAAGGCCCCACGCGGCGTGTTCAAGGACACCCGCCCCGATGACCTGCTGGTGCACGCCATCGCCAACGCCATGGCCCAGGTGCCAACGCTCGACCCTGCATCAATCAACGACGCAATCGTAGGTTGTGCATTTCCCGAAGGCGAGCAGGGCATGAACATGGCCCGCATCGCCGTGTTGCTGGCAGGCCTGCCCAACACAGTGGGTGGCGTCACCATCAACCGCTTCTGTGCATCCGGCATCACCGCTGTGTCAATGGCAGCCAACGCCATTGCCATGGGCGAAGCCGAAGTCATGATTGCTGCTGGCGCTGAAAGCATGAGCATGGTGCCCATGAGCGGCAACAAGCCCTCATTCAACAACGCAATTTTCCAGAAAGATGAAAACCTGGGCATTGCTTACGGCATGGGCATGACCGCTGAAAAGGTTGCCCAGCAGTGGGGCATCAGCCGCGATGCGCAAGACGAATTCGCCTTGAACAGCCACAAGAAGGCAATCGCAGCCCAGCAGGCTGGCGAGTTCAACGACGAAATCACACCGTTCACGGTTGTGAAAGCCACCCCCGACTTGTCCACTGGTGAAATCAAGACCAGTAGCAAAGTGGTGGGTCTGGACGAAGGCCCCCGTGCTGATTCTTCCATCGAAGGCTTGACCAAACTGCGCCCAGTGTTTGCAGCCAAGGGCTCAGTGACAGCTGGCAACAGCTCGCAGATGAGCGACGGTGCAGGTGCCCTGATTCTGGCGTCTGAAGAAGCCGTGAAGCGCTACAACCTGACACCGCTGGCCAAGTGGCGCGGTTTTGCAGTGCGTGGTGTGCCACCGGAAATCATGGGCATTGGCCCCAAGGAAGCCATTCCTGCTGTGTTGAAAACTGCAGGACTTAAAACCAGCGACATCGACTGGTTTGAGCTGAACGAGGCCTTTGCTGCGCAATCACTTGCCGTGATGAAAGACCTGGAGCTGGACCCCGCCAAGGTAAACCCAATGGGCGGTGCAATCGCCCTGGGCCACCCGCTGGGTGCAACCGGTGCCATTCGTGCAGCCACTGTGGTGCATGCACTGCGCAGGCACAACCTGAAGTACGGCATGGTCACCATGTGCATCGGCACAGGCATGGGTGCAGCAGGTATTTTCGAACGCGTGTAATTTCACCGTTTGAGTTGTTACAAAAAGCACAGCTTCTAAACAAGGGGCTGTGCTTTTTTTATGGTCAGAAGCTCACTACAGGGAACCCAGGCACGCCGAACGTTACTCACTGTTTTCAACTTCAAGGAAGTAGATCAGCATGGGTTGGTTTGGGATCAGTAACACAGTGAATCGGTGCAACAACGCATGCAGCATGCGTGCTGATGCACAACTTGTAAAAACGTTGCAGGAAAAAACAAAAGAGTTGAGTGCCGCACTGGATGCACAATTAATACACGCAGGGAAA
Organism: Limnobacter thiooxidans; assembly: GCF_036323495.1. Classification (NCBI taxonomy): domain Bacteria; kingdom Pseudomonadati; phylum Pseudomonadota; class Betaproteobacteria; order Burkholderiales; family Burkholderiaceae; genus Limnobacter; species Limnobacter thiooxidans. The sequence goes on along the minus strand of NZ_AP028947.1, from coordinate 3,018,544 downwards.
CTCGTCTATGTGGCCAATGCAGCACCTCCCACACAAATGCTGTGTTCCCGACATGGCGACTTGTCCGCCACAGCAGGTGAACTTGCTGCAGATTTAAGTATCGCCAAGGAGGATGCTCAACAATTTCGAAACGCTGTGGGCAAACTTGCCGGCGAAATTGATGAAACCAGGAATTTGTTGAAAAGCGTTGTTCAACAATACAACCTGCCCCGTGTTAAACGGTTGTTTCGTCTGGACGAAAAAGGCCAACCCGCCACGGGCAAACAGATTGCTGATTTCACCAAGGGCCTTGCACAACAAGTGCTGTCCAGTGCACAACATTTTGAAGCCACACATGCCCACCGGGCGGTGAACACCCACAACATCATTGCCAAAGCGGAAATGATTATGCTGAACCAGATCTCTGACAGCAACCGGGTGGTCAATGTTTTGCGTCAGCTTACAAGTCCTTGATAACGGGGCAGCCCGTTTTTCCAAGCGAGGTTGTCCGAAAATCGTTGCCAGACCGTATTAGAATGGGTCTTTGTACCTAATTTGGGGTAACGGCCAGCAATGGATATTCAAACAGAAATCAACAACGGCTTGATGACCATCACCATCAACCGTCCTGAGCGCAAGAACGCATTCACCAATGCCATGTACGTCGAACTGGCCGATGCATTTCGTGACGCCACCCACAGCAGTGGCGTGAAAGTGGTCTTGATCAAAGGCCACGAAGGCAGTTTCTCAGCAGGCAACGATCTGGGGGATTTCCTTAATAGCCCGCCGACCTCGCTGGATGCACCTGTGTTCCGTTTCCTGCGCATGATTTCAGTCTTTCCCAAACCAGTGGTGGCCCAGGTGCAGGGGCTGGCAATCGGAATTGGTACTACCTTGTTGCTGCATTGTGACCTGGTGTATGCCGCCAGCACAGCCAAGTTTTCCATGCCGTTTGTAAAGTTGGGTTTGTGCCCCGAAGCGGCTTCAAGTCTGTTGCTTCCTATTTCCGCCGGTTATCAGAAAGCGGCGGAGTTGCTGTTGCTTGGTGACTTGTTCACGGCCTTGAAAGCCTACGACACCGGCATCATTTCTGACGTTCTGGAACCTGACGCGCTGGAAGCGCATGTTCAGGCCCAAGTGAAAAAATTGCTTGACTTGCCCTTGACCAGTTTGCTGACCACCAAACGCCTGTTGAAGTCTGCAAACAAAAGCCAGGTTGCGGAAATCATGGCAGAAGAAGGCAAGCTGTTCATGAACATGATTCCCCAAGAACCTGCCCAGGAGGCATTCAGCGCTTTTGGAGAAAAGCGGGCACCCAATTTCAAGCAGTTTGAAGGCCAAGCATGACCGTCGCACTTTCAGAGATTTTGTCGAACCGTCGCCTGAACGGCGACACAGTAACTTTCACCGCCACAGACGACTGGACTCAGGGCCGAACAATGTTTGGCGGTTTTCTGTCCGCCTTGGCCGTGGTGGCCATGCGCGATACCTTGGGTATTGACATGCCTCTGCGTGCACTTCAAACCAACTTTGTGGGCCCTGTGCCAGCGGGTGATGTTGTGTACCGCACCCGGTTGCTTCGACAGGGAAAGAGTGTCAGCCAGGTCCAGTGCGAAATTTACAGCGACGAAACCCTGGCCGGTTTGGTCGTCGGCGTGTTTGGTGCACCGCGCGACACGGCGTTGCCGCTACTGACACCGGAGCACAAGCCGCTTCCCAAGCTTGTTGACGACATTCCAGCTTTGCCTTTCATTCCAAAAATCACCCCGAATTTCCTGCAGCACATTGAAATGCGCTGGGCCTTGGGCAGCATTCCCTATATGGGCACCCCATTCTGGGAAAGTGGCATTTACATCCGTTCAATCGATAAAAATCTAAGTCCTGAAGTGTTGATTGTCATGCTCAGCGATGGTCCACCCACCCCTTGCCTGAGTCATTTCAAGGGCCCTGTCATGGCCAGTTCCGTGAGCTGGTCTTTGGAATTACCGCCCCTGCCCAAAGACATCAACAGCGATGGCTGGTTCCAGATCGACATGGAAACCAAAGCGGGTGCGCAAGGGTATGTGAATCAAACAGCCAAGCTGTGGACGCCCAATGGCCAATTGGCCTCGCTGGGCTATCAAGTGGTAGCGGTCTATGGTTGAGCGGGTCAATCTGACATGAGAAATTCAGGCGCCAAAACACCCCTGATAAAATCTTTCCTGATTGCGTGGGTACTGGGTGTTTTGTTGGGTACCTTGGTGCAATCCCAGATCAACCTGTATGCCTTGCAAAATCTTGGGGTCAACATTCCGCTGCCCATTCGGTTCGAGACGACGCTGCATGATTTGGGGAACTTCTCCATCGTGTATGCGGTCATTTTCGGATGCAGCTTTGCAGCGTCCCAAGCCGTTGCCCTGTTGTGCTCGAGATGGACCTCTTTCAAATGGCGAATCTACTGGTGCACCTTTGGGGCAGTTGCGGGTTTGTGGGTAACTTTCAAGGTAGTCGACATGATTGCACCAATGCCAATACTTATCGCCGCCACCCGTACAGTGGTGGGTCTGTTCTCAATGCTAGCTGCCGCCGCAGTGGCTGGGGCGCTGTTTTCCGTCTTGTCAAAGCGCGGTAAATTGACGGCCTCCCCAATTCTTGCCTTCGTACTGCTCACAGGTTTGTTGATGCCTGCAGAGCAAACGCTTGCGCAGACCAGCAAGCCCTACAGAATCGACCTGCTTGCAGACGGCCTGGAAAGCCCATGGTCCATTGCTTTTCTTCCCGATGGCCGTGCGCTGATTACCGAAAAGCCGGGGCGACTGCGCTTGCTGGGCAGCGATGGAAAATTGCAGGCCAAGCCTTTGAGCAATGTCCCCGCCGTATTTTATGGTGGGCAAGCCGGGCTGTTCGATGTGCTGCCAGCGCCTGATTTCGCTCAAAGCAAGCAGATTTTCTTGAGCTATGCCTGTGGTACCCGCAGTGCCAACCACACCTGTGTGTCTGTGGCCCGCTTGGGCACGGATGGGCTTGATGGCGTCAAGGAAATATTCCGCTCCCAAATGGCCAAGTCGGGCAGTGCCCATTACGGCGGGCGCATGGTCTGGTTGCCCGACAACACCCTCATTGTCACACTGGGTGATGGTTACAGCTATCGCGAAGAAGCGCAGAACCTGTCAAATCATCTTGGCAAAATCGTGCGGATCAACCGGGACGGTTCAGTGCCAGCAGACAATCCTTTTGTTAAAACATCAGGCGCCAAGCCCGAGATATATAGCTACGGACATCGCAATGTGCAGGGTGTTGCTTATGACCCTGTTAACAAGCGCCTTGTCGCACACGAACATGGCCCTCGCGGCGGCGATGAGGTCAATGTCATCAATCCTGGTGTCAATTATGGATGGCCCAAAGCCACCTACGGCATTGATTACACCGGCGCTCAAATTTCACCCTTTAAAGAGTTTGATGGTACACAGCAACCCGCAATTTACTGGGTACCGTCGATCGCCCCCTCCGGCATGACCGTCTACGACGGCAATCTTTTTCCACAATGGAAGGGTAACTTGTTGGTGGGTGCCTTGAAGGCCCAGCAAGTAAGTCGCGTGGTGTTGAAGGGTAACAAGGCCACTGAAGAAGAGGTGCTGTTCAAAGAAGTGGGTGAGAGGTTTCGCGACATCCGTACCGGCCCCGATGGCGCCATTTATTTGCTTACCGACAATCCGGAAGGAAAACTGCTGCGCGTGCTTCCGCGATAAACAAGCTCGTGAAGCCGTCGTCTTTTTGCGTGTTCTGAGGCAACCCACATCATAAAACTGTTGATTGATCGTCAGTCTTTTGTGCTACTGTCGCTTCATGAAATCATCTTACCCAGCCCTCAGTACGCGCCTGTCCAAACAGGCTTTGGAACTCTCTATCGCCGCGCCTCAAGTGGTTGCCCAACGGGTGACCCGCATGGCACTGGCGGGAGCCAACCCTTCCGCCAGAGATCAAAAAGAATTCAAGCAAATGAGCGATGAAAAAGTCACTGCTTTCTATGAATCCTGGACTGCCATTTGGGCGCAAATGTACAAATCCCAGTTTGCCATTGCTCAAACCATGATGTCAGCGATGACCACTGCCATGGTGGCAGGAAAGCAACCTTCTGCGGCTTCCACGCTTTCCGCCTTGTCTCGTGAAACAAGCAAGGTCTTGTCTGCTGGAATTGCACCCGTGCACCGCAAGGCGGTTTCAAATGCCAAGCGTTTGTCGCGTGGTTGATCACGGCGGTAAAAAGTAAGCTGCCTCATTTAACCATTGGCCTTGAACAGGCGCTATACTTCGGTCCCGACTTGTCTAGATCTGAAGGAATACCATGGCGCTTAAATCCACCGACATGGCCAAAAACATGGCCAAAAAGCTGGACGGGTCACTGAAATCCGAAAGCTTGCCCGACCGCTTTGGACAGTCATCCAAAGCAGCAGCTAGCAAACGTGAGCGAGCTGCTGACATTCCTGCCAGCAAGTTGATTTCCGTCAACTACAGGTTGCCCGCTGAATTGGTCAATAGGCTCCGAGACCACGCCCTTCATTGCGAGGGTGGAATCAATCAATTGGTGGCTTCTGCCTTGAATGAATGGCTGATGTCGCAAGATAAAAAATAGTTTGAATCCAGTGTTTAGAACTTGCCCGGTGCAATTTTCCGGGTATTTCTTAAAACTTCAAACTTGCTATCTCAATGGTTGGTTTATTTCTAATAATTAAATTTCTAAAAATATTGCGTAAAAATCAATATTTTCAAGCTTTATAGTTAGTTTATTAAACAAAAACATTCTGATTTTTCCAGAAAACTCCCCAAGTCAAATCCCGTCCAGTTCATCACGATTGCCCCCTGTGGTTTCTGCGTATATGGAAAACCACAATTGCTGCCCATCCACCGCATGCTGATACTCCATCCACCTGCAGAGTCAATGCAGAAATCACAAGAAGAATAAAGCAGGCATTTCAATACCATCTGGTACCAATCACAAGGAGAGTTCCGTGAAGAAATCAATTAAGTCCGTTCTGGCAGTGGCCCTGTTGGGTCTGGTGGGTTCAGTACAAGCTGCTGATCCCTATCCATCCAAAGTCATTACCATGCTGATTCCGTTTGCAGCCGGTGGCCCAACGGACACGGTAGGCCGTTTGATTGCACAGTCCATGTCCAAAGACCTTGGGCAACAAGTGATTGTTGAAAACCTGGGTGGTGCTGGTGGAACTTTGGCTGCCGGCAAGGCTGCACGTTCACCTGCAGATGGTTACAACATTTTCCTGCATCACATTGGTCAGTCCACCGCGCCTTCGCTGTATCGCAAGTTGTCATACAACGCATCTACTGACTTCGAAACAATTGGCTTGGTGACCGATGTGCCAATGACCATCGTTGCCCGTAGCAACATGCCAGCCAAAAACATGCAGGAACTGTTGGCTTACATCAAGACCAACAAAGACAAGGTGACTTATGCCAACGCTGGCATTGGATCCGCCTCGCACCTGTGCGGCATGTTGTTCCAGACCGCCGTGGGTGTCGACCTCACGACAGTGCCTTACAAAGGCACCGGCCCCGCAATGAACGACCTCTTGGGTGGTCAGGTTGATTTCATGTGCGACCAGACAACCAACACCACCAGCCAGATCAAGGGCGGAAAGATCAAGGCCTACGCCGTAACCACCAAAAAGCCGGTTGCTTCCTTGCCTGATCTGCCAACTTTGGACAAAGCGGGTCTGCCCGGTTTCGAAGTGGGCGTTTGGCACGGTTTGTATGCCCCCAAAGGCACACCAAAGCCAATCATTGATCGCCTGAGCAAGTCGCTACAAACTGCATTGAAGGATCCTTCTGTCATTGCACGTTTCGCTGAATTGGGTACCGAGCCAGTAGCACAGGATCAAGCCACGCCTGCCGCCTTGCGCAAGCACCTCGATGCTGAAATCGCACGCTGGAAACCTATCATCGAAAAAGCTGGCCAGTACGCTGACTGATCAATTACCGAGATTTTAAAATGCCAAAAGACTTACGCGACTTTTGGGCCGGGCTGCTATACCTGATCATTGGTGTAGCAGCTTTGTATATGGCAGGTGACTACGAAATGGGCACCGCCATTGTCATGGGCCCAGGCTATTTTCCCGTGGTGTTGAGTGGTTTGCTGATTGTCATCGGCTTGATATCCCTCATTCGTTCTTTCATTGTTGAAGGCGAACCACTTCAAGGGTTTGCTTTTTCCAAAATTATTTTTGTGACCCTTTCCATCGTCGCATTTGCATTGCTGGTAGAGGGCGCGGGTCTGGCTATTGCTGTTATTGCGGTATTTTTTATTTCAGCCCTTGCCAGCAAGTTTTTTAACTGGAAGTTCACCCTTGGCATCGCACTGGGCGCGGCAGTATTTTGCAGCCTGGTGTTTGTTAAAGGCCTGGGAATTCCTCTGCCCATATTCGGGTCCTGGTTTGGAATGTAAACATGGAACTTCTCTCTAACTTATCCCTCGGTCTTGAAACAGCATTCACGGTCAACAACCTGCTGTTTTGCCTGATCGGTGTATTTCTGGGTACTGCCATTGGTGTACTGCCTGGCTTGGGCCCCACGGCAACCATTGCCATGCTGTTGCCTATCACCTTTGGTCTCCCGCCAGTGTCGTCCTTGATCATGTTGTCCGGCATTTATTACGGCGCGCAGTATGGGGGCTCCACCACGGCCATTCTGGTCAACTTGCCGGGGGAATCGTCGTCGGTGGTTACCGCACTGGATGGCTATCAAATGGCACGCCAGGGCAAGGCTGGTAAAGCGTTGGCTACCGCAGCAATTGGTTCTTTCGTGGCGGGTACATTTGCCACGGTCTTGCTGGCCCTGTTTGCTCCTCCCCTGGCCGATATTGCATTGCAGTTCGGTGCAGCTGAATACTTTTCCTTGATGGTTGTGGGTCTGGTTGCTTCGGTAGTTTTAGCCAGCGGTTCCCTGTTGCAGGCATTTGGCATGATTGTGCTGGGTTTGTTACTGGGCATGGCTGGTACCGATGTCAACTCAGGCCTGGAGCGGTACACCTTCGACACCCCTTACATGGCCGAAGGCATCAACTTCGTGATTCTGGCCATGGGCATGTTCGGTCTGGGTGAAATCATCAAGAACCTGGAGGAAGAGCATCTTCGTTCTGCCATGGTTTCCAAAGTTGAAGGCTTGATGCCCAGCAAGGAAGATTTCAAGCGCATGGCCTGGCCAATTATACGGGGCACAGGTCTTGGGTCTTTGTTGGGTATTTTGCCCGGCGGTGGCGCCATGCTGGCTTCGTTTGCCTCCTATTCCATCGAAAAGAAGATTTCGAAAACACCGGAACAGTTTGGCAAAGGTGCCATTGAAGGCGTAGCGGGTCCGGAGTCAGCCAACAATGCCGGTGCGCAAACCTCCTTCATTCCCTTGCTGACACTGGGTATTCCTTCCAACCCGGTCATGGCACTGATGATTGGCGCCATGATTATTCAGGGCATCACGCCAGGGCCTGCGGTCATGACCGAACAGCCTGCATTGTTCTGGGGCATCATCGTCTCGATGTGGATCGGTAACCTGTTCCTTGTTGTTTTGAACCTGCCCTTGATTGGTATCTGGGTCAAGATGATTTCGGTCCCTTACCATTACCTGTACCCGATGATTCTGGTTTTCTGCTGTATCGGTGTGTTCAGTCTGGGCAACAAGTTGTTTGATGTTTACCTGCTGGCCGGGTTTGGTGTGTTGGGTTACATTTTCTCAAAACTGAAATGTGAACCAGCCCCATTGCTGTTGGGTTTTATCCTGGGTCCCATGATGGAAGAGTACCTGCGCAGGGCCTTGCTGCTGTCGCGTGGAGACTTCTCCGTACTGGTTACCCGTCCAATCAGTGCAACCATGCTGGCTATCGCACTGATCGCCTTGATTGTGGTGTTTTTGCCTTCGATTCGTAAAAAGCGTGAAGAGGCCTTTCAGGAAGAGTAATCCGCTACCAAGCGTGTCCTGATGCAACACAAGGGCTGCCAGAACTTCGGTTTGGGCAGCCCTTTCACTTTTTTGTACTATCGCAGCAGTATGAATTGTGTTGCATTGTGTTGTATTATCTATGCAGCATTTCAGCAGCACTTGGACAGTACCCATGGACAGTCAGTTTCCCTCCGCACTTCACGAAGAATCGAACTTCGGGGACAGTAAATTGGACCCCAATCAGGTCGTGCCTCTTTATCACCAGATCTACCTGATTCTTCGCGAACGCATTATTGAGGGACACTACGACACCAAGCCCTTGCCAGGTGAGCTGGTGCTTGCAGAACAATTCAATGTGTCCCGGGTCACCATGCGTCGGGCCCTGCAAGACCTGGTGAAGGAAGGTTTGGTGGCAAGGGGCCGTGGCAAGGGTACTTTTGTCAAACCCCGCACTGAGTCACGCAATTCCTCCGTTGGCCAAAGCCAGTTGCTCAGTGCTTCTGCCATGCGTCTGCAAGCCAGTGGCGACTCTTCCGATCTCCAGCTGATCACCTCCAAACGCATTCTTCCTCCACCTGACATTGCAACCCTGCTGCATTTGCCCAGCGACGCCATTGTGGAAAAACTGATCCGTATTCGTCAGATTGAAGGACAGCCGGTTGCCCACCTGACCAGTTTCATACCGCAGGATTTGTCTGGCCGTATTTGTCGCAGGCGCTTGCGAGAATTTCCGATATTGGTTTTGCTGGAAGAGGCTGGGGTGAAAGTGGCCAAGGCTCGTCAAACCATCTCGGCGCGCCTGGCCGATGCATCGGTTGCCTATGCTTTGGGTGTACCCGTCGGCGCGCCCCTGTTGGCCATTTCACGCGTGGCTTACGATGAAAACGGCAGGCCGGTGCAGGTACTGAAAGGTTTGTATCGCCCCGACCGGTATGACTACCGGATCGAACTGTCGCGAAAACAGGCCAAGGGGCAAAGTTCCTGGCAGCACGTGAACGAGGTTGAGTTTGCGTTCGAGATGCACCAGCAGGACCTCAGTCACTTCTAGGCTCAAAGCGAGCAAGGCGACCAAAGCCATTTGGTCGCCGACCTGCTCAACTGTTCAAGAGCCTAATTCAATGGCTCCACAGGCCGTGAATTCCGGTTCTCGTCGACAGCCACATAAGTAATGTAGGCTTCGGTAACCTTGGCCACGTCATCTGGTTTCAAGCGGCGCTGTGCGAAAACTTCCACGTAAATCTGCATGGACGTTCGACCAACCTTCACCACTTCTGCATAGAAGCTGCACAAGTCACCGACAAACACCGGTTCCTTGAACACGAACTCATTCACAGCCACGGTCACAATCCTACCTTTGGCATGTGCGGTGGCAGGCACCGACCCAGCCAAGTCAACCTGCGCCATAATCCAGCCACCAAAAACGTCGCCTGATGCATTGGAATCACGGGGCATGGGGATCACACGAATGACCGGTTCACGGTCTACAGGTAGCAGGATTGGTTTGTCGGTGGTCATGTAGTCAGGTTCTTTTTATTGGATGAATGCTGGATTGTAACGCTGACCTTCTAGAGTCTGCATTTTATTCTAGGTGCCCGTTACCAATGCCTTCGCCTGAAAAGCGCGATAATGGCCCATTGTTGACTGGATCATAAGAGGAAATTATGGCTGTAGCTTGGGTGGCAGTATTGCAGATGGTGCCTTGGGGCGAGGTGATTAAAAATGCACCTAAAGTGGCAGACGGTGCAGTCAAGCTGTGGAACAGCGTATCCAGAAAAAAGTCGTCAGAATCAGGTCAAAGCAACACAACCGGCGTCGTGCTGGCCACCGACATCGGTGCAATTGGACGCCTTGAACACCAGTTGTTTGAGGCACAACAGGCCATCGTTGAGCTTCAAAGCCAGGTGGTTCAATCTGCCGAGGTCATCAAGGAACTGGCCAGCCAGAACACCCAGTTGGTTGCGCAAATCGAGGCCAATCGCAAAGCGGTTACCGTGCTGGGTGTGGTGGTTGTCTTGGCGGTATTGGGGGCTGTGGTTCAGGCCGTTATTCTGTTTGGGGCCTGAACCGGGCCCGTCCAAACTCGAATTCAAGCAGATTTTTTCCCGCCATGTTCGTCGTCCAGTGCGTCCTTGGCCATTTTGTCGATCACCGCGGGCACAAAGGGTTTCAGTTTCAGGCCCAAGCGACCTTTTGCCGTCATGACCCATTCGCGCTTGCGCTCGGCCATGGCGTCCACAATCTCGTTCACACATTGTTCAACGGTCATGGCCCCTTTTTCGCGCAGGCCCGATACGCCGGCACGTTCGCCATTCGGGTTCAGGCCGTTGCGGCGAATTTCCGTGTCCACCACCCCAGGAAAAATGGCGCACACATCCACGCCTGTGCCCATCAGTTCAATGCGCAAGGCTTCCATGAAACCGCTCATTGCGAACTTGCTGGTGCAATAGGTGGTGCGTGCAGGCACACCGGTTTTTCCAGCCAGGCTGGAAACACCGACAATCAGGCCTTTGGCTTTCTTGATATAGGGCAGGGCTTTGTGGGTAATCCAGACCATGCTCATCACATTCACGCGGAACAGGCGCTCAAATGTGCCCAGGTCGGTGATGTCCTCAAACCAGGCATGCATTGAAACACCTGCGTTGTTCACCACCATGTCAATGCCACCGAACACTTTCACCGATTCTTCCACCAGGTTTTCACACTGAGCCTGTTCGGTGACATCGCACGCCACGCAGTGAACTTGCCCGCCGGCAGCCTGCACCTGTTTGGCGACTTCCTGCAATTTGTCCATGCGCCTTGCAGCAAGAACCAGTTTGTTGCCGGGAGCCAGCTTGATGGCTAGCGCTGCGCCAATGCCCTCGGATGAACCCGTGATCACAATCACTTTGTCTTGAATACTTGTCATTTGAATTTGTCTCCTGCGTCGTGTTGGGCGAGGCGGGTGGTAGCATTCACCATCGCCTCATTTTTTTGTATCGAGAAGTATCGCATGCGCAGAACTGCACCGGTGGAATCCGCCCCGCCAAGATCCCGAAAACGAAGCGACTGGGGCACCATTGCCCAGCTTTTGCCTTACCTGTGGGAATACAAGTGGAGGGTGGTCTTTGCAATCGCCTGCCTGGTGCTGGCCAAGGTCGCCAACGTTGGCGTGCCCCTGTTGCTCAAGGAAATCATCGACACCTTGACCCCTTTGCTGCAAAGCAATGCCCTGTTGGCTGCTGCGTCAATGCCAGTGGCCTTGTTGGTGGCCTACGGCGCCTTGCGACTTTCCACGACCCTGTTTACCGAGCTGCGGGAACTGCTGTTTGCACGGGTCACCCAAAATGCAGTTAGGTCCATTGCCATTCAGGTGTTCGATTATTTGCATGCCCTGTCGTTGCGGTTTCACCTCAACCGTCAAACCGGGGGCGTCACCCGTGACATCGAACGCGGTTCACGTGCCATTTCAAGCTTGGTCAGCTACACCCTGTATAGCATCCTGCCCACACTGATTGAAATTGTTCTCGTGGTGGGCTACCTGTTTTTCAATTACGACATCTGGTTTTCAGTCATCACTGCAGTGGCGCTTTCGCTGTACATCTTTTTCACAGTCAAGATCACCGAATGGCGCCTGCATTTTCGCCGCACCATGAATGAACTCGATTCCAAGGCCAATGTGCGGTCGGTGGATTCCCTGATCAACTATGAAACAGTCAAGTATTTCGGTAACGAGGCTTTTGAATCCCAGCGTTACAACAAGAGCATGACTGCCTGGCAGGAAGCTGCCATACGTTCCCAGAAATCACTGACTCTGCTCAATACCGGGCAAAGTGCAATCATTGCACTTGCGGTCACTTTGGTGTTGTGGCGCGCCACAGCAGGTGTTCTCGATGGCAGCATGACCTTGGGCGACCTGGTGCTGGTCAATGCATTCATGATTCAGCTTTACATCCCCTTGAACTTCCTCGGTGTGATTTACCGCGAGATCAAGCAGAGCCTGGCTGACATCGAGCGCATGTTTGGGCTGATGGATGAGAATCTTGAAGTCAAAGACAAGCCCGATGCACCCGATTTGAAGGTAAATGGCGGGGCGATCGAGTTTCGCAACGTTGGTTTTGCCTATGACGAGCGGCGCCAAGTATTGAAAAATCTCTCTTTCTCGGTGCCTGCCGGGCACACTGTTGCGGTGGTCGGTCACAGCGGCGCCGGAAAATCAACGCTCTCCCGCCTGCTGTATCGTTTTTATGAGGTGGGCAGCGGCGCCATCCTGATTGACGGGCAAGACATTCGTGATGTTGCCCAGATCTCCCTTCGCAAAAATATCGGCATCGTTCCTCAGGACACTGTGCTGTTCAACGACAGCATCGCCTACAACATCGCCTACGGTCGGCCTGATGCCAGCCAGGATGAAATTGAAGCGGCTGCAAAAGCCGCGCACATCCATGAATTCATTCTCAGCCAACCGGATGGGTACCAAACCCAGGTTGGTGAGCGCGGTTTGAAGTTGTCCGGGGGAGAAAAACAGCGCGTGGCCATTGCACGAACCATCCTGAAAAATCCGGCAATCCTGATTTTTGATGAAGCCACTTCAGCACTCGACTCGCGCTCGGAACGGGCCATTCAGCAAGAGCTGCAAGCCTTGTCGCGCAACCGCACCACCTTGATCATCGCCCACCGTTTAAGCACGGTGGTTCATGCAAACCAGATTCTAGTGATGGGGCAGGGGGAAATTCTGGAAAGTGGCAGCCATGAATCACTACTTGACAAGAATGGTGAATACGCACGAATGTGGCTGATTCAACAGCACAGTCAACCGAACGCGTCTGCCCATGGAAACGAAATGGCTTGAAGACTTCATCACCCTGGCCCAAACCAAGAACTTTTCGAAAGCGGCCAACTTGAGATGCGTGACCCAGCCTGCTTTCTCGCGTCGAATTCAGGCGCTTGAGGGCTGGCTTGGCTGCGAGTTGATTGACCGGGGTTCATACCCCACGAGACTCAGCGCCCAGGGAGAAGTGTTTTATGAACAGGCCCTCGCCATGCTTGAGCAAATTCGCCAAGCCCGCACCATTGTGCGGGGCGGCAGCCTTCAAAGCCGACACCCGATCCGCTTGGTTGTACCTCATACGCTGGCTTGCAGCAAGGCCCCTTACTGGATCAGTACACTAAAGGCCAAGCTGGCCGATCGGTTACCCGATCTCAGTTTTCAATTGACTGCAAGCAACGTGCACGATGCAGTACTTTACTTCACCGACGGAGCAAGCGATTTTCTGGTGTGTTATCACCACAGTCGAGAGCCTATTGAGTTGGACCCGGGCAAATTCGAGTTTCGTCTTTTGGGCGTGGAGCGTTTTGCGCCTTACACGGCAAAAGATGCCTTCGGCAAGCCGCTTTATGCACTTGATCCCCTCGCACCATTGCCCGTGCCTTTTCTGTCCTATTCCAAGCACGCTTACTTGTCCAAGATGACTGACATGGCTTTTGAAGCAGGTCCGGTGTTTCTGAAAAAAACACTGTACGAAACCGATATGTCAGAAAGCCTGAAGTCCCTGTGCCAGGCTGGGCTAGGGGTGGCGTGGTTGCCGGAAAGTGCGGTGTCTGGTGATTCCGGTCTGTGTTGCATCACCGGACCTTACTTCATCGACATGGAAGTACGCCTGTACCGCCGCAGTCAACGCAACCGAGAGCTTAACGCTGGCAATGAGCAGGCCGATCTGGCTTGGCACTATTGGCCTGATTAGCTCGGTCGCCTACCCATCCAAGCACTACCCAATCAGGGGGTCTTTTGTGTATGCAAGAATTGCATGCTTTAATGCCAATTATGTATTGGAGGGAAATGCACCAAAGATTTAGCATGACCTTCATTCAAATTTCCATCAGGGGATCGCATGGTTAAGCAGCAGTCGGAACATCGCGTCGAAAAAGATCTTCTGGGTGAAAAGAAGATCCCCGCAGAGGCTTACTGGGGCGTTCACACCAGCCGGGCACTCGACAACTATCAAATCACCGGCTTCCCGCTTTACAACGCGCCTGAACTAATTAACGCGCTTGCCGCCGTCAAGTGGGCGGCAACCAAGGCCAATGCCGATCTGGATACAATCCCCCCCGAGTTGGCCAAAGCCATTACGCAGGCTTGCAAAGAAATCCGTACCGGCAAACTTCATGACCAGTTCGTGGTGGATGTCATTCAGGGTGGTGCCGGTACCTCGACCAACATGAATGCCAATGAAGTTATCGCCAACCGCGCCATTGAAATTCTGGGCGGAAAGAAGGGCGATTACAAGTTGGTTCACCCGATTGAACATGTCAATGCATCCCAAAGCACCAACGATGTTTACCCCACTGCAGTCAAAATCGGTTTGATCAATGCCATCACAGGTTTGTTGGCTGCCATGGAAGAGCTCGGCGAGGCATTTGGTGAAAAATCCTTTGAATTTCGCAAAATCCTGAAAATTGGTCGTACTCAGTTGCAAGATGCTGTACCTATGACCTTGGGGCAGGAATTTGCAACCTTCTCAGTCATGATTGGCGAAGATATCTTGCGCCTTCGTGAAGCCACCAGCCTGATTTCCGAAATCAACCTGGGTGCCACGGCCATTGGCACGGGCATCAACACCGATCCGGAATATGCATCCCGCGCGCGCCATTACCTTGAAGAAATAACCCAGTTGGGCCTGGTCACGGCCGCGGACCTTGTTGAAGCCACACAAGACACGGGTTCCTTTGTGCAGTTGTCGGGCGTACTGAAGCGCGTGGCCGTCAAATTGTCCAAGATGTGTAACGATTTGCGCCTGCTTTCGTCTGGTCCGCAAGCCGGCTTGAATGAAATCAATCTGCCCCCGCGTGCCGCAGGTTCGTCCATCATGCCAGGCAAGGTGAATCCGGTCATTCCTGAAGTGGTCAATCAGGTGGCCTTCGAGGTCATCGGAAACGACGTCACTGTGACCATGGCCGCCGAGGCAGGCCAACTCCAATTGAACGCCTTTGAACCCATTATTGCGTGGAGTTTGTTCAAAAGCATTTATCACCTGACAGCTGCTTGTAAAACCCTGACCAAGAATTGCGTATTAGGGATTACCGCAAATGAGTCACTTTTGCGTCAAAGGGTGGAGGAATCAGCCAGTCTGGCTACCTCCCTCAACCCTTACATAGGCTATGATCAAGCATCTGAGATCGCAAAAACTGCATTGAAAACCGGAAGGAAAGTTTCCGACCTTGTTCTTGAAAAGGGCTTACTGTCAGAGCAGCAGTTGAGTGAAATACTCAGACCCGAGGTTCTCACCCGTCCTCGGAGAATAAAACTCTAATACCGCCGCGCGGAAATTCGCGTTTCGGAGGGTGTTTGCACACTTCGTGCTTTAAATTTTTCATTCAAGGAGCAAAAATGAAAAGGAATCTTCTTGCAGCAGCGCTGGCCGTGGCCACTGTTGCCGTAGTGCAGCCCGCAGTTGCCCAAGACCTTACGGGTACTTTGAAAAAAATCTCCGACACAAAAACAATTGTGGTTGGATACCGTGAGTCGTCTGTTCCGTTTTCATACCTGGACAACAATCAGAAGCCGATTGGTTACCACATGGACCTGTGCAACAAAATTGTTGATGCGGTCAAAACCAAGCTGAAAATGCCTGACCTGAAAGTGGAAATGCAACCAGTTACTTCTGCAAACCGCATCCCCTTGCTTCAAAACGGCACAGTTGATATGGAATGTGGTTCAACGACCAACTCAGTCGCTCGCCAGGAACAAGTTTCTTTCGGCAACACTACCTTCGTGACTGGCGTGAAAGTAGTTGTCAAGAAAAACAGCGGCATCAAAAGCCTTGCTGATTTGGATGGACAGCCCATCGCCACTACATCGGGTACCACTTCCGTTCAGCTGATCAAGCAAAACGAGAAAGGTGCCAACATCAATTTCAAGGAAATTTACGGCAAAGACCATGCTGAAAGCTTCTTGTTGGTGGCCAATGACCGCGCAAAAGCTTTCGTGATGGACGACATTCTGATTGCTGGCTTGGTTGCGAACAGCAAGAATCCTGATGAATTCATGTTCCTGCCCGAAGTATTGCGCGTAGAGCCTTACGGCGTCATGGTTCGCAAGGGCGATGCACCTTTCAAGGCAGTTGTTGATGGAACGATCAACGGCCTGATCAAGTCCGGTGATGTGGAAAAAATGTATGCCAAGTGGTTCATGAACCCGATTCCTCCAAAGAACGTGAACCTGAATTTCCCGATGTCTGCTGAACTGAAGGCAGCGTTGGCGAACCCCAATGACCAAGGCGTGAAATAATACGACCTGGTTCGACACAGGCCGGCTAGCGTTTGCAAACGTATGCCGGCCTTTTCCTTGTATTGGCCGAGATTCGACTCGGGAGTATCTAAATGAATAGCGACCTGAATTGGCTGTTGTTTTTTCAGCCGATCGTGGAAGGTGAAACCCTGGTTTGGTGGGAAATGCTGTTTTCCGGCCTGCTTTGGACCCTTGCCACTTCTGCAGTTGCGGGCGTCATCGCCTTCTCTGTGGGTTCCCTGATGGGTGTGTTGCGCACCGCCTCGAACAAACCGTTGGCCTTCCTGGGCAATGCTTATGTTGAGATCTTTCGCAACATTCCACTGATCGTGCAATTTTTTCTCTGGTATTTTGTGGTTCCCGAATTCATCCCGGCTCTGAAAAGTTGGTCGATTGAACAAGATCCGACCTTTGTCCAGTTTCTGGCTGCTGTAGTTTGTCTTGGCCTGTTTACCGCTTCACGGGTGGCTGAACAGGTGAAATCGGGCATTCTTTCCCTTTCGCGCGGCCAGCGGGCTGCGGGCTACGCACTTGGACTGACTGAGGCGCAAACCTACCGGTTTGTACTTTTGCCGATGGCTTATCGCATCATCATCCCACCCATGACGTCCGAGTCCATGAACCTGATCAAGAACACATCGGTGGCTTTGACCATCGGCTTGACAGAGTTGACGTTCCGGACCCGTGAAATGGGTGAAGTCACATTTGCGTTTTTTGAAGCTTATATTGCTGCCACCGTGTTGTACGTGATTGTGGCGATGACCATGAACCGGGTGATGGCTTTGATTGAGCGACGTACAGCAGTGCCTGGCTTCATTGCGGGAGGCAAATAATGAACGATTTTGACTTCAGCGCAATTACGGGTTCTCTGCCTTATCTGCTGCAAGGCCTTGGCTACACCGTGCAACTGACGGTGGTGGCGTGTCTTGGGGGTATTTTCTTTGGTACCTTGCTGGCTTTGGCCCGTTTGTCGAGTATCAAACCCTTGGCCATGATCGCGGCGGGTTACGTGAACCTGATGCGGTCTATTCCCTTGATTCTGGTGATCTTCTGGTTCTATTTTCTGGTGCCGGTGGTTCTGCAGTCGGTCATGGGGTATGAGCGTCCGCCACAGGTTGGGCCAGACCGTTCGGCCTACATCACGTTCATCATGTTTGAAGCAGCATTTTTCTGCGAAATCATGCGGGCCGGTATTCAAAGTATTTCACGCGGCCAGGTTTCAGCTGCGCAAGCTTTGGGTTTGAACTATCGCCAGTCAATGTGGTTGATCATTCTGCCTCAAGCCTTCCGCAACATGTTGCCTGTGTTGTTGACCCAAACCATCATTTTGTTCCAGGACACATCCCTGGTGTATGTACTGTCAGTCACCGATTTCTTGGGCGCTGCGTCCAAAATCGCACAACGCGACAGCTCTCTGGTTGAGATGTACACCTTTGTGGCCCTGGTCTATCTGGCGATCTGTTTCAGCATGTCGATGCTGGTCAAGGCGCTTCAGAAGAAAACCCAAATTATTCGATAGCAGGAGAGCACTGTGATTGAAATCAGTAAAGTAAGTAAGTGGTACGGCAGTTTTCAGGTGCTCACCAATTGCACAACTTCGGTTAAAAAGGGCGAAGTTGTGGTGGTGTGTGGTCCATCAGGTTCTGGCAAGTCCACCTTGATCAAAACCGTCAACATGCTGGAGCCTTTTCAGGAAGGAACTATCACGGTGGACGGCGTCTCTGTTGGCGCCAAAGGCACTGACCTGCCCAAGTTGCGTTCGCGCGTCGGTATGGTGTTTCAGAACTTTGAGTTGTTCCCTCACCTCACCATTACAGAAAACCTGACCTTGGCCCAGATCAAGGTACTGGGCCGTTCCAAGGAAGAGGCCACAGCCAAGGGGCTTGGCCTGCTGGACCGCGTGGGCTTGAAAGCGCAAGCCGCCAAGTTCCCGGGGCAACTCTCCGGTGGACAGCAACAGCGTGTGGCCATTGCACGGGCCTTGTCCATGGATCCGATCTGCATGTTGTTCGACGAGCCGACTTCAGCCCTTGATCCAGAAATGGTGAATGAAGTGCTGGATGTAATGGTGGAACTCGCTCAGGAAGGCATGACCATGATGTGCGTGACCCATGAAATGGGCTTTGCACGTAAGGTGGCTGATCGGGTCATTTTCATGGACAAAGGCAACATTGTGGAAGACTGTACCAAGGAAGACTTCTTTGGTTCGCCGCGTTCTGAACGCGCGCAGTTGTTCCTGTCAAAAATCCTGGGTCACTGATCCGGCGTATCTTGCTGCCGGGGCGATCGCTCTGGCAGCTTCCTTCGTTGCTCGAACTCTCCACGATGAAGAATCCATGGGCCTGCTCCTTGGTCCGACCGCCTCGCCCAATTTGA